>JAAUPN010000262.1 GCA_012033105.1 Coleofasciculaceae cyanobacterium RL_1_1
CTACATACTCATACGTAAAAAACGTGGTTGTAAATACATACTCACGAGTACGTATATCATCTTTCTCGTGTTACCATAAAGAAGGTAATAGTAACCATACCTTTTTGATTTGCGTCGCTATTTTCAATTGTTTTGAAAAAGTTTGCTTTTTTTAAGCTCTGAATCCAAATTTTATTTTGATCGAAAATAAATCCAATTTTTGACTTAAAAATTGCTGTTTAGAGTCCCACGGCAAGATGGGTGTGGAGGCATTTAATGCTCAAGAAAATACCGGATTCACTGATAAATCTTCTGAGGATCACGGTTGAGGCGATTGCGATTGTCGATGATTGGTGGCGCTGTCTTGCCGCGAGCAATGCTGTGGGTTATTTGTTGCGAAATCCGTCGCAAGAGCTAGAGAATCAAGCCTTATTCAAGGGTTGGAAAGGTGTTGATTATGAGCAAGATTGGCAGGCGGCTCGTGCAGAAGGCTGTGGTCAGGGTGCGTGGGTGGCGATCGATACGCAGGACACCGAGCGATCGATTCTTTGGCACTTTGTCGCTGGGGTCGTACCGCACTGCCATCTTGTGATGTTGTTTGAGGGCATATCGTCCATCGGTGTTCCACGCTGCGAAAATCGCCACAACGACTCGCCGTGGTTTCAAGCTTCAGAGGATTGCGCCCCTCCAGAGTTGCCACCCCCCTCTTCGCTAATGCATTCTCCATCCATACATTCCAAGCCGTTCGTCCAGCATTCGTCGGTACGCCCTCAGTCCGATCGCCAGCCGGGACAAGTCTCTGCGGTTCAAACCGCGATCCAGACTGCGATTCAGGCGCTGCCATTTGCCATGGTGGTGCTGGATGCGAGTCAGCGTGTTTGTGCCGTGAATGATGCCTACCGTGCTCAGGTTGTGGGAGGAGTTGATCCGGTGGGGCGTTTACTCCACGAGTTATGGGGGCGGCAAGCGGCGCGAAAGCTCGGTTCGGCATTTGCACGGGTTGAGGCTACGGGAGTACCGACCACGTTGCCAATACGACTCAAGCTCAGTGACGACGCTAGCTGTGCGATGCGGGTGGGGATTGCGATCGATCCGCCGACAGCGCCCCACGCCGTCAGAGAACCGTGTGAACCCGATCGGCCAGTGATTCAGGCGAGTCATTACTATCTATCCTTGTTTGCGCTGGAGACCCCGGACGGTAACCCCAATACTTTGGGCGATTCGGGAGAGCCGATTCATTCTCGCGTTGCCGAATTTAAGGCCGCGATCAGCCATTCGCCAGATGGGATTGCTCGGTTTGATCGAGCCGGACGGATTCTTTACGTCAATGCCACGCTGACGCAGTGGTGGGGCTGTTCGGCGAGTCAGATTCTCAAGCAGTCCTATACGGAGATCGAGCTGTTTCAAATTTGGGGGAAACAGTGGGAGATTTTGTTCGATCGCACCTTTGTAACCGGGCGCAAGCAAAGTTTAGAGACTGATTTCTTTGCCTTGGGTGACGAGCGGGCGCTACAGGCACACCTGATTCCGGAAACGGACACCATTGGTGCGGTGCGATCGCTGCTGGTTATTTTTCACGACGTTACGACGGTTAAACGTGCCCAACGAGCGCTGGTATCCCAAGCCTCGCGGGAATATACGCTCCGTCTAATTTCTCAGCAGATTCGCGAAAGCTTGGATCTCGATCGTATTCTTGCCAGTGCTGTCACGGGTGTTCAGCGCAGTTTGCAAGCCGATCGCGTCATTATTTATCGCTTTGCCACCCATCAACACGCACAAATTGCTTGGGAAGCTGCCATTTCTGGTTATCCGATTCCGTCCGACCTCCGCCAACAGCAGTACTTCATTCCGGACGCTTGCCGCAGTTTTTTTCTACAGTCTGAGCGTACCTGGATTGTACCGACGATGGATGATATCGAGTCGATCGCGTCCGAAGTCACCCCAGAGAACTGGCGGCTCTGTTTGATTGCGAGTTTGGGAGATCTCAAGGCTATGGGTGTTCAATCTCAAATGGTGGCGGCGATCGTGCAGGAATATCCCAAACATCCGCCCACGGTTTGGGGTTTGTTGGTGGCTCATGCCTGTACGAGTCAGCGGGTTTGGCGCATCGATGAGGCCGATTTGTTGCATGAAGTCGCGGGACAATTGGCGATCGGTATCCAACACGCAGAGTTAATGGATCGGCTCAATCAACAATCCCAACGCTTAACGGCCACCAACATGGCTCTGATTCATGCCAATACCCGCCTGAAGGAACTCAGCGAACTCGATGGTCTGACCAAAATTGCGAATCGTCGCCGCTTTGACAATACGCTGATGCACGAATGGCAGCGCCTGACTCGATCGCAAGTGCCGCTGTCGTTAATCCTCTTTGACGTGGATCACTTCAAGCAATACAACGACACCCAGGGCCACCCAGCGGGCGATGACTGTCTAATTCAAATTGCTCAAACGGCGCTGAAACAGCTTGGGCGTCCAACCGATTTATTGGCTCGGTACGGTGGTGAGGAGTTTATTGTTCTCCTGCCAGAGACAGATATTGGTGGAGCAATTATTGTGGCGGAAGCCATTCGTCAAGCTATCTGGGATTTGGCGATCGTCCATCATCACACCGAAAGTACGACGGTGTTTGTCTCCGTTAGTCTTGGAGTTGCAAGCTGCATCCCCACGCATGAACAGACGCCTGAAGCCATCCTCAGTCGTGCGGATCAAGCACTTTATGAGGCTAAACATCGTGGTCGAAACCTTTGGGTGTGTGCTAACTAGAGCTGTTTGACTTGAAGCAGAGATAATTACCTTGAAAGTGTTTCAAGCTTTTGGAAAATTGAAACACTTGGAAATCTTGGGAATATTCCATCGAGATCTAGATTTTAGACCTCGGAATCGATCGCGAGTTCTTCGCTCACAGCCACGGGATTCGGGCGATCGAGAGTGCTGGTAAATTTTAAATCGACTTGAAACTTTAACCGAGCTTTCGGCTCTGAGACTGCACCAAGATAATCCACACCGAGCTGACTGATGCGGCGTAACCGATGTTCTGTGATAATTTGCCCGAGACGATACACCACGGTCGGCAACGTTTCGTACTGTGGATCGAGTTGGATCGCCAAAATGCCAGAGGTGAGCGAAATAATCTGATCGAGTTCAGCCCAATCGTGACTATGAATTTCGATCAAAAACCCCTGTGTACATTCGCTCGCTCGTTCTACCCGAGCATGATATGGCTCTGAGACTGGCGATTCATCACGAATCGGGGCGTAACCGGCGAGATCGATCGATCCGGGATAAATGCCGATGCTGCTATGTTTTGAGGGAACTGGTGATCCGAAGGTGATGTACACCTCGGGATCACGGACGATCGCACCGAGATCACGGCGGAGTAATTCAAGGACACGATCAAGAAGGGGCTGAATCATAATGATTCGTTCGCGTCCAGGATTTCGTACGTACTGGGTAGCGGAATCTCGGCGGGAATATGAATGGGGGTGGGGGATTGTTCGGAGTTTAACGTGTTTGGGGCGTCAGATGTGGTCGCGATATCACGAGAGGGTTCGGCGTGGGCGAGTTCTTCTTCGAGGACTTGAATCGCACCGGACAAGCGCAGCATCGTATCGCGGAGGTGTGATCGTTTGGCATCGAGTTCAGCCATGGCGATTTGACTGGATTTGTAATCTGCTTTGAGAGCGGCCAAGCGTCGGTGAAATTGTTCGATCATCACAGAAGTCGGTTGATTGTTGGATAGGTGCTACGGCTTGAAGTGGATCGCGTAAGATCGGCTCAATGCGTGCTTTGACCATTTCCGAATACTATGGCTGACGATGCTAGCGAACTGCAACGCATTTCCCAACTGCTCGATCGCGGCGAGGTGCAAGCCGCGCAACGCGCCCTCAAACCGATTTATCAACGCCGACGCCAGGAAGCTCCGGTGTTGTACCTCGTCGCTCGTGTGAATGAGGCTCGCGATCGTCTCGATTTGGCCGAGCGAATTTACCGTGATTTGCTCAAATCAGGGGATGTGCCGCCGAACATCATCACCAAAGCGCGGCAGGGATTGCAGCGCCTCGAAGTGCGCGATCGCCTACGTCGCCACGAGCGCATCGCCTCCGCCAAACTCACCAAACCCGATCGCCTCGGTCTTCTCATCCTCGAAGCGACCCCGGCAGAACGTCGCCGCGACCTAGCGCAGCAGCTCGCCCGCGTCCTCGATATCGACCCCTACACCGCTCGCCTGCAACTGCAAACCCACGGCTGGCGGCTCTATCGCATCGGCGATTTTGCGACGTTGGATGTGTACGGGCGCGACCTGCGACAAGCTGGACTGAAAACGTTTTGGGTTGATCGCGCGGAGATTGAGACGATCGAGGTATTTTGTGTGGATCATCTCGAACAGGTCGAACCCAATGTGGTGGCGGTATGTCGCGATTCTTTGGGACAAGTTGGGCGGCTAGAGTTCAATCATTCTGAGGTGGCGCGTCAGGTGCGTGGCGGTGTTCCATTTTTCGTTGATGCGGTGTCTTACGACATTAGTAAACAGGACAAAGATAAGATAAAACGCAAGCCAGAAATTCGCGATTTTGTGCAGTTATTGGATTTACATTTGCCCGATCGTCGCTGTATTTTACGGCTTTGCGATCGAAGTTATCGCTTTGATCAAGGGGCAATTTTCACGGCTGAACAGCTTGAACGGGAACAGAAAGGACTTCAGGCCAGTACCGCGACGACGCGAATTAATTGGAATGGTATGTTAGCCGCTGTTGATCGCTTTTGTCCGACGGCGAGTGTGTGGCGAGAATTCACACCCTTTGCTGAAACGGCGATCGATTATTACAATCTCATGTCTGGCATTGTCGCCCATGTGGAAATACCGCGATCGCGTCCCAGCAATTGGGATGCCGCCTTTCAGCTTTACAGTACGCTGGTCTGGCTACGGGAAGCGGAAGCTCTCTGATTGTTGTCTATTTAATAGAATTTTGCGAGTCAAATCATGGATCGATCAACCACTTGTGGAAATGAGACTTTTGAGATTTTAAAAATCTCAAAAGTCTCAAGTTAGTGTTATAGTCAGTTCAATAAAAAACGATACAGATTGCTTTGTTCTGCTTAGTCAAAAACCGCGTTTCGACTCCGCTCAACGCTC
>JAAUPN010000263.1 GCA_012033105.1 Coleofasciculaceae cyanobacterium RL_1_1
CGAGGGGGTATTGCCACAGGCCGAGAGAATCAGCAGTGATCCGAGCCCACAGATGAGGTGCGATCGGGTCAGCCATGGGCGTGAGCGCAGCATGACAAGTCGCAGTTTCGCAAGGGTGATCGGACGATAAACACGCATAGATTTCAGTGAAAAAGGGCGATCGGAAATGTGAGAGATGGCACGAAACAAATGAATTGCACCGGAATTTCACCCTAACGTGCAACGGTAGACAGTCACGACAAACTGAAATCAATGGTTAACATATCGGCGAGCTTGGTGTCATGATTCCTTACATAAGCAGCGACCCACATCGCCAGAATATTGGCGTTGCACTGGATTGCAGGATTCATTGTTGCAGACAAGCTAGAAGCTTGTGTTACGTATCGTCTTCATTAATTGGCTTGACCTACTGAATGAGATTTTCAACTCAGTCATAAACAAGGTCTATCTTGACTGATTTATGTTTTTTTGAAGCAAAAAAGTTTTTTACTTAAATTTATATGGCGAGTTCTCGACAGATAAAAATAGCATACATAGTCCAAGACAATTAAAGCGATTTAAATCACGTAACTCAACCATCCTGGTTGCAGACAAGCTAGAAGCTTGTGTTACGTATCGTCTTCATTTTCCTGGGTAGATCTACGACAGCTTAGGGTGATCCCCTTAGGTATATCTGGCTTTTAGAAAGACTTCAGAACTCGCTCTCGTTGCTCAAATATCAGGTAAAAAAGACACAAAGAAGGATCATTCTTAATATTGTTTGTATCAAATGTAACAAGTAAATATTTTTTGACAATCTTCAATTTTGGGAAAAGGTAATTGGCTATGGTTGCGTCAATAAGTATTACGAAAATATCGAGACTTTGGACTTGGCTGTTAATCTAAGGGGAGATTGAGAGGCTAAACAGCTAGGAAAAAAGTGGTTTTAAGCTTCGTTCTTGCGTGTGAAAAGATCACAATCTATTCCACTCGTAAGAATTTTCGAGTGTGGTAGTGATGCCGAGTTAATGTCTCTCACTCAAATCAAACTTTAAGGAAGGTGATCATGGAACTCTGTCCCTGCTGTAACGCATTGATGCTGCGCCATATTCGTAGTCGTCAATTATTTTGGTTATGTCAGTCCTGTTCCTTTGAGATGGTTGTCAGAGCGAAGAGTGAATCGACGAAACTCGAAGCGCCCATGGTTGGATGTGAAGTGAAGAAAAAGGCTATGACCTTGATGGTCTAACTGGAAGCAAGCTCGGGTTAGCATTCGGTTGTACTCGTGTTTGTTGGTCAAGTTGTACGTCAAGGTGCGTTGTTGGGTGATGGCTAGCCGAAGCTATAGAGCCAGCCATCACGGCTACAGATATAGATTTTTCCATCCCAGACGATCGGTGTGGACTCAAAGGAACCGGCCACGTGATCGATCAATTCCAGGGTTAAGCGGTAGCGCGTGCCGCTGGCTCCGATCGCAGTTGGTGTATCCGGCGTGCTGCCATCATTCGCGATGCTAAATGTCATCTGGAAGAGGTGAATGCCGCCGTAGCCTGCTGCGATGAGGCGGTTGCCGTCAGTGAAAATGGGGGTGGAAATCGAAGCACCGATCGGGTAGGTGGCGAGAATTTTGGGGATGGGATAGCGGCGATCGTTGAGCGGGCCGAAGGCCGTGCCGCTGGTTTCGGTTTGGCTGCCGATGTAGAGGTTGCCATCGACGGAGCTGGTGGCAAATAGGGGCGGTATTTCGCTGGAGTGATACTCATCGTTGAGGGCGACGGAGGCGGTGATGCCGCCTTCCCAGTCGGCGTAGCCCCGATCGAGCGTCGGCATAAACCAGTCCACACAGTCAGGATCGGGTCGGGTCGGGTCAAGTTTAAAAGCGCCGCCGAGGCCGGGGATTTTTCGCGATCGACCGTCGCGAACAGTTTGCCGTCACGACTGATGGCGATCGAGCCGTTGAGGTCGCCCCCGGCATGAAATCGCCAGATGATTTTGCGACTCGAAATATCAATCCCGTAGATGCGTCCACCACCGGAAGCAATATAGAGCCGATCGTTCAAGAGGGCGGGCGAGGCTTCAGCAACGAGATTGCCGCGATATTTCGCAATGTCGGCGTCTTCGTAGAGCTTCAGTTCTTGGAGAATTTGCGGCTGTTGGATGCCGTCTATGGGGCGGGCGCTGGCGGCGCTGGCATTGAGAAAATAGCCGATCGCATTTTCGCCCACGTTGAAGAGTTCGCCGTTACCGAGGGCGATCGCCGAGCTGTCGTTATCGCGGCTGTAGCTGTCGGTTAGGCGAATATTGAGCCGCCAGAGTTCGCGCCCGGTACGAAAGGAAATCGCCCGAAAACTCGGCACGGGATTGGGAGTCATCAGCGTATTCCCGACGCCATGCCGACTGCCCTGAAGAATCACGAGCCGATCGTCATCCTCGGCGGTGTCATCGAGATAGATGCTCGCTGTGCCTTTGAGGATATCGTCAAATTCATAGCGCCAAAGGACTTCAAAGGTGTCGAGATCGAGTTTTCGTAAGCTGTGATCGTAGGCGCCGATCGTCAGATACGTTTTGCCGCGATCGCGCACGATCGTCGGTTGACCTGTCCAGCCCGCACCACTCCAGGTGTCCGCCGTGCCGCCGACAATACTAATACCGCTACCGAGGTAAAACCGATTGAGCATTTGGAGCGCGTTGGGTTGGCCGCGTCCATAAAACCGGCGTTGGGCGCTGCCGAGATAGGTGGGGATCAGCAGTTCGGTTTCGGGGATCGTCGGGCGCACTTCGTTGACCAGGGTGTTGACCTGGGCGCGAACAGTGTCGGAAATGGCGATCGGTAAGATGGCACGGCGCGATTGGCTGGCGGCACGGCGTGAGGCGAGGAGGCTAGTGATCGTGCTACCAACCACCAGGCCGACGTAGCGCCCAAAGCGTCGGCGTCCGCAGATTGGGGTAGTTGTGCGGATCGGAATGATTGGATCGACTAGGTTGAGATCGGGATCGGGATTGCTCTGATCCGGTCGATCCTTGGGATCGGAATGATCGCGATCGGGTTCAAATTGCTGCACCGCTGAATCGTCTAGCGACGCCTGAAGCCTGACGACTTCGGAGCGCGGCTATTGCTCCACTACACCGGCTCTCATCCTAACTTTCATCCGAATAAGTGTGATCGCCCCGATCGCGCAAGCTCAACAGCACCCGATCGCGTAACACGGCATTCGCACAGGCGATATAGTCAACCGTCTGCCCCTTCGCGATCGCCACCTGATCGAGCGAATTTCCCGCTAGATCGCAGAGAATCCCCCCGGCTTGTTTCAGGATCGGGTAGGAAATCAAGTTAAAACTATCGGACAACGATCGCGCATCCACGATCAGATCGCTCGCCCCTCGTGCCAATTCGCAGAGTTCGATCGCCGAATTGTCGATCGAGCGTAGATCGCGACACTGAGCCAGCAACGCCTCACAGGTGGCGATTTGTCGGGTCGCGCCGCCGTAGCCGATTTTGACGTAGCCCATCGCACGATCGAGGCTTTGAACCGGAGTGGTCTGGATCGGGCGTTCTAGGCACGTTAAACCCGAGCGGTAATAGGCATAACCGTCGCGCGTTTCGTACGCATCCCCCGATCGCAACCCCAAAACGTAGGCATAGGTCAAATCACCGAGGCACACATCCTCCACTTTTTCCGCGATCGCAGGGCGACACAGGGATCACCAATGCCACGATCCCAGTTAATCGAACCATCGATCGGATCAATGAACAGCGAAAATTCAGCGGCAGAATGGTAGCGAGCAGGCCAGGATTCGATATAAACGTGGCAGGGAATATTCGCGACGAGATTGAGAATCACGTTGATGGCGAGATCGTCGGTTTTGTGACGGGACTTGAGATCGTCGGCGTCATGGCGTGAGTCCGTGGCGGGAAGATCCCAAACCAGGCGATCGACGAGAGCATGGCGGATGTGCATCGCGAGATCGCGAGCGAGATCGGTGTAGAGCATAGCGGTAATTGAGGCAGTCATGATGGCATTCACGCAGTCAAGCGATGCAGAACGATAGGACGAACGTGATCGCCCAGATCACGCATCGTTTTCGATCTACGAATCATTGGGGATCGCGTCCGTATCAATCACCCTGCTTTGCCAACTTTTCAGAATGCCTGAGCTTTGAGTTCTGGATATCTGTCACGTCTGTTTTGACGATGACGATCGTGCCAAACGTTTTGTGCAAAATCTTAAAGATTTAAACTCTCCGTAATTTTACGGTCTAAGATGACGGCGATCGCGAGTCCAGATGATCCAAGGTCTTGGATCAAATCGCGGGGTGTTCATTCTTTACCAGTATCACCATGACCGACTCGACTTCCACTACAACCGTTAAGAAGAACGCAACCTTTATCTCCGCTGTCAATCCTCATCCAACCTCGTTTAGTGGGGTGGATCTGAGCAATGAAGAGGCAGTACGCGCGATCGGTAACCCGTGCATTGCCGTTGGGGACTGCAATCTTTACATCGGTTACAAGCAAGTCTCCAGCCTCAATCAAAACCCCTGTCTGATTTGCTTTAAAGCCGGTCAACAACTTTGGTGTCGCCAAGACTACGAACAAACCAACGATGACAGCAAGGGGATAGGTCTGGTGTGGGATGTCAAAAACGAGCGTCTTTACGCCACATTACCTGTACCGGATCTCAGGGAACACCCGAACAAGACTTTCGACGCTTTGCGAAAAAAGGCTGGCTTAAAAGCTACGGCCAAGGTGGTGGCCCTGCGATCGTCGTACTGGCGCGGATTGATCTAGCAACGGGTGATCCGCAAGTGGCAACCTATATTTCAGCTGTACTATCGAGCGGCAAATCGAATGCCTGTAGCTTGAAGGCGCTGTCGATTAAGGGTGAGAATGTGGTGGTGGATGCCGAGACGCGGTTTTCGCCGCGCGGTATCAATCGCGAAGCATTGGTCTACAACGAAACGAAAAAAGCTCCGGCTCCGTTCGAGTACACACTGGAGCTAACACCCGATTTGAGCAAAGCGGTACGGGCGACAGCCCCCGACTTTGAAGGACTGCGCTAGAGCCGACCTGGGAACGCCGGATCAGACCTCCTGGCTTGTTGTGCTGTCGCCCGGTGATCGATCGCGATCGCGAC
>JAAUPN010000264.1 GCA_012033105.1 Coleofasciculaceae cyanobacterium RL_1_1
GTGGGCTTAATTGTGGGGTACAGCTGTGCCGAGTCTAGCGGACAACACGATCGCGATTGTGACGCTGTCGCCGCTGGCGGGTGCGTACTATTGGAAAAAGGCAAATAAAAGTGAGCGGGTTGTAATTGCGGTTCAGGAGACGGGTGAATCGACCAGTTCACTAACGGCGATCGGGCATCGCGATGAGTTAAATGTATTGCGTCAGATGTTGCGATCGCAGGGCGCACTGCCATAAACCGAACTGGCGATCCCGGTACAAACGACTAAACTGGACGTAATCAAAACTGGACGATCCAAATCATTCGCACACTGTGTCACCGAATATGTCACTGGGCGTGTCACTGGACATCTTGTGTCATGTTTGAGAGTGTTTCCAGCCTTGAAAACTGCCCGAAACTCGCGCGACTTGTCATGACCCAATCGCCTCCACCTCGCACCTCCTCTACGGTTAACGATTTTGTGTCGCTGACCACCGTTCGTCTTCAGCCTAGCTACGCCATTCCGATCGTGCTGGTGTTGGCTGGCATTCCGACCCTCTTGATTTCACCGTGGATCGCGGCTGTTATTTCGCTATTTGGCCTCTTTTTGATGATCCAAACCAGTATCATCCGATTGGAGTTTACGGCGTCGGGGTTGGATGTCTTGCGCAATGGCGATCGCTTTCGTCAGTTCCCGTACAGGGATTGGTGCAATTGGAAAATTTTTTGGTCACCGGTTCCCATCCTGTTTTATTTTCGTGAAGTGAATAGTATTCACTTTTTGCCGGTTTTGTTTAATGCCGACAAATTGCGGGAATGCCTCGAAACCCATGTACCGCTCGATCGCTTGCCCAATTCCAATGCGAACTCGCCTACCAAACCGCCCGAATCGTAACCGTTTGATCGCCGGTCACTCGTAACAATTTAGGATGACGGCGATGATCACTCGTTCAATCATCACCCTTGATTTGTTCGATTGTTGTCCATTTGCTCTACCGTTAGTTAGTCGGCCCGATTTCGATATTCCATGCCTAACCGCCAGCCACCCAACGACCCGAATCTCGAACGCGATTTGTGGGGAGATGACGATCGCCCAACGATCGATCTCCAATGCAAACAGCGCGATAACCGCGATGATGAGAGCAATTGGGAGGATGAGGGCGAAACAAGCAATTGGGATGATGCGGACGATTACGGTCGTGAGTACGATGAGCCTGTGTATGGATCGGGGTATGAATCCGGCTCGACAACGCCGACATTCACTCAAGATTTAGAGAAGAATTCGGATAATTTCGCTAGTTTTGAGTCTAAGCCGCAGCGTGATCCCGCTTCAGCGGTGAGTTCTGTCCCGAATATGGGCAGCGCGAATATTGGCGATCCAGAATTATTTGACGCGATCGACACTGAAGCCACCAGTGAACCCAATAGCGAGCGTGGCGTGAACGATGCGGATGAGGTCTCGCGATTCTCAAATATCAACTCGAACACCGAAACATCCAGCGAACTGGCGATCGTGGATACGCCGATCGCTCGTAATTCCGTTGAGTCTGTTGATCCAGTTGTCCCTGACCATCGAGCGGTGTACTCTCCGGAATCATCAGCACCGGGACAAAATTCCAATCAAGCGCCCTCAGCTCCTGGTGATGGTTTCAACCCGAGTTCAGCCCAGCCAGAGGGTGCGATGATGCCCCAGCGCGACGGTGATGCCAATTTAAGTCAAGTTGATTTAAGTCAAGTTGATGCAAGTCCGGCGAGTTTGGGTCAAGCTGATTTAAACGATATGGCTGCCAGTGAAGTGATTGAGGCAGATAACGACGACGAAGAACCGGTCTATCAAGCTGATAATGCGGCACGCCAGACCGTGGATCAAACGTTGAGTCAAACCGAGTTAGCGGAACCAGCTACGATCGCCGTGAGCCAAAGCGAGACGCCATCCACTGCAATGGTCGTTCATGAGCTGGATGTCCGCGCCCAAGACCTACGCCAGGAAATCGCACAACTCCAAGCCCAAAAAAGCGAACTTCAAGCCGACCTGAGCCGCCTTGTACAAGAGTCTTTGCAGGATTTAAAAACTCAGCGTCAGGAATTACAAGCATCGGTCGAAAAACTCGAACGCCGCCAAGCTCGCATCCAAGAGGAAATGCAAACGACGTTTGCCGGAGCTTCCCAGGATTTAGCCGTTCGAGTCCAAGGTTTTAAGGAATATCTCGTGGGCAGCTTGCAAGATTTAAGCCTTGCCGCAGAACGCCTGAAACTATCTCCAGAGGAGGCTCCCCGCGTGCGCACAGCGCCGCGTCAACCCGTCGGGCAGTCCCCAGCACCGCGCACGATCGCCCAAGATCCGAGCCGCGATCGCCGCAATCCACCGCTAGCTCAACAGCCGTTACAGCCGTCGCCATCCCTACGCACAACCCAACCGGATACGACCACCCGTCAGCCTCCCCTGCGGAACGATCGCCCCACCGATCGCATGATGAGCCGCCCCGAGGATCGCGCGAATGACCGAGCCAATGACCGGGCCAATGACCGGGTAAACGATCCGAGCTTTGGCAAAAAAGGCTTTCAAGATCAAGCAAGCTTGATCTGCTCATCCCTGGATCGTTACCGCGATCGCCCCGACTACTACGGCCCACCGTGGCAACTACGTCGCACCTTTCAGCCCGTCCAAGCTGAACGGGTCTCCGACTGGTTCTTCAACCAAAGCGGTCGCGGTGTGGTGCGATCAATGGGTAGCCGTCTGCAAAATATCTTGATTGCATCGACCACGATTTCAATTCTGCGCGGCATCTACGATAAACGTCTGCGGACTCTTGTTCTCGCGAACAGCCCCGAGCGCTTGGGTGAGTGGCGTCGCGGTCTGCAAGACTGCCTGGGGATCACGCGCAATGATTTCGGCCCTGATCGCGGTATCACGTTGTTTGAAGATCCGATGCTGATGGCGCAAAAAGCCGAACGTCTGGTGAAAGCCGGATGGTTGCCGTTGATTGTGATGGATGAATCCGAAGCCCAGCTTAATTTGTCGCTGCTTCAGTTTCCCCTCTGGCTCGCCTTTGCTGCCGATCCGAGCCGATCGCAAAGCTTTGATCGGGACTGGATGGTGCGCTAACCGCGCCGCTACCAGTATTGAGCCTGTCAACCTGCAATCCAGCCTTCGCCCATTGATCGCTGAGATCAGGGCGCAACCGATCTATACATCCTCGTCTGCCGGTAGCGCCGTCACATCAACCACATTCACATCAACGACATTCACATCGATCGTTCCCGACTGTGCCAGCCGTACAAACTGCCCGTCACTGACACTGAGACGCTCACCGCAGTTTGGACATTGCAACTCCATCTCATTCACACCCGTCAGCTCGAAACCGCAGGACGGACAGGCTGCCTGGATTAGGTTTTTCTTGACCCACCATTGGGTAAACAGCAGCGCCACTACCCGGCAGTGCCGCCAACACAACGATCACAACCAGTAACGACTTAATCAGCCCACCCAGCCCGATCGCGCCCAGCACCCACGCCAGCAGCACAAAAAACAAGATGGAATTGAGGCTCGGAAGTTGGAACTGAAGCGGCTTAAAACGGTTGGGATTCATGGCAATTCTCTAAATTTAGACCCCTCAGTGACGAGGATGGACAGGTGTTCTGGCAAGGCTGGCTTGCATCAACACGCGATATCAATCAGCCTGGGATCATTTTAGAAGGCGACGGAAACACGACCGAAGGTGAGATATCGCGAATCGACAGGGGGTGACTGCGATTCGTCGGCGGTGCTGCCGTCATACCAACAAAAACGTTAGGATAAGTTGGCGAAAGATAGCGAGCCCAGACACGAACTTTGGGTGATGTGTTACGGCGATCGTCGTACCTCACCGTAACAATCTCGTACCCCTTTCAAAACCAGTTCACTGTATTCCCGACCCCGTCGCTTTCATGTTTGGGAGTGAAACGGGCAGTTCGACCAGGAGTTTCTCGAAGTCATGACCCAAACCGATACCCAAGCCTCGACCCCCAACGCCACGCTCTCCGCACCCAGTACCGAGTCTCAGACCAAGCCCGTACCCCAACGTGGTATCCAAATGAGTGAGGCGGCTCTGAAGCAAGTGAAGGCGCTCCGTGAACAGCAAGGTAAGGATTTGTGCCTGCGAGTGGGAGTGCGTCAGGGTGGCTGCTCTGGGATGTCCTACGCGATGGATTTTGAAGATCCGAGCAATATTCGCGAAGACGATGAAGTCTTTGACTATGAAGGCTTTCAGGTGGTCTGTGATCCAAAAAGTATGCTGTATCTCTATGGCCTGATGTTGGATTACAACACCGCTCTCATCGGCGGTGGCTTTACGTTTACCAATCCCAATGCAACCCAAACCTGCGGCTGTGGTAGCTCCTTCGCGACATAATTTCGCGACATCATCTCGTCATCCCCACAGGAGATTTAGCGTAATCTTCCCGTGAAGATCGCGATCGATGCCTCCGGTCGGTCTTGGCATCGTGGTATTCTTTCAGCCGAATCGAAACGCTCTAAAGTTTTCCGAGTAGTCCGAATATTTAGAGCGTTTTTGCGCGTCTAAGGCGCGATCCCCTGCACGCTTATCGCGATCGGCTAGACCCGTCACGCTACCCATCGATCATGACGACCACTGAAGAACTGTTTGAGAAAGGATTAGCTCGCTATCAGGCTGGAGAAGCGGCAAGTGAGCTGATTCCTGTGTTTGAAGATATTTGCAATCGCGCTGCCAAAAACAGCGCTGCTTGGACCTGTTTGTCCTGGCTGTATCTGCTCGATGGCAAATCGAGTGCAGCCTTCAAAGCGGCCTCAAAAGCGATCAAGCTCCAACCGGGCGATCCCCAAACCTGCGTTAACCTCTCGATCGCGATGCTCGAGGTCGGTAAGTCCGGTGTACGTCAGTACATCGAACGCGCCCAGCAGGTGCTCGGGATGTCCGAAGAGCTACAACAAGAACTCGCACAAAACTTTGAAGACGGGCTGAAGCGTCGCCCGGACTGGCCGGAACTCGAGCGCGTGCGATCGTGGCTGGCCTAAACTCGTCAGCATCTTCGTTCTGGCTTGATGGTTACCAATTGCCGACACTTTCCCAGCTCGATCGCCCTAAAACCTCAAATTTCAAGGCAAAATTGAGAGC
>JAAUPN010000265.1 GCA_012033105.1 Coleofasciculaceae cyanobacterium RL_1_1
TGGGAGGAAAGAAAGTGGGTGTTTCTGTGATGTTTATTGTTTTGGGTGTTGGGGGTTTGGTGTTTGGGAAGGGTTCGGGTGGGTTGTTTGATCGCTCGGTGTTAATCCTGTGGGGATGGTTGTTCACCGTACGGTCGAGTGTGCATCGCGTAACCAAAACGCTGCATCCAGTTGGCACAGGCTTGCTCGATCGCCTGAACCTCACAGGGACGAAGCTGCTGACGATAGCGCCCAATGCTGGCGGCGGAGATTCGATCGCCATACCCTTGACCCGACCACCAAGCACGATAGCGATCGGGGAGCCGTTGAAAGTCGATCATGCTGCGCTGCCAGGGGTGATCCGGGTTGCAGTGGAGATCTAATCCGGTAAAGGCTTGTAACTGGGCGATCGCGGCTTGGGGATGTGCGACCAGTGCCTCGTAGCGTACAAAGCGAAGGCGCTCCCAAACTTGCGCATCACGACACGCTAATACTGTCGCGTAGTAGCCGCAAAAATATTGTCCTAAATACTCGATCGACTGCTGGGCAAGTTGATACTCGATCGTCGCCGTCTGATCCCCCGCCCTTGCACCAGACGGAGATTGTTCCGCCGTAAACCGTTGACCGATCGCCCGCAGCGAGGCGGCTCCATCTCGGGGATCGCGTACCGAAACCACCGCCTGAGCCTGGGGGAGCAGATCAAGTAGGTCGGGTAAATGGGGGGTTAAAGCTGGAGACTTGAGTACGAGGCAAGCAGGGCGATCATAGCGCTGCCACACCCGGTTGAGTAACGTCGCGATCGTCTGACGATAAAACTGGCGTAGGTCATCGAGATCCGCAAAATAATCTTGGGTTTCCCCCAGGCGTTGGAGGTTGCGGCTGTTGGCGTAGGCGCTCACAAGATGCGCCAGGTCGATCGCTTCGCCGATCAACGGATTGGTTTCCGATCCGCTGCACAATATTGCCTGGAGTAGGGTTGTTCCCGATCGTGGCGCACCACCGATCAACAGAAGGCGCGGCGGCATTCCGTAGATGGAATCAAGGCTGGGGGATGGTGATACGGCCACGGTGGGTTAGGCTTCCGGGATCATCGCCAGGGCCGGCATGGGCGCCTCGGTTCGACGAAAGGTCAGCCAGTGCAAGGCGATCGGTGGGGTTTCCATCGCGAACACTTGACGACCGCTCGCCCAAAGGATGTAGCTGCTCTCTAGAGGGGGAGCGGATTCGGGGCGGTGTTTGGCTTCGTAGGCCAGGTGATGGGTCAGCTCGATCGCGGTGAGGGGTAAACCTTGGCAGGCGCGGGCGATGTCTTGGCGGGTGAAGATCGTCGAACCACTGGCGCGGGCGGCTTCGCGGGCGATCGCATCCGGCTCGTAGTCACCGAGTGGAACAAATAGTTCGATCGCGCCGAATCCCTTGGGCTGAAGGGCAGGCAGCAATTTCAGCAAGAGTTCACGCAAGAGCAGGGTGGACTGCATTCGGGTGGCAAAGTTATGGACGATCGCCACATTGCAGACCTCCGGCTTTAGGGTGACCTCTGGCTGAAGCAAGTTGCTGTACAAAGCCGTGATCTTCCCTCCACAGGCTAAGGCCAGCTCATCCAGACGCTCGACAAAGGGAGCCGCCAGATCCAAGGCCGTCACCTCCCAACCCTCTGCCGCGAGGGGTAAGGCGTATTGAGCCGTAGCAACGCCCACCACCAGTGCTTCCCCGTCCAGTGGCAAATCTCCGGCGGCTAGTAATTCGGTGATTTTGGTGTGGGGCGCGAGGGATTCGAGATAGTCCGGCTTTTGTTCAAGCAGGCTTTCGGCACGGGGAGTGAGGCCGATCATCGTGGATTCAATGTTGCACGCAACGCGCTTTTCTGGCGGCGAGGTGGACTCGTAGCGGATGCTAACGCGGGCGTGGGGAGTGGCTTCATAGGCGCGTTTCAATTCGCGATCGAGCAGTTGCCGCAGGGCTTGGGCATCCTCCTCCGAGACAGGACGATCGAGGAGTGCAAACAACGTGAGGAGACGCTGACAGAAGCCATCACGCAAACTGGGAATCGCAGGAATCATAATCGCTCCCCGAAAGGCCACGGTATCCAGCACCGCGCTCGATTTCGCCACCCGATAGTGTAAGCCAGTTCCCGCCGCCGTATAGGCGATCGCCAAGCTATTCACACTCAGCTCGGTTTCACTTTCGGTCACCACCTCCGCAACCTGCTGCTTTAACGTCGCAACCTCAGCTTCGGTAAAGCTGCGCCCGAGCAAGCGAAACGCCCGCACCAGCCCATTGACATTGGCATCGATCGCCTCCGGATTGCAGGGCAATGCGATCTGACCACGTATACCAAGGTCGCGATCAACCTGACGCGAGATCGCTAGATGTAAACCCCTGGGATCACGCGCATCACGAGAATGACGCGGATCAAGCGGTGGGTTCGACTCCTGAACCGGGTCGGTGGGGCGACCGTCTGGCTCCAGTGACGATGATGGCAATGACGGCGATGACGATGACGAACTCACAAACCTTCCTCTAAATGCTTAGACACTGGGGTAATTGGTGGGAACTTGGTGGGAACTGATTGGAAACTTGCTGGGCAATTGGCCAGAATTAGACTGTCCCATAACTCAAATGACTATACGCAAAAAATTACCCAAAACCACAAAAAGCATTGTTACCCGCAGAACTTATCGCTTCGCACTGAATTACACACTTTCATTCGATTTTTTACATACAATTTAGACAAACACCCGTTTGTGATGAGGATGAGATACCTTGAACGACTCCCCCGCACGGCGCTTCCTTCCAATCCAAACTCACAATGCCTTCGATCGCCCGCTCGATCGACGACAGTTTTTACAATTTGCCAGCTTGTTTGCGGTGTCTGCAAGCCTCGCCACCGGTTGCCATAGGGTAATGCAAACATCGGGGAGTAATCCCCAGGTTCGTGTGGGCTATCTTCCCATCACCGATGCCTCACCCCTGTTAGCCGCTAAAGATAAAGGATTTTATCGAGCGGAGGGACTCGAAGTCGCTCCCCCGGTAAAATTTCCCTCCTGGGATGCGATTGCCCAAGCTTTCATGGCGCGGGAAGTGAATGTCATTCATTTGCTCATGCCCACAACCATGTGGGTGCGTTACGGTGCGAAATTTCCCGGCAAGGTTGTGGCCTGGAACCATACCAACGGCTCGGCGATTACGGTTTTGCCGGAGATTAACGAGCCTCAGGATCTCGCCGGACGCACGATCGCCGTTCCCTCTTGGTTTTCGATTCACAATATCGTTCTCCAACTGCTGCTCCGTCAGCATGGTCTCGACCCAATTACGACGATACCCAAAGCCGGTATCGGCGATCGGCAAGTCTATCTCAAAGTGCTGCCCCCGCCCGCCATGTTGGCCGAACTACAAGACCAACGCATCGCAGGCTACATCGTCGCCGAACCCTTTAACTCCGCTGCCGAAACGCTTCAGGTGGGCAAATTGCTACGGTTAACCGGCGATGTGTGGCGCGATCATGCCTGCTGTGTTGTCTTCATGCATGAAGATGATCTACGGGAACGGCCAGACTGGACGCAGGCCGTGGTGAATGCCTTGGTAAAATCGCAGCAGTGGTCGAAGGCGAACCGTCAGGAATTGGCTCATATCCTGTCAAAAGATGGGGGGGGATACCTGCCGTTTTCGGCAGATGTGTTGCGTCGAGTGCTGACCAATTACGATACCGATTTTTACCGTCGTCACGGTGCGGTCATTCATCCCGAATGGCGATCGGCGCGGATTGACTTTCAGCCGTTTCCCTTTGCGTCGTACACCCATCGCCTCGCGGAGGAACTCCGACAAACCCTCATCGGCGACATCCAAGACGCTACGGTCATCGACCCACTCGCATTTTTGCAAGACTTCACCTCAGACCAAATTGCCGCCGATTTAGTTGATGATTCCTTTGTACGACGATCGCTCCAGCTCGTCGGCGGGCCGCAAGCTTTCAATCTTGCCTCGGACTTATCCCGCCAAGAAATGATCGAGACTCTATAGGTCGTTTAGGGACACAAACTGTGACTTTAGACCTTTGAGGTTTCCAAAATTTCAAAGGTCTATCTATCCGTGATTCATCTCATTTTTGAATTCAGTTATGGGTTACTGAACAATCGGGTTCATACTTCCGTCTATGCGGTCTTCTCTCAATTTCTTCAAATAGAGATTAGGGCATCTCTTGAGGTTGTCTAGATTTAAGACTGTGTGGACTTGGGGCAAAAATTAATTGAGTACTGTTGATGATTCAAATGTTTCGCGGCTCGATCGCATCACTTTTACGTTATGGTCTCGTGTCATGGGTTGTGCTCAATTTAGTCATCGTCGGCGGTCTATTCCTACAGCTCACCGCAAACTTAGAACTCGAAACCGCGTGGAACTTACAAGAACAACGTGCTGAAGCGATCAGTGGTCAAACCAGCCGCTACCTTGATGAATTGCAATTGCAAATGACCTATCTCACAAAGGTCAGGGGGTTGGCGGATCTTGACACCAACATTCAGCGAAATCTCTTGGAAGGATTAACGCGATCCAATGATGCTTATGACACCGTTGCAATCATTGATCGTTTGGGTGCGATTCGCACTGCCGTCGCTCCCTATCACCGACAAAGCTCAACCCAGATCGCCCTGCGAAACTTTGCGAAAGTTCCGCTACAAACTGTGTTGGAACAAGGTGATCACTACATCAGCCCAATCGAATTTGACGTACGACATAACTTGCTCTTTATGAATGTGGCAATGCCCATTTTAGATGTCGAAAACCAAGTGCGATCAGTACTCGTCGCACGCATCAACCTCAAATTCCTCAATTTTTTAGTCTCTCAAATCTCACCCAATCGTCACGGTTATATTTATATCCTCGACCAACAGGATCGAATCCTAGCCCAAACCCAAACTGCCGACATCACCACAGAACAGCCGCCTCTCTCGCCTCTCCCTGACGACAAACTACGCGATCGGCTCCGTCAAGCCCAGCCCAATCGCCTACAGCGCTATCGCGGACTGCGCGGTCAAGAAACCCTCGGCGCTAGTTCGCTCGTCTACAGCGTGAACTGGCGCATTGTCGTAGAACTGCCCACCCGCGATGTCTTCGCGCCATTGCGGCAATTA
>JAAUPN010000083.1 GCA_012033105.1 Coleofasciculaceae cyanobacterium RL_1_1
TCAGGTGCTGGCGGTGTTGCAACACGACGATCGTCTATGGGATCTCGACGTGAAATTTTCCCAGGCCGAAACTCAGCCCTTTGCTCGGCTCAAGGTCAAACTCAAAGCCGAAATCGTCACCTTCGGCCAGCCCGAAGCGAACCCGACGAAAATTGTGGGTCAGTACGTTAAACCTGAAGCTTGGAATGATTTAATTTCACAGCCGGATGTGGTGACGATCGACACTCGCAACGATTTTGAGGTGGCGATCGGCTCGTTTAAAGGTGCAGAAAATCCCCACACCGCCAGCTTTCGCAATCTGCCTGATTTCGTCCAGCAAAATCTTGATCCGGCTAAACATAAACGTGTCGCGATGTTCTGCACCGGCGGCATCCGTTGCGAAAAAGCCACCTCGTATCTAAAACAGCAAGGGTTTGAGGAGGTGTACCATCTTCAGGGCGGCATTCTGAAATATCTCGAAGAGGTTCCCGCTGAGGATAGCCTCTGGGAAGGGGACTGTTTTGTGTTTGATGAGCGGGTTTCGGTGAAACAGGGTCTTGAGCTGGGGGATTATGAATTGTGTCAAGCCTGTGGTGCGCCGGTATCGGAGGCCGATCGCCGATCGCCCCACTACGAAGCGTGGATCTCCTGTCCCCACTGTTACGAATCATTGACGCCGGAGAAGCGATCTCGGCAGTTGGCTCGAAAACAGTCGGCGAGTACGCAGCTTAACTCAGGGCAACATTACGTTGGAGGGTGATTGACCGTCTGGGTCTACTTTGTGGATGAATGCAGTCCCGCCAACACCGGGGCATTCCACAACTGCACCAACCGATCGCGCACCTCAAAGAAGCTTTCAAACGGTGTGTACACTTGACCCCGCTCCTCAAGATACGTCTTCAGCCGACTGCGAGCAAACACCGTCGGAGCAGCCAGCGCCATATTTAAATCCGTCACCGAATCGCCGATCGCCACCCAATTCGGACTCGTAAAACCACCCGTCGGCAACGGCGCACCTAGATAGCGACTCACCACCTGAAGTTTATCCACCAACTCCACCTCACCCTCAAACTCCGATCGCACCGCCAAATATTCGCCCGTCGTATCCACATCCATCGCGTGAATCCCCACCGCACGATCGGCTAAATCTCCCAGCGCTGCTTCTACTAAGCCGCGAATTCCACCGGACACCACCACAAACTCCACACCCTGCCCATCGAGAAAATCGATCAACTCCGACAAACCCGGACGCAACGGCTGCGATCGCGCCAACTCCAACATCGCACCATAGCGATCACTCGGGATTGCCTCCACCAGTTGCCGCACCCCAACCCGTAACGACAGCTCCAAACTATAAAGCTGGGGCATTACCCTTGCGGTCACCTCCGGTGCGAAGGTTTCACAGGCCAGCACCAGCACATCATTACAGGCGATCGTACCGTCGAAATCGCAAAAAACAATCCGGCGATCGGGGTCAATGGAAAAATAGCTCACAAAAAAGACACGATAAGCAACAACCCTTAGAGGATATCTAAAAAAAGTCTTATACCTATCAAACGATGCTCAGAATTTGATAAGTGAGTTAAACAATGAGCTGACACATCGAGGTTCACATTTTTCCTAACCCGTACTCATTTGAGATTACCGACTATTCAGGAAGTACGTTGTGAACCATCACTGACACCGATGACTTCTTCACTCGGTGGAGCGTTGAGGCTGACTAAGGTTGAGGGTTGGGGTCGATCACTTCCGCGTCCACATCGATCGCATCGCGAGGATCTTCGCGGTTGGGGGCGGGAGTCGTGTCGTAGGGCGTGGTGGACTCTGCGGCGCGGGGGGTCGATCGGGGGTCAGGTCGGGTTTGATAGGGGCGATCGCCGTAGAGTGGGGTGAGTTTTGGAGGTGTTGCGGGTGGTGGACTGGATGGATTGGGTGAATCGTTAAATTCATCAAAATCGGCCACCAGTTCAAGCTGGTGAATTGGCTCGGCTTCCGGTTGAGACGCTGTAATCGGTTTCTGGCGTCGCCGCTGAGAGGTTCCCTCTTCGCTAGTTCCCTCCGCGATCACTTCGTATAAAATCGCCTGCTTACCACTGGTGTTTCCTTTACGTAAAACTCGCCCAAGCCGTTGGATATATTCCCGTGTCGATCCGGTTCCCGACAGCAAAATCGCAATTCGCGCGTCCGGCACATCCACCCCTTCGTTTAACACGTGGGACGCTGCTAACACGGTATAGTCACCGGCTTTAAATCGCGTCAAAATGTCGTGGCGCTCTTTGACGGGGGTTTGGTGGGTGATGGCGGGAACGAGAAAGCTTTGGGAGATGCGATAGACGGTGGCGTTGTCGTTGGTGAAAACGAGGATACGATCGCCATGATGCCGCTCGATCAGCTCGGTCAAAACCCGTAGTTTGCTCTCCGTACCGAGGGCGGTGGCTTTGGCTTCGTGGTGGGCTTTCATGGCGCGGCGTCCGTCTGCGGATCGGGCGCTGGCTTTGATAAAGGTCTGCCAACCTTGAATCGAGCCAAAGTAAATATTGTTTTGGCGTAGGAAGGTGTTGCGGATGGTGATGCACTGATCGTAGCGCTCGCGTTCCTCGTCCGAGAGCGAGACCTCGATGCGTTCGATGCGGTGTTCCGCGAGGGCGCTCCCGGCGAGGTCTTCGGGGGATTTGCGGTAGAGTTCGGAGCCGATGAGTTCGGTGAGTTCGTCGTGGCGTCCGTCAGCGCGTTCGGGGTGGCGGTGAGGCCGAGGCGGTAGGGCGCGAGGGAGTATTCGGCGATCGCGCGGCAAAAATCGGTGGGCAGGTGGTGGCATTCGTCAAAAATCACGAGGCCGTAACGGTTCCGATCGTTTCAGCATGGATGGCGGCGCTGTCGTAGGTGGCGACGAGTAGCGGGGTGCGATCGTGAGAACCACCACCTAGCAAACCGACCTCAGTTCCGGGAAATGCGGCTTCGAGGTTGGCATACCACTGGTGCATTAAGTCCAGGGTGGGGACGACGATCAGGGTGCTGCGGGGGGTGGCAGCGATGCAGAGGTGGGCGAGGTAGGTTTTACCGGCGGCGGTGGGCAACACGACGACACCACGCCGTCCGGCCTGTTTCCAGGCGGCGAGAGCTTCGGTTTGGTGGGGATACGGCTCGAAGGGGAGGTGGGGTTTGAGTTCGAGTTTGTCGAAGCCGGAGGCGTTGTCCTCAAATTGGGTTTCGGCTTGGCGCAGGGCTTCGACCAGGGGGCGATAGTCGATCGCGCGGATACGAAATTTTTCGATGCGATCGTCCCAGGTGGCGAAGTCAACCCAGGCTCGACCGCGCGGCGGCGGATGTAGGATCAGCGTGCCGCGATCGAAGGTGAGGGTGGAGGTGCGGGGGCATGGGGCGGGGCGATCGGGTTGTGGGGATTTGGTGGTTTATGGGTGGTTTAACTGTAGCGTCGAATTGTCATGAAATCGGATTGAGCTGGACTGAGGTGGATTGGGGCGGGCGAAATTGGAAGAGGCGTCAGCTTTGGATGAGTTAGGGAAGTGTGCTGATCACATTTCCCACCTCAAGCCCCCGATCGCCCCTCCGCCTCGATCGCCCCATACGCTACCCGCGCTGCTGCCTTCTCCGCTTCCTGCTTCCGTTTCCCCGTCCCACGACCGTAAATTCGCTCCCCAATCCGCACCTCCGCCGTAAACACCCGCGCATGATCCGGGCCACTTTCCCCAACGATGGTGTAGGTCGGTATTGTTTTCAGCGTTGCCAGCGCCCACTGCTGCAAACGCCCCTTCGCATCGATCGTTAGCTCGATCGTCGCCGCATCCTCACCGGCTTGCTCCCGGCGATCAAGTTCCGCCTCCATCAGTTCATCCACAAACACCCGCACCACATCCAACCCCGAATCTAGATACAGCGCCGCCACGTACGCCTCAAACGCATCGCTGAGGATGGCTTCACTGTCGCGCCCGCCATCATTTGCCGCACCCCGCCCCAGCGAGAGCCGATCGCCCAACCCAAATTGACGCGCAAAGTTGGCAAGCTGCGGCTCATCAACCAACTGCGATCGCAAGCGCGTCATCTGCGCCTCGCTCATGTCAGGATAGACCTCATAGAGCAAATCCGCCACCAGAAAACCGAGCAGTGCATCGCCGAGAAATTCCAGTCGCTCGTTGTGATCCCAGCCCGGATTTTCGTTGGTGAAGGAGCGATGGGTCAAGGCGCGATCGAGCAAAGTTTGGTCGCGAATAGCGGGAAGTTGGAGAGTCATGGAAATGAGGCTAGAGAAGTGAAGAGAGCAAAAGCGGTAGGACGCAACGATCGGTCAGCCACGCCGTAAAATGATGACTCGTTAACGTTTTAAGACGCAGGAGAACGATGGAAGCGCTACCCGAAAGCCAGCAGCAGTTGAAGGATAAAGTCGCGATCGTCACGGGCGGATCGCGCGGGATCGGTCGGGCAACGGCGATCGCCCTTGCCGCCAGTGGCGCCAGTGTTGCGGTGAATTATGCCAGCTCCAGCGGCGCGGCGGATGAGGTTGTCGCCGCGATCGAGGCGATGGGTGGCAAGGCGATCGCGGTGAAGGCCGATGTCTCAAAAGAAGACGAGGTTGAAACCTTGGTCAAAACAACCAAAACGGAGTTTGGACGAATTGACGTTTTGGTCAACAACGCCGGGATCACGCGCGATACCTTGCTGTTGCGGATGAAACTCGCCGATTGGCAGGCCGTGATCGACCTCAACCTCACCGGGGTGTTCCTCTGTACCCGAGCTGTCAGCAAAATCATGCTCAAGCAAAAATCCGGACGCATTATCAATATTGCCTCCGTTGCCGGTCAGATGGGTAATCCTGGTCAAGCGAACTATAGCGCAGCCAAAGCCGGTGTGATTGGCTTGACGAAAACGGTCGCCAAGGAGCTTGCGCCCCGTGGTGTCACGGTGAATGCCGTCGCTCCGGGATTTATCTCGACGGACATGACGAGCGATCTTGAAGCAGAGGGTATTCTACAATTTATCCCCCTAGGTCGCTATGGCGAGGCGGATGAAGTGGCGGGGATGATTCGCTTTTTGGCGGCAGATCCGGCGGCAGCCTACATCACGGGTCAGACGTTTAATGTCGATGGCGGCATGGTGATGTAGCCGAACTCAGGCGTAGGGTGGGCATTGTCCACCCTACTCGGTTTGGCGAATGCTGTTTACGTTGTCTTCCCAATGACGGCCATCGAAGGGTGTTAGCTCGAATTGTTCGATCGACACGTCATCCAAACACCGTACGTTGATGTCGTAACGATCGGGGTGCGATCGTGGTCGATAAAAGCTATGAATCCCGCAGTGCTTGCAAAATAGATGTTGCGCGACGCCCGTATTGAACTGATACAGGCTCAGGGCGTCGCGGCCTTGGAGTAGCTCAAAGCGATCGGGCGGGACGATCGCATGGATAAAACCCTTTTTGGTACATATCGAGCAGTTGCAGTCGATCGCAACGAGGCGATCGAGCTGGATGCGATACCGCACTGCGCCGCAGTGACAGCCGCCAGTTAGGGTATGGGTTGATGGTGTTTGCATAGCTTAAGGTCAGTGCATCGTGGTGACGGCGATCGTCTCTAACAGCTTGGTGTTATCTAGCGGTGCGAGTTCGATGGTCGCCGTCTCACCTGACGGGATGTGTGGCGGGACTGTTTTATTGGGGCAATGCCACCAGTATTCTCGGGATTCCGGCAGCACCGTAGTTTCGTATAGCCAGTTCAATAAACAACGAAACATCTTGACTCTATTTTACTGGCTCAAAAACTGCACTTCGACTCCGCTCAGTGCTCTCAGTTTGTTCTTGACATCCTCACCTGATCGTTTTTTGCGATATTACAGGCGATATTGTCGGTATAGCTCACTTCCGGCACGGTGGAGCAAACTATGACGAGACACCAGTTCATGAATATCGGTGCAGTAGCCGCCACCGATCACGCAGGCGACGGGAATGCGTGCGCTTAAACAGGCGCTCAGGACTTGCATTTCGCGTCGATAGATCCCCCGATCGCTCAAAGCCAACTTCCCGAGCCGATCGCCCACATGGGGATCGACTCCCGCATCAAAAATCACGATATCTGGTCGAAATTGCGTCAACAGATCCGGCAAATGTCGCCCCAATTCGCGTAAATAATCATCGTCTTCCATACCGATCGGCAGCGACACATCGAGATCGCTCGTCTGCTTCTGGCTCGGAAAATTCGCGCCGCAGTGCATCGAAAACGTGAACACATTCGGATCATCCTGGAAAATAAACGCCGTCGCATCGCCCTGATGCACATCGAGATCGACAATCAGGACGCGATCAGCCAAGCCGTGCCGCTGTAAATACCGCGCCGTAATCGCAATATCGTTAAAAATGCAAAATCCCGATCCGTAGCTGGGGTAAGCATGGTGTGTCCCTCCGGCGGTGTTGCAGGCGATGCCGTATTCCAGGGCAAGTTTGGCGGTGGCGATCGCGCCCCCAACGGCCATCCGCGTCCGAATTGTCACCTCGGGCGACCAGGGCAAACCGATGCGCCGCTGGGCTTTGGCGTCGAGGGTTCCGTTGCAGTAGTGGCGAACGTAATCGCGATCGTGGACGAGTTCGATCCAGTCGGTGGGGGCGAGTTCGGGTTGGAAGACGCGATCGGGGCGGACGATGCGATCGCGTAGTAGCTTGTCGTAAAGCAGCGCAAATTTTGGCATCGGGAAGCGATGGTCTTCGGGGATCGCAGCGACATATTGCGGGTGATAGACGATCGGCAAGCCCATAGAGCAACACTGTCAGAGCTTTCAAAACGGGATGTAGCGTACGGATAAATACGGTAACAAATCCATTTCTGCATTGCCCAAATTTGCCAAATTTGCCGAATTCGTCGATCTTGTCAACTTTGCCGATCTTACACACGCTTAAATTTGAGCGATTTAAGCTATGAGCTGTAGCGTGGCTTGAAGCGTGAATCGAGCCGATCGCGTTTACGCAGATTGCAGGTTTGGCAAAGGGTCTGTAGGTTACTGAGGTCGTTGGAGCCGCCACGAGCGATCGGGATGATGTGATCGATTTGCAGGTTTGCGGATGTGCCGCAGCTTTGGCATTGATTGCGATCGCGGTTGAGGACGTATTGCCGGACGTCGGCGTTAAATCGAATGCGTGGGGTGGGTTTGGCTTTCATGGGTTGTGGGTTACGAGTCTGTTTCATCAGCAAGTTTACGTAGTTCGTCTAGCGGTTCGGCTGAGGTCTCGATCGGTTCAAGACTCGCTTCAAGCAATGGAACTTCTTTTAGTTCGATGCCTTGATTTTCATCTTCTTCGAGTTTTTCTTCTGGTTCATCGGGGTAGAAGACAAGCGCTAATTTCAATCGTCCTGATTGCCAATCCTTTTCACCAAACTGTAAGACCTCTCCTTCAACACCATCTTCTTCAAACCATTCTTGTTTAGATTCACTCCAATGGAACGAATTTGAACTTCGATCTAGCAATATCAAGGCACGTTTTATTGCATTAAGAAACTCATTCGACGTGCAGGTTGGATTAAACACGTTAATTTGATGACTTTGATCAATACTAATAACTTCATGATCGTCAAGTATGTGGAAGTTGTTTTTCATTTTTGGTTGCTGGTATGGCGTGTAGCGCAGGCGTCTGTTCTGTTGCTGTTCCCGTTGCAGGCTAGAAGCCTGCGCTACGAGATTTTCTATTCTAGAATATATAGTCTTTAGCTATAGATCATGGTTCCTCTCCTAACTTTCGGATTTCATCAATTGGTTTATTCTCTATCGATTCAATTGATTCATGAATCTGTAACGAAGTTTTCACCTCAAGCATTTCCGCTGGATCATCCGGCTCAAACTCAAGCACATAACGAACTTTACCAGTAACCCATTGTTTAGATCCAAACTTTAAAACTTGACAAGCTAATCCTTCTGAACCATGAAGTGATAAAGCATTTTCACTGTTATAGTCTGCACCACAATTAAATTGTATAGAGGATTTTGAGTTCAAATCCTCAACAATGCAAATAGTAGGTTCATCCCGAAAAAGCGGATATAACTTTTTCGCACGAATAAAATCCTCATCATCCAAAATCCAGCGATTTTTCATTCTTCATTAACTCAAACCCTAAAAACCTTCAACCAACGGCAACTGAAACCGATCGCAACCCACCGACTGCAAACATAAATCAATCTCCTGAACCGCCGCATTGTAAGCCGCAATCGATTGTTGTAACACCTCCCGATCGCCCGCTAATGCCGCCAACTGTACCTGAGCCTCCTTCTCGATCGTCGATTCTAAATGCGATCGAGCCGTCTTATATTCTCCCAAAATTAACTCTGAATACTCCGCCGACAACGGCACAAGCTGCGACTTTAACGTCTGACTCACCGCCTGCCGGAACGTACTTTGCACCGTCCGCTGTACCTTCGGCTCAAAGTCCAACTTCAACAACTGACGAATCGCCGGTTCCGCTGCCACCATCGGCGAACAATCGTAACCCGATGATGTTTTCGCCAACACCTCGCGAAACTGGAACAACGACGCCGACTCCTCTCGGTAAAAATCCGGACTCTCGCGCACATATCGATCGCATTCTGTACTCGCCTCACTCCGCAACGTCAAAACCACCGACGTTTTAATCTCCTGCAAACGTGTCTCCAAACCAATATCACTGCCCATCAAACGACACAGCTCACGATAATAATCCTGATGACAAATACGCTCAAATAACTGCTTAAAAAAGCGCTCGATCGTGCGTTCCGTTTCTGCAATTAAGACATCCTCCAGCTCATTCGATAAATAGTAAAACGCCTCAACCAAAATGGCTAGAAAAGGAGCCGTCGAATTACGTGGATGCGCCAGCGTCGCATTCTGATACACCTGCTTCACCGAAAATCCATTCAACAACTCTTCTAACCGATCCAACATCCGCCCTTGCAAATGCTTAAAATCATCCTCAAAACTACGAAGCTGATTCGTCACCACCACATTAATCTCGCGATCAATATGCTCCTTAAACTCCCCACCCAAGCGTACTAAATCGTGATTTAAACCCTCCAGCCGCTTCGCCTTAATTCCCTCAACTTCCGTCGGCTGGCTGTCGAGTTCACGCCAACGATCAAGATACACACGCCGCAGCGCAGTACAAACCGGCAGCAAATCATTCGCGAGTGCTGCAAACAACTGCGGTCGTTTTTCCTCCGTAAGGTACTGCGTCACCGCCCCACGAAATAACTCAATCCCGCTATCGTGGATTAACTGCTGCATCAACGGTGTTCCGTACTCACTTAAAATACGAACATAGTTTTCATTTTGGCTTTCGTAGTTATTCACCGAAATCCGAAACTGATTGCCCGGAAGCTTGCCGGAGCTAGAACAATAGCGATTAAACTCGTAAATAAACTGCGGCGTATCTTCTGCAATCTCTGCATTTTTGATACTGTCGGCAAAAATCGAATCTAAACCAAATCGATCGCCGGTTCCCGTCTGGGCAATTTGACTGCCATAGAATCCGAGTAAACCGCTCGTTTTGTATAGACGCTGACCATCACTAAACTGACTTGAAATCAGCGAATCGAGACGCTGCCGAAGCTGCATGTTATACCAGGTTTCGTCGATGCGGTTAAAGACGAAAAATACCCGATCGCGAATACTCGGATTATTCCGAATGGCTTCCAATAGCTCCGTTTCCTCACGAGTCATATCCCCCGCAGAAGCGGGCTTCAAGACCACCACAACAGCAGACGTTTCCTCGCGTTTGATTTGTCATAGGTCAACGCGGCGTCTTCTTTCACCGGAGCATCAATTCCCGGTAAATCAACCAAAATATTGCCATCCTCCAGCAAATCATGATGACAGTAATATTCAAGCCGTTTGAGCACGGCACTATTACAACCTCGACGGGCATAGGCAGCGCCATCTTGGAGATTTTTGAGATCCAGTTGCTCCATTGAATAGGTCGCATTACCAAAGGGCTGAATCCGATCGCGATTCGCTTCCCAACCTTCCATGAGTAACTTCAAGGCTTTGGCGGTTCGGCCTTTCTCTGACTTGCTATCTCCCCCTTCCTTCTCCACAAGCTTGGTACAGGTTTCGAGAATGGTAGATATCGTTTCGTCACTACTAAAATCAACTTGGTTTGTGACACCTAGCTGTTGTAGTAAATATTGCGCTTCGTCTTGAATTTCTCGGCTACTTAAAAAGGTTAAAACGACACGCTCTTTGTCTGCTTCAGCATAGGCGATGTAGCATTCAATGCCGGTGGCGTGACCTTCAGCGCTGTAGAGTAGCTCTCTTCCCAGCAATGCATTGATTAGCATGGATTTCCCCGCGCTAAATGCACCAACAAAAGCGATTTCAAAGGTAGGTGAGATTACCTTTTTTAAGGAACTTTCGATCGCGGCAATATCCTGCGATCGTAGGGTGGGTTCAGATTCAACGAGCTGAATAATGGCTTCCGTAGATTCTCGCAGATGTTCGCCAAGCTGGGTGGTATTTTCCATGAAAGGGGAAGATAGTAATAATATAGGAAGGTTTATGACTTAGAAAAAGCCATAAATTCTTATAGCAGATTATTGCTAAAGTATGGAGGGATTGGCTTGACAACTCTCGAAATTTCCCAGATTTAGTAGCTTTGGCTAGACCAATTTAGACTTTTTTGGTCTAGGGGATTGATTTTAGAAACTTTGACTTTAATACTCTGTTTCTAGAATAAAATCATGAATTGAATTGCATGAATTTTACAGGGTCTGTTCGCTACAATTGAGTGATCTATTAAAGTAGCAAAGGGGAGACTATCCCTCGCTTACGTTCAGAAATAGAGCATTTTGGTGATTTTTTAGGAGAACAACGATGGCGGCAGTTTTATGGCAGTTCGGCAGTGATGATCCGAGTAATGCGGAAGCGTTGGCGCACGTGCAGCAATGGTGGTCGCGGCTTGACGGGAAAGCGGTGACTTGGCAGCAGCGGGTCAGCCAGGGAGCAGCGCCGATCGATCTGGACTGGGAAACCCAGCGATTTGATGAACAGTTTGCGATCGTCGCGCCAGAGCTAAAGGGAATTACGGTGTTTTGGTCGAAGGCGGGAGAGGAGCTGAAGCGAGACCTGACCGCGAGCCGGTTGGAACTCGATCGCACGGAGCAGGCACTCTATATCACGCCAAAAACTCAGCCCGATGTGGTGGTGCGGGTTTGTGTACCGCAACCTAAATATGAGCCGATCGCGCTAACGGCGTCGGTGGTAACGGTGGTGGGCGAAACCCTGGTGATTCGCGATCGGGGTCAAATGCTGGAGGTGCGAGCGACGCTGAGTGCAGAACAGATCGCGCAGCTTAAGGCTGATTTGGGCTGATTTGGGGCGGTAAAGCAGCGAGTTGCGAGATTTTAGCCTTAGTGCGAGCAAACACTTCGACCGTATCGCCGAGGGCTGCGGTTAAATCGCTGCGGGTTTTAGCATGTTCGGCGCGTTCGAGGGCGAGGTCGGTTTCGAGGGTCGCGACCTGTTGGATCAGCGTGTCACGTTGGGCGAGAGCTGCCACGAGCCGATCGCGAAGTTCGTCTTCGGCGATCGCGGCAACTTTGACGGTGAGCTGCTCGGCTTCGGTCGGGGTCTGCACGGCGTCTTTAAACCGGGCGAGTTCCGTTTTGAGACGATCGATCTCCGTCTGGGTGGCGTCGAGGTCGTGGCGGCGCTGGCTGGCTTCTTGGGTGTAGAGTTGTCGCCAGCGATCGGCGCTTTCCCGTGCCGCGATCGCCTCACGTTCGGTGGTCTCGATCTGCTGTTTGAGGGCGTCAATTTCCGCAAGCCAGGGCTGAAGATTGATCGAGGCGTCGGCGGTGGGGCGATCGGGCGTCATCGATTTACGGGGGTCAACGTGGGCAATAGGTTGAACGGGTCAGGACTGATGTAGACCTTGGACATCTCAACGAAATCCTCTGGCTTGAACTAAAGCGTCAGCTCAAGACCTCTGAGGTTTGGGTGATTTTGTCTGTGTCCTGTGGGGGCAGGAGTTGGGCAAAGGAACGGGGAGCCGTTGCATCTAGCGTCTCTAGCGGTTTCCTGTGGTTCCAATTGTTTCATCCTATTGCAGTTTGCGTGCGCCTGACACGCTTGGAACACAGCCAAGACCAATTCACGGCTGCAAGTCCCACTTCTGTTCTCTAGAAACACTGCAAAACAAACACTACAAAACCGATCAAATAGTCGAATAACGACTCCGCTCGGTACTCCCGATCAATGTCTTAACCGATCCAAACAGCACGATCACCCAGTCAATTCGTCCTCAGAATGCCGCCTAGCTCATTCATTTATCTGTCGACTCTGCATCCTCATGATTTGCGATTGGCGTCCTCGGACTCGGATCGGATCGGATCGATGACCCCTCCGTCTTCCGATCGTGGTCAGAGATCCGATCGCCCCGTAGCTCACGAGCCGCGATCGCCGCGCGAGCATTCCGACGCCACATCTCCGGCTTAATCCGTCGCAATGCCGACGCCGGAAAGCGTCGATTCCACTCCGCTTCGTCAAGTTCCGCCAACTCGCTTAACGTCGGCGCGATATTGTCTGGATAGGGCTGAAACTCCGCCACATCGGTTTCACGGGCAAATCGTTGATTCCACGGGCAAACGTCCTGGCAAATATCGCAGCCCGCGACCCAGCCATCGAGCTGGGTGGCGATCGCCTCGGGTAACGTTTCCGAGCGATTTTCGATCGTGTGGTAAGCAATGCAGCGATTCGCATCCACCACCGATGGTGAGACGATCGCTCCCGTCGGACAGGCATCCAGACAGCGCGTACAGGTTCCACAGTGCGCGGTGTGGGGTCGATCGGCCTCTAAATCCAAGTCGGTCAAAATCTCGCCGAGAAATATCCAGGAGCCAAACTGACGGGAAATCACATTCCCATTTTTCGCAATCCAGCCAATCCCCGCCTGCTGCGCCCAGCTCTTATCGGACAGTGGCCCCGTATCGGCGTAATACCGGGCGATCGCGCCCCGTTCCTTCAGCCAAGCGGCCAGCGCTTTCAGCTTTTTCTGCATCACGCGATGGTAATCGCGACCCCAGCCGTAACGCGAAATTTTGCCGATCGCCGGATCATCGCGATGCGCCACCGGCGTGTAATAGTTCAACGCCACGCTAAGGATCGATCGCACCTCCGGCAACACCAAACGCACATCCGCTCGCCTCGGATCAGCCATCCAGGCCATCTCCGCCTGATAGCCCTGCGCCAGCCAGCTTTGCAGCGCCACACGGGCGCGATCATCTAGATTCTCCGGTTTGGCAATGCCCACCTGATGAAACCCCAGGTGACGGGCGTGGGCGATGACCCGATCGCGATCGAGGCCGTCTTGATCCTGTGGCACTGACACCGCCAACCCCTAAGCCGATTTCGCAGCCTGCGCCGCCTTCTCCGCCAAATTGGCCTCAAGCCGCAAACAGTTACGACCCTCATCATCAATCTTGAGCGAGTATTCCACCCGATCCATCAAACGATTAATGATCAGCCAGCCATAGCCCCCCTCTTGCATTGCCTCCGGAGTCGGCGCCATATACCCCTCTAGGTCATACCCCGTACCCCGATCCCAGACCTCAATGCTGACATCGGTGTTTTGCAGTTCCATCTTGAGCAAAATCAGGATTTGGGGCTGTTCTTGATGGGCATGGCGAACGACATTGGAGAACGCCTCCGCCAGTACAAGCCGCAAACGATTGGATTGACGCGCCCAATCAATACTCTCGCCGACCCCAATCTCTAAACAACCGAGGAGCCAATGCTCAACAATATTGAGAAACTTCAAGTCGCTGGGAATTTGCAGTTCCGTTTTCATCTACAGCACCTCCAGGGAAAGAATAGTTTGGTCATCATCTTGTTCGGTGCTGTCGCCCCGCACGCGATCGAGTAGGCGAGTTAGGCTAAAGGGGTACGCCTCTGATTGGAGCAATGTCCATAGCCCTTCCTGTTGGAGCATGATGGTTTGCTCCTGACCCTCAGAGTCAAGCGATGTGACCATCGCCTCCGTAATTCCATCACTGGTCAGCAGGAACACATCCCCACTGTCTAGCGAAACGGAATCACATTTGGCACTCCACTGCGGCAGGATACCGACGGGAATTCCTCGCGTTTTCAGAAATCGAGGGTTGCCGTCTCCCCCGTTTGCCACGGCTTGATGCGACCAAACGAGCGGGTAAATGTGACCGGCATTGGCGTACACCAGCTCGCGGGTGGCTGGGGTATATCGCGCCACCACCATTGTGATGAAGCAGTTATTTTCGATCAGGTCATCGGACATGCTGCGGTTGAGGTTTTGCATGACGATATTCGGCTCGGGAGGATTATCGATCGATAATTCCCGCCGTAACACCGACATCGCGCTTGCCATAAACAACGCCGCCGGGACTCCCTTACCGGACACATCCCCCAAGGCTAACCACAAATCCCCTTGGGAATGGGCGAACACCTCAAAGAAGTCACCCCCTACCCCACGAGCCGGATAACAGCAGGCTTGCACCCGTTCTGAGTCAGACTCTGGAAAGACCTGACGTAACAAATTGGACTGGATTTGCCTTGCAACCTCCAGTTCGGCCAGCATTTTTTCGGCCTGCTCTTGGGTGCGTTGGTATAACCTTGCCTGAGACAGTGCGAGCGCGGACTGTTCGGCGACAAGCTGCATAAGCTCAATGTCAGCCGTGAGCCACGGTGCATCACTGCTGACGCGATCGAGAATTAAAATCGCGAGCAAATCCTTTTGATACGCCAGCGGAATCGCCACCCGCATCAGGTTGGAGTCTTCTTCGGTGATGACTTGACTCTGTGCCGTTTCCAGAACGGACTGCACCAGAGCTTCATCGCCCAGTACGGCCTCGGGAATATCGCTCTCGTTAGCTGAATAGGAAAACGATCCGGCACTTCGCAAGCGACCATTTTCGACTGGGTATAACTTACCCGCCGTCGCTTCGAGGCAACTGCCGATCGTTTCCACGATTTTGACCAGCATCCCTTCGTAGTCGAGCGACTCGCGAATGACGCTCATGATGCCGTTTTGTAGCGACTCACGCCGTAGGGTGCGGTTTAGTTCATTGGTGCGCTGCTTGAGGACTTTGTAGGTTTCCGAAGCCTGCTGAACCACGCCTCTCAGCTCTTCAGGATTCCAAGGCTTTGTGATGTATTTAAAGACTTGACCGGTATTAATCGCGTCTACGAGATCCTCGACATCGGTATAACCGGTCAGCAAAATCCGAATCGTATCGGGAAACCGATCGACCGTCTTGCTGAGAAACTCGGTTCCGTTCATCTCAGGCATACGCTGATCCGAGATGATCAGCGCCATTTCGCCGTTTTCGTCGAGCAAACTTAACGCTTCGCTCGCACTCTCGGCTTTATAGACTTGAAAGTCACGTCGGAAGGTTCGGAATAACAGATCGAGGTTATCTGTTTCGTCATCAACAACCAGTAAGCGTAACTTTTTACGTTTTCCCCGACTCATGTCGTCTCCAGGTTTCGGGCTCGCTCGCCGGATTGGGCTACAGTTCAGTCATCTCGCTTTGGCGTAGACCTCATGCATGATAGCTATCCTACCTTAAGTTTCTAGCGCGAACGACACGAGCCGGATGACTTCGGTAGAGAGTTCCAATCAAGATGGCTGAAGCGAGTCTGGATCATTCTTGGGCTGAACCGTTGAACCGGCGATCGCGCATTGATCGCACAGCCCAAAGAATTCGAGGGTGTGGTAATAAATCTTGAACTGATGGACGTGTTGAAGTTGCTGTTCGAGATCGTGGATCGGACAACGATCGAGGGGGATCGAGTCACCACACTGTAGGCAGGTGAGATGGTGGCGATCTTGGTGTGCAGAACTGTAGAGTGCTTCGCCGTTGGTCTGGGTGCGTACCTGTAGGAGTCCCGCGAGTTTGAGGGCTTCGAGGGCGCGATAGATCGTCGCCAAACCGAGGGACTGGTTCCGCTGCCGAAGTTCAATGAAGATTTCTTGGGCGGAGAGGGCTTGAGGCTGCGTGTTGAGCAACCCCAAGATGCGATCGTGACTGCGAGGGCGCTTGGATTTCACGGGAATCGTAAGTGTGAGGTCGATCAGATCATATATATCCGGGACGTGAGTTAAGCATCACAATCCGTCGAGATCCGTCGAGAGACAGAGCTGCCCGCAAAATTGTGGGGTTCTAACCGGGAAAATGCATAGTGGTGTGGGCTGATTACGGTAACGTGTTTAACGTGGGCGCGAATTTAAGTCGCGATTTTAGTTTGCGATCAAAGGCAAATTGGTCAGCCCTCGCACCGCCGCTCTCATCGATCGCACGCTCGATTGCTCACCGGACTATCCCCCATGATCGTCAGCCCAACTCACCTTTCAGCATCTCACGA
>JAAUPN010000266.1 GCA_012033105.1 Coleofasciculaceae cyanobacterium RL_1_1
CGGGCAACCTCGCGATCGTGGAGAAATCGAGCAACTCCAGCTCGAAAATCACATCCTCCAGGCTGCGCCAGTGGCGATGCGCCACCCGCAGGACGTAGTCCGCCCCCAGCGTATTGACCAATACACATCGCTCAAGCCACGATGCCAAAAGTGGCAGCGCGTGACGGCGGGAATGTCGTACTGGCTCAAAACACGATCGACGAGAGCATCACTCACAAGGGTCGAGTACATGGTGGGGAACACGTCTCGATGGGTGGCCTCGGAGTGGTACGGCTTAAGGATGTCACAGATTTCGCGAGGGGCGAGGAGGGCGTTTGGCATTAACCTCGCACGCTCTCATATCTCAGTGATCCCGATCCGTATCCTAAGATGCGTTTTGGCTGAATCCGCGATTTCTGCGATCGCTATTCGCGCTGGTATCGGCGGTGTGGCGGTGGCGCGTGGTGCTGACGTTTGCAAAACTGATGCAAAATGACCAAGACCTCTGAGGTCTCAACGTTACTTGTTGGGATTTACCCAAAATAGCTCAGACCTCTGAGGTCTCAACGTTACTTTACGAGTCCCTGCCGTGCCGTGAAGCAGTCTTCTCGATCGAAACTTGCCGCGAACCGGCTGACCTTAACCGCTGATGTGCGATCGCTACGCCGATCGCTCCTCGACTGGTACGCCTATCAAGGCCGCGACCTCCCCTGGCGACGCAACCGCGATCCTTATGCCGTTTGGATCTCGGAAATCATGCTGCAACAAACCCAGGTCAAGACCGCATGGCCGTACTTTGAACGCTGGCTGCGGCGATTTCCCGACGTTCACACCCTCGCCACCGCTGATTTAGAAACGGTGCTGAAACTGTGGCAAGGACTCGGCTACTATGCCCGTGCTCGCAATCTGCACCGTGCGGCACAGGCGATCGTCACCCAGCATCACGGCGAATTTCCCCGCGATTTCGACGCCGCGATCGCCTGCCCGGTATCGGACGCAGCACCGCAGGCGGTATCTTGAGCCATGCCTTTAATTTACCGGTGGCAATTCTTGATGGCAACGTGAAACGGGTGCTGGCGCGGCTCGTGGCCTTGGATGTGCCACCCAGTCGGGCGATGTCATCCTTGTGGGAACTATCCGAAACTCTGCTCGATCGCGATGCGCCGCGCGACTTCAACCAAGCCCTGATGGATCTCGGTGCCACCTGCTGCACCCCAAAAAATCCCGCCTGTTTGCTCTGTCCGTGGCAAGATACCTGTCAGGCTCATTCTTTAGGTATTACGTCCGAACGTCCCATGCGCGAAACGAAAGCTCCGATCCCCCATAAACATATCGGCGTGGCCGTGATTTGGAACGATCGCCACGATCAAATCTTGGTCGATCGGCGTCCGGCGGAAGGCTTGCTGGGCGGGCTGTGGGAATTTCCCGGCGGTAAGATTGAAGCGGGCGAAACGCCGGAAGCCTGCGTGAAACGGGAAATTCTTGAAGAACTGGCGATCGAGATCGAAATCGGTCAGCATTTGATCACCGTCGATCATGCCTATAGTCACTTTAAAGTGTCGTTGCACGTGTACCACTGCACCCATCTAGCGGGCGAACCGCAGCCGATCGCCTGTGACGAAATCCGCTGGGTCACTGTCGCGGAATTGTCCGAATTGCCATTTCCCGCCGCAAACGTCAAAATCATTGACGCGATCATGGCCGATAGTGCGAATAGTGCTGATTCTGGTCAGTTGAGCGACGAATCTTAAACCCAGTCATCGACCTTTGTTGAGATCCCGATCACCGATTTCTGAACGCCAAATCTTGACGATAAAATCACATTCAATTCCCTAGCCGTTACGCAGACCTCAGAGGTCTAAACAAAATCTCGTGGCTTAAGTCAAAAAGTGATGTTAAGACCTCAGAGGTCTTGGTCATTTTGCATCAGTCCTGTCCCTCTTATTTCTCGGAGCAAACTATTGTCTCTCGTTCGAGTTCGTCAACACGTTAATCCCCTGAGCCAAAAATTTCAGCAGCCGATCGCGATTCCCGACTGGCCACAAATTTTCGGCAATCTCGATCGACCCTTGATGATTGATATCGGTTGTGCACGCGGGCGATTTTTACAACAATATGCTCAGATCGAACCCAATTGGAACTTTTTAGGCTTAGAAATTCGCGCCCCACTCGTGGAAGCTGCAAACCAATGGCGCGAGGAGCAAAACCTCGATAATCTACATTTTCTGTTCTGTAACGCCAACATTACGATCGCGGATATTCTCGCCTCTTACCCCGCCGGGAAATTACAGCGAGCCAGCATTCAATTTCCCGATCCGTGGTTTAAAAAACGTCATCAAAAACGCCGGGTTGTTCAGCCAGAACTGGTTGAAACTTTAGCAAAATACCTGGCGATCGGTGGGGAAATGTTCTTACAATCTGATGTGTGCGAAGTGGAAATGGAAATGTGCGATCGATTTGCCGAACATCCGGCCTTTACACGCACCTCGGCGGAATGGTTGCCCGAAAATCCTATGCCGGTTCCCACAGAGCGCGAACTGTACACCCTCGAAAATGGTGAACCCGTTTACCGTGCTCTTTTTATTCGCCATGATGGTACAACGTGATTCACAAGTTGCAAGACTTCAAAACCATGACACCCGCCCTTGATCATCAAAGTTTGAGTCCTAAAGCACGATGCCGCCTTTAAGTTTTACTCAGCGTCAACGTGTGGGGCGATCGCTCAGTATTCTAGCGATCGCGGCCTCTGTGCTGGGTGTCTTCGCCCTGACCAACCCCGATCGCCGTGACTATGAAACCTATGTCACAGATGTGCTATCCGATTATTTAATCGAGCGGGTCTGTGTCCGTTTTCCGGATTTTTCAGAAAGTTGTCATCAGTTTATTGTTGAACATGAAGCAGAGCTACTGAAGATTGTGGAAGAGCATACCAATCGTGCCAATTTTTGGCTATTTAGTGCCTACACCACGGAGATTGCACTGCCAATGTTACCGGCGGTTGAAATTCGTGTGATCGGTGTTTCGGCGCGTTTTTTTCCCTATGACGTGAAGTTTCCAGATGGTACAGATGCGATTTAATGGGAGTCCAAATTCAGCGAATTTGATACCCAACCTGATTTCGTGGGTAGCACAATTACAGTCAGTTCAATCATTTTTAGAACATATCGAGAGCGTTGAGCTAATAGAACAGAGTTAATATGTCTTGTTTTTGGTTGAACTGACGATAAATGGTGATGATTTATGCTAATTTTCGGGTCGCTAAAGCATCAGCTTGCAGGGTAAACAGTTCACGAATTCCAACTTCGGCTAAATCTAACATCCCGCTCAGTTGCGATCGGCTAAAACTTTGCTCTTCTGCGGTTCCTTGGACTTCAATTAAATCCAGTTTGTCGTTCATCACCACATTAAAATCAACCGCTGCCGCCACATCTTCGGGATAGTTCAAATCAAGAAAGGCTTCCTGTTCAATCATGCCGATCGAGATCGCCGCGATCGCGTGGGTCACTGGCGATTGTTCCAGCTCTCCAGCCGCAACCAGGCGATTCATCGCATCGGCCAGCGCCACCCAGCCGCCGACGATCGAGGTAGTGCGTGTACCTGCATCGGCTTGCAAAACGTCGGCGTCAATATAAATCGTGCGCTCCCCGAGAGCCTGGAGATCGAGTGCGGCTCGTAGGCTGCGACCAATCAGGCGCTGAATTTCCTGGGTGCGTCCGGAGAGTTTGAGAAATTCGCGCGGATGCCGTCGGGATGTCGCCCCTGGTAACATGCGATACTCCGCCGTGAGCCAGCCCTGGCCGCTGCCTTCGAGGAAGCGCGGCACACCCGGTTCGATCGTCGCGCAACAGAGGACTTTGGTGTGACCGCTGGAGGTCAGAACGGAGCTAGCGGGGGCGGTGGAGATGTCAAATTCAAAGCGGACGGGGCGGATGCGATCGCGATCACGACCGTCGGGACGTTGCCAAGCCATAGGACTGTTACGGGGCGAGGAGGGACGATACACTCTAGCGTAATCCGGCTTAATCGCTCTCAATTTGCCTGATGTTGCACGCCTCTAGCCGATCGCATAACACCCCCCATAACTTGCCCCGTCGCCCCCAAGTTGGTAAATGTCCCGCCGGAGCATCCGCCCGAAAACTCAGCTCACCATAGCCGCGCCACCGCCCTTGCACCGACCAGCCCACCACCGCCGCAAACCGATCGCTATCCTGGTGTAGCGATCGCCACAGTCGCGCTTGGTAGGCCAAGCCAAACCGACCATTGCTGTAGATATTCCACAAACTTGAAATTGTGCGCAGGTCACGACCAGGGATATTTTCGATGTCCTCGATCGCGATCGGTGCGCCGGATTTCACCCCGGTGGCGAGCTGCAACAGCCGATCAGTCTCACGATCGGCATCTTGCCAGCGCCCCGTTTCGAGCGCCGATCGCAGTGCTTCAAACCGCAGGCCGATCGCCGAGGCGTAGGCTTCGGTGTCAGGATCACCACTGGTGTTGAGCGCGTTGGTGGCCGATCGAGAATGGGTCACCGGAGACGGTGGTTCGAGGCCAAGTTGATCAAACCACGCAGCGATCGTCGGGGGGCGATCTTCGGGCTGAAGGGCAAGGCCGTTCAGAATGGCCGCTTCGAGGGCGGTGCGGAGGTCGGGGCAGTAGTCCGACGGGGGAACGAGGGGATCGGGGCGACCGTTTTGCCGATCACGAATCCGAGTCAGGGGGCGATCGGGGAATTTCGCCCGTCACGAGAAAATATAGCGTCGCCGCCAACCCATACACATCGGTGTACGCGCCGCGCTTGGCACGCCGATCGTATTGCTCGATCGGCGCAAATCCCCGCGAGGTGTAATCCTCCTGAATTTCCACCACGTCCTGTTGAAACGGCGAAGCCAAGCCAAAATCAATCAGTACGGCTTCACCATTACTCCGCGTCAGCAGATTCAGCGGCTTGATGTCGCGGTGCAGGAGGCCGCGATCGTGCATGAACGCCGCTGCCGCGCCGATTTGCTCGACGATCGCGATCGCCTGGGGAACCGGGAACGCCCCGTCACGCTCAACAATCGCATCGAGACTACCACCGGGCAGATACTCCATCACCACACACCACCGCAACCCATCAAGGACAAA
>JAAUPN010000084.1 GCA_012033105.1 Coleofasciculaceae cyanobacterium RL_1_1
GATTTTGTCGCGATCGTGCTTCATTTCGCTGGCGGTCATGCCCTGCTTGAAAATCGCTCCGGTGGGACAGGCATCGACACATTTGCCGCAGTTGGTGCAGGCATCGACCTCGCCCCAAGGTTGGTTCATGCCCGAAATAAGCTTGGCTTGACCGCCACGGTTGGCGATATCCCACACGTGAGCGCCTTCGATTTCGTCACAGACGCGGACGCAGCGGGTGCAAAGGATGCAGCGGTTATGGTCTAAGCCAAAGAGTTCATGGGAGAGGTCTACATCTCGTTTGGGGAACTGGTAGGGAACTGTCACGTGGGTCATGCCGGTGGCGATCGCCACATCTTGCAATTCACAGTTTTCGTTGGAAACACAAACCGCACAAGTATGATTTCCTTCGGCAAATAAAAGTTCGACCGTTAGACGGCGATAATCCTGAAGTTTTTGGGTATTGGTATGCACCACCATTCCCTCTGCAACTTCAGTGACACAGGCAGGAAGAAGTTTGTTAATTCCTTCCACTTCTACAATGCAGAGGCGACACGCGCCCACCTCTGAAACACCTTCAAGATGACAAAGTGTGGGAACAGGAATTTGGAGTTCGTGGGCAGCGTCGAGTAGAGTTTTGCCTTGTTCGATCGCGATCGGTTGATCGTCAATCACTAGGGTGACAACAGACATAATGACCTTCGTAATGACCTATATGGGTGGTCGATGGATGTTCCCTATTTAAGAGAACAGGGATTTTTTGATTCGTGATTGGCCTTACACTTTTCGGTTTTCACCAATTAAGACTAGAGGGCAAATCTTCTAGAGCATTTGGAGCATGCTTGAGACGTGCGTGGAAGCTGAATCATAACCAGTCAAGAGTTAGTATTGAGCCTAGGTTGCTGATTCGTAAATCGGCAGCTAAGTAGCTGGGAATTAACTAGAAATTAGCTGGGAATCAGTGCTTCGTATTCGTCTCGAAAATAGCGCAACGTACTAATCACGGGATTCGGTGCGCTCTGTCCCAAACCGCAAAGGCTCGTTTCCTTGACCATGTAACAGAGATTTTCCATTAATTCAAGGTCGCGAGTCGTACCATGACCGTTCAGAAGTTTGTTCAACAAACCGTATAGCTGGACTGTGCCAGCTCGACAGGGAATGCATTTACCGCAGGACTCTTCGCGACAAAATTCCATATAAAATTTCGCGACATCGACCATGCTGGTTTTGTCATCCATCACAATCATTCCGCCGGAACCCATCATAGTGCCAAGTTCGAGCAGGGACTTGTAAGACACTGGGGTATCGAGCTTCTCGGCAGGAATACATCCACCTGAAGGCCCGCCGGTTTGCACTGCTTTGACCGTGCCACCATCGGGAATGCCGCCGCCCATTTCCTCGACAATACAACGCACCGTAATCCCCATCGGCACTTCGATTAAACCGGCATTTTCGACTTTTCCAGTCAGCGCAAAAATCTTGGTTCCTTTGCTATCTTCGGTTCCGATCGAGGCATACCACTCGCCGCCTTTTTGTAAAATTGGAGCGATATTAGCGTAGGTTTCAACGTTATTAATCAGGGTTGGTTCAGACTGTAAACCCGAGACGGCGGGGTAAGGCGGTCGGGGTCGGGGGACGCCACGTTTGCCCTCGATCGAAGCAATTAAACCAGTTTCCTCACCGCAGACAAACGCTCCGGCTCCTACCCGAATATCAACTTTAAAGTCAAAGGGTGAGCCAAAAATTTGACTGCCCATTAAACCATGACGCTTGGCCTGTTTAATGGCGGTTTGTAGATGATCGATCGCTAGGGGATATTCCGCCCGAATGTAGATGTAACCGTGGTTTGCACCAACGGCATAAGCTGCGATCGCCATTCCTTCCAGCACCCGATGGGGATCGCTCTCCAACACACTACGATCCATAAATGCACCGGGATCACCCTCATCGGCATTACAAATCACATACTTTTGACCCGTTGGCATTTTTGCCACCGTCGCCCACTTCAAACCCGTGGGATAACCGCCCCCGCCTCGACCTCGCAAACCACTTGCGCTCACCTCCGCAATGACCTCTTCTGGAGTGAGATTCAGGACGACTTTAGCCAACGCTTCATAGCCACCTGCGGCAATATATTCCTCGATACGTTCTGGGTTAATCTTGCCGCAATTTTCCCGCACAATCATCGTTTGATAGCGAAAAAATGGATGGTCAAGATCTATTTGCTCCAAGTGTGATGATGGGGCTGTGGGATCGGCGGGATTAGTGGGATTAGACGGATCGACGCGATCGCCTTTACTAATGAAGTGGCCGCTTCCGGGGTCACGTTGGCGTAAAGCTGCCGGTGTAGTTGACGTTCAGACGCTTCCACAATGACTAGCGGGCCGCGTCCACAAAATCCCATACAGCCCACACTACCCACTTCGATCAGCTCGTCATGACACCCAGCTTTAATTGCAGTCTCTAGGTTTTTCTTGACTGCTCCTGACCCCGACGAAGCGCAGCCGGATGCCGTACAACAATTAATTCGCACAGGTTTTTGTCGGATTTGTTCTTGCTGGGCAATCTGACGAAGTGCGGAAATATCCATAGCGTCCTGTTCCTATTTCAGTAAAACTTTTGAGTAGTCCAAGCAAATAAAGCGCGATTTTGGATGTGAGTGCGCTGTTTTTGATGGACTTTAGCCCCAGCAAAAGGCGCTGAAGCACAACAACGATTATTTCTCTTGGGTTACTTATGACTCAAGTAGCCTAATCACTCGACTTTTGACTAAAACCCTTAGAAAAGGCCACAGAATTAAGCCATAAGATTCGTGACTCGATCGCAAACCGCCTCGATCGTTTGTCGTCCCGCCACTTCCCCATCAAATACCACCGCTGGTGCAATGCCGCACGCGCCAATACACCGCGCCGACATCAAAGAAACCTCACCATCCGATGTTGTTTCTCCCAGTTTTACCCCTAGTTTTTTCTCCAATGCAGCAATAATTTCTCCTGCACCTTTGACATAACAGGCCGTACCAAGACAAACAATACAGCTATGTTTACCCGTCGGGCTTAGGGAAAATAAATGGTAAAACGTGGCAACACCGTACACACGACTGAGGGGTAGTTGTAGCTTGTGGGCAACGTATTCAAGCACTTCGAGTTCGAGATAGCCGAAGGATTCCTGGGCTTTGTGGAGAATTTCAATGAGTGCATCTTGCCGGTAGTGGTTGCGCTTGATGACAATCTCGATCGCCTTGAAGCGTTTATCCAGAACAGGTTTGTCCGTGGGTGTAGCGGGTCGGTCGGTTGATAGTGTCGCCATAGAGTCTCCCTCTACGAGTGAGCCGCGATCAGATTCGATCGGGCGGTCAATTGCGGTCAATTACAAACAAACTTCGGTAATGAATCCGGACTGGACTGAGTTTTTATACCGAGCTGTTTGCTCTCATCATGACAAACCCAAGCGAGTTTTTGGTCTAATGTTCGTGATTCTTTGGCTTGGCTTCATGTCTTGAAACCTTCTGTCACAGATAGTTTTAAAGACCGACTAAAGCAACCAATTGAGAGTTTTAGTCAGGGCATTCCTGCCTAGAAATAGATCGAGTCGGAAATTGCAGTAAAATTTGCACAAAAAAAGCACATACGATAGTTCGTACGTGCAATAACTGAGAGTAGGAAGCAGGACGTTTATTTAAGTCTTTTCCTTGTATGAAAAGACTCAAATATTCGAGAAAATCATCATTTAAGCAATCAACAAGAGAGAAGGTGAAACGCGCAAAATTTTGACGAGATTAGAGCACACCCATGCTTGCTAAACCGAGAATTGCACCAATGCCTAACACATGACCAAAGCTCGTAGTCGCCAACACCGCAGGCAGACCCATACCGCCAAAAAACTGAGGTGAGGGCATAGCAGGCTCGGCTGAAATATCTTTCATCGTGGCTTTACCCAGCGCGATCGCCAGGATATTGCAGATGATCATTGTGAGGCCAACATTCGGATTCCATTCAACACTCGTCGCGGTAGCCAAGGTTGTTAGTACAAGGTGAGTCATATTAAGGATCGAACTCCGTAGTAATTTGTGAGTTTGATAAAAGGCTTTAAGCGATTGCAATGAGCTTGGTGTAAGTTCATTTGTCCAAAGACCTTACCTTAATATTCTGCGGAGCTAAACACTTCGCAATGGTTCTCAACATTTTTCGAGATGATTGCCACTATTTCTGACTCTCAAATCCTAGGAATGGGCGCGATGGAGAACCATAATTATCGTGAGCAAATCTTGATTGAACTGGGCTGGCACATAATGACCGAGACCCCAGAAGTCTCAGGCTCCCCGATCGGCTCGAACCGAAGAATTTCGTTGAGACCTAGGATCTACACCAATTTCGTCAAACTTTCACCACCGTTTAAACTGTCCAATCAAGCCGTCAAAACAGGTTGGTAGAGGGAGATTGCAGGTACTCCCTCCCAGAAGACTTACGCAGAAGTCCGCAGAAGTCCGACTTCTTAACAAGCCGCCGCCGTTTCAACTCTCAGAGCCATGTGAGAAGTCGGACTTTTAACATCCAGGACTCACACAGAAGTCCGACTTCTCAACGAAACGTCGCCGTTCCAACTCTCAGAACACTGTCAGAAGTCGGACTTCTAACGCCCCTTGCGTAAGTCCTGACATCTCTTGCCTAGGTCTTGTTCCATATACGACAGCCTGGGGGTGGGCGATCAATCCACAGTTCCTGCGATCCCCGCGATTCTGCGTCCATTAATTAGAGTGAAATGGGGTGTAAATCCTGGCCGATTTCGCTCAGAGTGGGCGCAGTTTCGGCTGGGAATTCTTGGGATAACGTGCCGTGATACGCCTCAATGAGTAACTGTTTCATATCGCTAATCAGGGGATAACGCGGGTTAGACCCTGTGCATTGATCATCAAATGATTGATCCGCAAGTTCATCTAAACGAGCGTGGAATTCGGACGCCCGATCGCCCAGTACTTCCTGCAAGCTGCCTGGAATACCAACCTGTCGCTTGAGCTGTTCGATCGCTGCAATCAGTTGATTAACCTTGGTTTCATCATCTTCGCCCTCCAACCCTAAATAACTCGCAATGCGGGCATAACGCCATTTCGCATTGGGGTATTTATACTGTGAAAATGCGGCTTGCTTAAAGGGTGCATCCGTCGCATTGTAGCGAATCACATAGGTGATCATCAAAGCATTAGCTAAACCATGAGGAATGCCAAACATGGCTCCTAATTGGTGGGCGATCGAGTGACAAATTCCGAGAAAACCATTGGCAAATGCCATCCCGGCGATCGTGGCAGCATAATGCATTTTTTCCCGAGCTTTGGGATTGGCTGCGCCTTCCTCATAAGCACTAGGAAGGTACTTGAAAATTAAGCGTGTCGCTTCCAATGCAAGACCATTGGTATACTCCGAAGCTAGCACGGAAACGTAGGCTTCTAAGGCATGAGTCAGCGCATCAACGCCTCCAAAAGCCGTCAGTGACTTGGGCATGTGACGGACTAAATCGGCGTCAATAATGGCCATGCTGGGTGTGAGAGCATAGTCCGCTAAGGGGTACTTAATTTGGTGCTGGCGATCGGTCACCACAGCGAAGGGCGTGACCTCAGAACCTGTTCCAGACGTCGTTGGGATCGCGATTAGCAAAGCTTTCTGACCCAAAGCGGGCAAATCATAAACGCGCTTGCGGATGTCCATGAAACGCATCGCCAAACCTTCAAATTCAATTTCGGGATGCTCGTACAGCAACCACATAATTTTGGCAGCATCCATAGGAGAACCACCACCAATCGCAATAATGACATCTGGATTAAAGTGATTCATTACGGCTAAACCTCGGTTAACCGTTTCCAAAGATGGATCAGGCTCCACATCCGAAAAAATCGTATATTTTAAGCCGATTTCGTCTAAAACCGTCTCTAACGAACTCGTCATTCCGAGGTCATAAATTGGCTTGTCGGTAATGATAAAGGCTCGCTCTTTGCCCGCCAATTCACGCAGCGCCACTGGTAGGGAACCGGGCTTAAAGTATATTTTGGGTGGTACGCGAAACCAGAGCATGTTTTCGCGTCGTTCGGCCACGGTTTTAATATTGAGGAGATGGCGCGGCTCAACATTTTCACTGACTGAATTTCCACCCCAGGTTCCACATCCTAGGGTTAGGGAAGGGTCAAGACGGAAGTTGTATAAATCACCGATCGCACCCTGAGATGAAGGTGTATTAATTAACACCCGCGCGGTTTGAACTTGGTTTTCAAACTGGCGAATGTGTTCCGTATTATCGGGGGCAGTGTACAACACGGCAGTGTGTCCACGTCCTCCCAATTCAACAAGCGCTTCCGCCATTTCTACGCCCGCTAAAAAGTCAGGCACGCGGTACATTGCTAAAATCGGCGAGAGCTTTTCGTGGGCGAATGGTTCAGCGTCGCAAACATCAGTCACTTCGCCGATAATTAAGCGTGCATCTGCCGGGATGTTCAGGTCTGCGAGTTGCGCTAACTTCGCAACAGGCTGACCGACAATATCCGCATTTAGATGACCGTCAACAATAATCTTTTGGGCGAGCTGATCGCGCTCTTCTGGACTTAGGAAATAAGCCCCTCGATGCTGAAATTCAGCTTTAACCTGATCGTAAATTTTGTCTACAACGATGACAGATTGCTCACTGGCGCAAATCATACCGTTGTCAAACGTTTTGCTGACAATAATGGACGAAACTGACAGCTTGATATGAGCTGTATCGTCAATCAGAGCGGGTGTGTTACCAGCTCCGACTCCCAGGGACGGATTGCCCGATGAGTAGGCGGCTCGCACCATGCTAGGGCCGCCCGTTGCCAAGATGAGATTGATGTCTTTGTGTTGCATCAAGACTTGGGATAGCGCCACGGTTGGTTCATCAATCCAGCCAATGATGTCGGGTGGTGCGCCAGCAGCGATCGCGGCTTCGAGAATTATTTTAGCCGCTGCGATCGTGCATTCCTGAGCGCGGGGATGGGGCGAGAAGATGATTCCGTTGCGTGTTTTGAGCGCAATTAAAGCCTTGAAGATAGCCGTTGAGGTTGGGTTGGTTGTCGGCACGATTCCGGCGAGAACGCCGACGGGTTCTGCAATTTTTTGGATGCCAAATGTCTTATCTTCTTCGATAATGCCGCAGGTTTTCTCCTGCTTGTATTTGTTGTAAATAATTTCTGAGGCGAAGTGATTTTTAATGACTTTATCTTCCGTCACTCCCATCCCTGTTTCGATTGCGGCCAACTTGGCTAGGGGAACCCGCGCGGCATTGGCAGCTAGAGCGGCTTGTTTAAAGATGCTATCTACTTGTGTCTGGCTGAAGCTGGCATAGTGAATCTGAGCTGCTTTAACCCGTTGAATTAACTGTTCAAGTTCTGGAAGTGTAGTAACAGGACTGGACATAATTTCTGGTAATCGTTGAGGTTTTTGCTTCTGGGATTAAATCGAGAGTTTTGACAGGAAAAATTCAATCTAGGCTATCGGATCAATGTCGTTTTTCCATACTAACCATAATGCAGAATTCCTCAATAGAGATATCCTTTAAAATGAGCTTAAGAATGTATTTGAGTGATCTGTGCTGTCTCGATAGATTGAAGAGATTGACAAAGAATCTGAGTGTCTTTGGCTAGAAATACTGTAGCTCAGACGATATATCCCTCTGTTGTCACTTTCCGGCTTAATAACGAGTTTATGTTATTTCAGTTATTGCCTAAATGAGAATGAGAACGAAAAAATAAGGGTTTTAGCCGTTCTTTTTGAAGAGTGGCTAAAGAGAACGTTCATCCAAGCGTTTTATTTCAGCCTTGATTGTTTTAGGTCGTTCGCCGAGAACCACGCCATTACGAGGCTTTTGGAGGATTCCTCGTCCCGAGTTCACGTTACTTGGGCTGAGTGAATTATTTGGAAGCTAAGTTTGCGAAATCAGAAGGTACGGCTGGGTAATCGCGGCGATCGCACCTTCACAGTACGGTTTACGCCAATGTCCCCAAGCCATGCTGTTGCGTAGGATAGGGTCACGTCAACAGAGCAAGCCAAGCGCAAGCAAAACCGCCCTAGACCTGGTTCGGAAAACCCGCCTTCATTGGGTGGTAAGCGAGCCGCAATATATGTAGGACGCAATCGCGTCATGCAGACCCTAACGCAACGACGGTCGATCGAACCTTGAAGCGGTTTCCCTAAAACCCTTTAAGCCCTCCGAGACCCCTTAACGAAACATCGAGAATCAAGGATACCTTCATGGCTAAAGTAGTTGGAATTGACCTCGGAACCACGAACTCTTGCGTTGCAGTGATGGAAGGGGGCAAACCGACCGTCATTGCAAACGCAGAAGGCTTCCGAACAACCCCGTCCGTTGTCGCTTACGCGAAAAATGGCGATCGCCTCGTCGGTCAAATCGCCAAGCGTCAAGCGGTAATGAACCCCGAAAACACGTTCTACTCCGTTAAGCGTTTCATCGGAAACCGCCACGACGAAGTGAACAACGAAAAGAGCGAAGTTCCCTACACCGTGCTAAACGTCGGTGGCAACATCAAAATTGATTGCCCCGCCGCGAGCAAGCAGTTCGCTCCCGAAGAAATTTCCGCGCAAGTTCTGCGCAAACTGGCCGAAGACGCCAGCAAGTACCTGGGCGAAACCGTCACCCAAGCCGTGATCACGGTTCCAGCGTACTTCAACGACTCCCAGCGCCAAGCCACCAAAGACGCGGGTAAAATCGCGGGTCTGGAAGTTCTACGAATCATCAACGAGCCGACGGCTGCATCGTTGGCCTACGGTCTTGATAAGAAGAGCAACGAAACGATTCTCGTCTTTGACTTGGGTGGTGGTACGTTCGACGTCTCGATCCTCGAAGTGGGCGACGGTGTGTTTGAAGTGATGTCTACCTCGGGTGATACCCACCTCGGTGGTGACGACTTCGATAAAAAGATCGTGGACTACATCGCTGAAGATTTCAAAGCGAATGAAGGCATTGACCTGCGCCAAGACAAGCAAGGTTTGCAACGTTTGACTGAAGCGGCTGAAAAGGCCAAAATCGAGCTGTCGAGCGTGTCTCAAGCAGAAATCAACCTGCCGTTCATCACTGCGACGCAGGATGGACCGAAGCACGTTGATATGACGCTGACCCGTGCCAAGTTTGAAGAGATTTGTGCGGATCTGATCGATCGCTGCCGCATTCCAGTTGAGAACGCGCTCAAAGATGCCAAGGTGAAGGCAAGCGACATCGACGAGATTGTCCTCGTGGGTGGTTCGACCCGGATTCCGGCAGTCAAAGAGATCGTTAAAAAGGTTCTGGGTAAAGATCCCAACCAGAGTGTTAACCCTGACGAAGTGGTGGCGATCGGCGCGGCGATCCAAGGCGGTGTCCTGGCTGGTGAAGTTAAGGATATTCTGCTGCTCGACGTGACGCCGCTGTCGCTGGGTGTCGAAACCCTCGGTGGTGTCATGACCAAGCTCATCACACGGAACACCACGATTCCGACCAAGAAATCGGAAACGTTCTCGACCGCCGTGGATGGTCAAACCAATGTGGAAATTCACGTGCTCCAAGGTGAGCGCGAGATGTCAAACGATAACAAGAGCCTCGGAACCTTCCGTCTCGACGGTATTCCTCCCGCTCCCCGTGGTGTGCCGCAAATCGAAGTGACCTTCGATATTGATGCGAACGGTATCCTCAACGTCACGGCGAAGGACAAGGGATCGGGCAAGGAGCAGTCGATCAGCATCACCGGTGCTTCGACGCTGTCGGATGATGAGGTCAGCCGCATGGTCAATGATGCGGAGGCGAATGCGGAAGAGGATCAACTCCGTCGCGAACGCATCGACAAGAAGAACCAAGCGGACACGCTGGCCTACCAAGCTGAGAAGCAAATCGAGGAGCTGGGCGACAAGGTTCCCGAGGCGGATAAGGAGAAAATTCAAGGTCTGTCGAAGGAGCTGAAGGCGGCGATCGCGGCGGATGATCACGACACGATCGGCTCGAAAACCGAGGAACTGCAACAGGCGCTCTATGCGGTGACCACGAATCTGTATCAACAGGCGGGTGGTGATGCAGCGGGTGCGCCGGGTGCGGATGCGGCGGACGATACGACAAAGTCGGCGGATGATGGTGATGATGTAATCGATGCTGAGTTCTCGGAAACGAAGTAGTTTCGCGTCGCTAAGTCTAGATTGACTCAGGGTCAAACTGAGTTAAACGTAAAAGCCCCTGGTTGCTGTTGGTGATCGGGGGCTTTTTGCTCGATCAGCAATCAAAAATCAGAACGTGCCAGAATGGATTGGCGTGTTATTGAGATCGGTGGAGGTCATTGAAATGACGTTAAAGGAGCTACTGCCTGCGATTGAGCAGTTGAGCGACGCAGAGAAGCACAGCTTATGGGAATTGCTCGATCATGATCTACACTCCGAAGCTCATACGCCGCCGATCCTGCCGATCGAAAATTTTGAGAATGAGGGGCAATGGTTGATTGCGGTATTGAATCAGTGCTTTGGGGAGATGGAACTGAGCGGGATTCCGATCGCGCCGCGCGAACCGATGCGTATTGACGAGAGTTTGTTTGGCGACACATGAAACTGATTCTGGATACGAACGTAGTCTCTGAACTCATCCAACCGATGGGTTCGGTTGACATTCGAGCTTGGCTTGCCCGCCAGAATCGCTCAGAGCTGTACATCACGAGTGTGACTCAAGCTGAGTTGCTCTACGGGATCGAAATTTTGCCGATCGGGCAGCGGCGGCAACGGTTGCTAGACGGAACACGGCGTCTATTTGATCAATATTTGGCTGATCGGATTTTGCCATTTGATCACGTGGCGGCAGAGGTGTACGCACAGTTAGCAGCAAGCCGTAGACGACGTGGACATCCGATGTCACAGTTCGATGGACAAATTGCGGCGATCTGCTATGTGCATCAAGCAGGACTCGCGACACGCAATGTCCGTGATTTTCTCGATTGTGGAATTGCGCTGGTGAATCCTTGGGAGTACAAGGACGATTGAGGTTTTATGAGGCACTACCAACGAAAGAACTACAACAGGTGTTTAATGTCGTGACGACGAAGTTTTTGTTGTGAATCGATCCGGCAGTCTTGATCGTTTCAGCGATGTTTACGCCGGTTTCGGTGGTGAGAGAATCGCCAAACCGTAACCCCTCGTACTAGACCTGCGCCCAGAATCCCATAAGATCGTTGCACCGAACATTTCGCAACATTACGAGAGGACGCGCATGTTAGACGCCTACCGCACCCACGCCGCCGAACGTGAAGCTCAGGGAATCCCTGCCCTGCCGCTGAACGCCGAACAAACCAGCGCCCTGTGTGAACTGCTAAAAAATCCGCCCGAAGCCGAAAAAGAATTTCTGATGCACCTGCTGCGCGATCGCGTGCCGCCCGGTGTCGATGAAGCCGCCTACGTCAAAGCAGGATTTCTCACCGCCGTCGCCAACGGTGAAATCGAATGCCCACTGATTTCGCCCCAAGGCGCGGTATCGCTCCTCGGTACGATGGTCGGCGGTTACAACGTTCAATCCCTCGTAACCCTGCTCAAATCCAAAGATACCGGCATCGCCAGCACCGCCGCCGATGCCCTGAGCAAGACCCTGCTCGTGTTCGATGCGTTTAACGATGTTCTTGAACTCGCAGACACGAACCCCTACGCCAAACAGGTGATCGACGCCTGGGCGGAGGCCGCCTGGTTTTTGAATAAACCCGCCGTTGCGCAAGAAATCACCGTGACGGTATTCAAAGTTCCCGGCGAAACCAACACCGATGACCTGTCACCCGCACCCCACGCCACCACGCGCCCGGATATCCCCCTGCACGCCTTGGCGATGCTGGAATCGTTGATGCCTGACGGTTTGGAGACGATCGCCAAACTCAAAGAACTCGGCCATCCCGTCGCCTACGTTTGGCGACGTGGTCGAACCGGTTCCTCGCGGAAATCGGCGATCAACTCGCTACTGTGGCACATCGGCGACGATATCCCCTGTGTGCCGAACAAACGCGCCGGTGGTTATATCCTCGGCGGCTCGATCGCGCCGATTTTCTTCAACACCGCTGAAGACTCGGGTGCCTTGCCGATCGAGTGCGACGTTACCGCCCTCGAAACCGGCGACGTGATTACGATCTACCCCTACAAAGGCGAAGTCACCAAAAACGGCGAAGTCATCGCCAGCTTCACCGTCAAGCCGAACACCATCCTGGATGAAGTTCGTGCTGGTGGTCGCATTCCACTGCTCATCGGTCGCAGCCTCACCGACAAAACCCGCGAAGCCCTCGGCCTGCCCATCAGCGAAATCTTCGTTCGCCCGGAACTACCCGAAGACACCGGCAAAGGGTTTACATTGGCGCAAAAAATGGTCGGTAAAGCCTGCGGTCTACCCGGTGTTCGCCCCGGCACATCCTGCGAACCGGCGATGACCACCGTTGGTTCCCAAGACACCACCGGCCCCATGACCCGCGACGAGCTGAAAGAGTTGGCCTGTCTCGGATTTTCCGCTGACCTGACCCTGCAAACCTTCTGTCACACCGCCGCCTATCCCAAGCCGGTGGACATCAGCACGCACAAAACCCTCCCCGATTTCTTCTCGACCCGTGGCGGTGTCGCCCTGCGCCCCGGTGATGGCATCATTCACTCCTGGCTCAACCGGATGCTGATGCCCGACACCGTGGGAACCGGTGGCGACTCCCACACCCGTTTTCCTCTGGGGATTTCCTTCCCCGCCGGTTCGGGACTGGTGGCCTTTGCCGCCGCTCTCGGTGTGATGCCACTGGATATGCCGGAATCGGTGTTGGTGCGCTTTACCGGTTCGCTGCAACCGGGCGTGACGCTGCGCGATATCGTCAACGCGATTCCCTGGGTGGCGATTCAGCAGGGCAAGCTGACAGTGGCGAAGGAGAACAAAATTAACGTCTTCGGCGGTCGTGTGATGGAGATGGAGGGTCTGCCGGATCTGAAGGTGGAGCAAGCGTTTGAGCTGACGGATGCCACCGCCGAACGTTCCTGCTCCGGTAGCACGATCAAACTCAGCGAGGAAACGGTGGCGGAATATCTGCGATCGAATGTTTCCCTTCTGAAAAACATGGCAGCTCGTGGCTACTCCGACGCGCGGACGATCCTGCGTCGTGTCGCCAAGATGGAGGAATGGCTGGCGAATCCGTCGCTGATGTCGGCGGACTCCGACGCCGAATATGCGGACATCATCGAGGTGAATCTCGACGAAATCACCGAGCCGATCGTGGCGGCTCCGAATGATCCCGATAATGTCAAGTTGATGTCGGAGTGTGCGGGCGATCGGGTCGATGAGGTCTTTATCGGTTCGTGCATGACCAACATCGGCCACTACCGCGCGGCGGCGAAAATCCTGGAAGGGGCGGGAACCGTGAAGGGTCGTCTCTGGGTCTGTCCGCCGACGCGGATGGATGAGCAGCAGCTTCGCAATGAGGGTGTTTACGGCATCTTCGCGGCGGCGGGTGCGCGGACGGAGATGCCCGGTTGTTCGCTGTGCATGGGCAACCAAGCCCGTGTGGAGGATAACGCGACGGTGTTTTCGACTTCGACGCGGAATTTCAATAACCGCATGGGTAAGGGCGCTCAGGTGTACCTCGGTTCGGCGGAACTGGCGGCGGTGTGTGCGTTGCTGGGCAAGATTCCGACGGTGGAGGAGTACATGGCGATCGTCAGCGAGAAGGTGACGCCGTTTGAGGGTGATCTGTACCGTTACCTCAATTTCAATGAGATTGAAGGGTTTGAGGATGAGGGTCGTACGGTGGCGATCAAGGATATGCCGAAGATTGAGGATATTCTTGGCATGCCGGTTGGTGCGAAGTAGCTAGCTAACCCTGCTAGGTAAGCCAGTCCCTGTTTACCTTACCTAGCAGGTCATACAGTCCAAGCTTTTAGTAATGCCTTGAAAGCAGTGGCCGTAGAGCCAATAAAAATCAAACTTACCAGACAACGTGAAGATAAAAAAACTGTTTGAAGAACTCGCATCGCGAACATGGGAAGTGATCCCACTGACCAAGAAACTTAACATTTCATACGGCGAGAAATCAATCACATCTCATAACTTATTGGAGATTTCCAGACGCAAATATGGAACAATTAGAGTTATAGAAACGCCAGGTGGTCAACCAGAGAGCAAAACAGGGTTAGACTGGGAATTTTGGATACAGTATAAGGATGGATGGAGGAGATTTGCCGTCCAAGCAAAAAAGGTGAAGGTGAACAAGACGAAGTACTATTATGACTTCGGCTATCTTGTTGGCACAGGCGCAAGCAAGAAACGTCAGTTTGATATACTAAAACAATACGCTAATGCTAACAATTCTATTCCACTCTATTGCCTTTACAATAACCTAAGCCTAGATCCTCATGCTTCACCCCATATTGATAAAAAGATACTTGAGGATGATTGGCGCTGCTCTCAAGAATTCGAGGTAGAACAACTTGGATGTACTTTCGTTCGAGTAAGTAAGAACCTTGAGAAAATAGTCTATGTGGTGCCTGGGAAGGGTGGTACTTGGTCATCTCCCTTTCAGGACATATACAAAGCGTGCAAGGTCTACCCCTGGCGCTGCTTACTATGTGATTATGGATCGATTTATTCAAGTTGTAACCGTCAAGACCCACCTCCTCTAGCTGAGGAGGAAGAAGTTGGCTACTATTCAGACTTACCTCCAGCACTTCGTAATGCCATACAATCAGGAAGTTTCAGTGAATGGCCACGCAATTTATATAGCTATGACTTAGGGCACTTTCCTGGGCAGGTTTTCATTCTTGAGAACTCTCGAATCGACAGTCTTTAATAAAGTCGTAACGCACCGGATATGTGGCGAATAAAATCGACATAGCCGGTGCGTTTTGTCTGCGTTCAAATATCGCGAAAATCGCAAGTCGATCGCGGCCAAAACACACCCTACCGCCCCACCACAGCGATCGCCCCACCACCAAAAATCCGGCAGACCCCTCGATCGCCCCCACTCTATTGGATTTGGTACAATAAAGAAGGCAAAGATCGAGGAAGACTCTCATGCGCCGTCAGATCCTGATCGTCACAAAAACGTATCCATCAATCAGCCAAAAATACCGAGAAACCGTTTGCACCGCAGGCATTTTACTAGACAAAAACCAACAGCCCCAGCAGTGGATTAGGATTTACCCCATTCGCTTTCGCTATCTGGAAACCGACAACAAATATAAAAGATGGTCGATTATCGAAGCTGACATCGAACGCAACCCCAAAGACCATCGTAAAGAAAGCTTTCGGATTGATGACACCTCGATCGACGTAATTTGCACCATCGGAACCCAAAACAACTGGGCAGATCGCAAGAAACTCGTTCTCCCCCTACAATTTCGATCCATCGACGAGATGCAAGAGCTGGATGCATCGGTCGGAATCATCAAACCCGCAACCATTCATCACTACTTCGATGAAGCAACAGAGCGTGAATGGTCTCCCAAACAGCAAGCCGTTTTAGACCAAGAAGATTTATTCGACGAATCCTTCCCTCTCGACAAAATTCCTTACAAGTTTGGCTATCGCTTCACCGACGAAGACGGCAAAACTCATAAGTACAGCATTAGCGACTGGGAAATCGCGCAGCTCTACCGTAATTGTGTTAAGCGATCGCAAGCAAACACCGAGGCAGGGCGAGAGCAGGATGCATTACAGCAAGTTCGGAAAAAGTTAGAAACAGACTTCTTGCAAAATAAAGACCTTTACTTCGTTGTCGGCAATCTAAAAAATAGACCAAAAACATTCATGACCATCGGATTATTCTATCCACCGAAATCCGATTCACAACAGCTCGATTTATTCTAAGAAAATGACACATCAACCTCTTCAGACTGGAAGTCTCTTTACGTTCGGATATGGCAACCGCACAAACTACGACCAGTTTGAACAGTATTTAACTGACAACGAAATCGATCTAGTTGTGGACGTGCGCCTAACGCCCCGCGCTTGGACACGTACTTGGTATGGCGATCGAATTCAAAATTTCTGCCGTTCAAAAAAAGTTCGTTACGTTTCAGAAAAACGTTTAGGGAACACATCCAAGAAGAAGCAATGGATTCCACCAAATACTGAAGAAGCAGAAAACGCAGTGAAGAAGCTATCGAAAATGGCTTTGAAGCGAAATATATTATTTCTCTGCGCTGAGTTAAAGTCTGAACGTTGCCATCGAACTGAAGTCGCAGAGCGAGTTGGGGATTTGAGTAATGCACTCGTGACGCATCTAGCTTGAGACCCGATCGGGGGTGTATTTTGCCTGCGTTCAAAATAGCGTGAAAAATCGAAAAGCCGATCGCGGCAAAAACACACCCCCACCGCCCCACCCACAGC
>JAAUPN010000085.1 GCA_012033105.1 Coleofasciculaceae cyanobacterium RL_1_1
ATACATTTGGAATAGCGATCGCCAAAAAGCGTTCCGTGCGGCGCTGCTCGATGTCTATCGCACCTACAGCGAGCTGAAGATTTTCGTCAATGATGCGCTAGAGAAAAATCTGGGCGAAATTATCGGCAGCAATGAAGGTCTAGAGATTGTCGCGTTTAAGCTCGTGGACTGGGCGGACGCGAGGAAGCGGCTACCGGATTTATATCGCTACTTTTGCGACGACAACCCGGATCACGACTTTAGCAACGCCAACGACTCCGCTCAGTGCTCATTGGAGCGACTCCGCTAAGAATCCGGCGGCAACTCCAACGGCATCGTCCCCAGTTTCCCGGTACGAAAATCATTCAAAAGCTGACGCGCCGCCCGCTCGATATCGCCGCTGTAGCGGTGGTGCGCCAGAGCCTCCACATAGCTTTCGCCCGTTAAATCCGTCGCCGCTAAATCGTAACGATCGATCAGCGGATTGGCTAGATTAAACGTGCGATCGGTTTCGACCACCTGCGCCAAAAGATCAACAAACTGCGCCGCCACATTGAAATTGCTGTAAGACGCTTGGCCGATATCATCACAGATCGCCAACTTGACCGCCGCCGTTTGGTCGGGAAGCTGCCAGGGAATAATCCCCGGCGCATCCAGCAATTCCAGCTTGTCCGAGATACGCACCCAACGTAGTTGCCGCGTCACCCCAGCTTTGCGGGCGCTTTCGACGACCTTTTTACGCAACAAACGGTTGATCAACGCCGATTTCCCACGTTGGGAAACCAATCACGACCGCACGCACCGGGCGCGGCTGCATCCCACGTTTTTTTCGTCGCTCGTTCAGCTTGCGACCGGCAGCCTCGGCAGCTCGCGATAGCTCGCCGACCCCTTTCCCCTGTTTCGCATCGGTGAACAGAGGCACAATATCCCGATCGCGAAACCATGCATCCCAACCGTGACGCACCGCATCCGGGATCGCATCACGGCGATTCAGCACAAGCACACGGCTTTTGTCACCCAGCCAGCCGTCAAGCTGGGGGTGATTGGTCGAAAGGGGAATCCGAGCATCGCGAATTTCGAGCACCACATCAACACGGGAAAGATTTTCCTTGAGTTGACGTTCGGCTTTGGCGATGTGGCCGGGATACCACTGGATGGTTGGGTTTTTCATGGGACGCGGAAAAGGCGGGCGCTTTCGATCCTAGTCTGAAACCTGCCGTAGTTCCGTTAACATCGATCGCAGCCCGTCGCGCCAGTGGGGGGCGATCGTGCCGCGTAGGGTCGCCAGTTTGCCACCTGCGAGGACGGAATAGGCCGGACGTTTGGCCGGGGTGGGATAGTCAGCGGTGGTAATCGGGATCACCCGTTGCACTGTGAGGGGAAAGCCGATCGCGGTGGCTTCCTCGAAAATGGCGACGGCGAAATCGTACCAACTGGCGACGCCGCTATTGGTGAACTGAAACACCCCCGAGGCGTCGCTGTGATTGAGAGCCAGATCCACGATCGCCGTCGCAATATCGCCCGTCCAGGACGGGCTACCAATTTGATCGGCCACGACCCGCAGTTCCTCGCGATCTTTTCCGAGACGCAGCATCGTTTTGACAAAATTTCCCGTACCGTTGACGCCGTAAACCCAAGCCGTACGGACGATCGCCGCCGTCGGGTCGGCTTTAAGGATGGCTTGCTCACCGTCAAGTTTGGTTTGACCATAAACACCGATCGCGTTGGTGGGGTCGGTTTCCAGATAGGGCGATCCCTTCTGACCATCGAAGACGTAATCGGTGGAAAGGTGGATCAGCTTGCCGCCACGCTGGGCGGTGGCTTCGGCGAGGAGACCGGGCGCGATCGCATTAATGGCGCGAGCTTGATCGGGTTCAGTTTCGGCGCGATCGACGGCGGTATAAGCGCCGCTGCTGATGATGAGGTCGGGTTCTAGCTCGACGATCGCGCGGCGAATGCTTTCGGGATCGGCGAGATCGAGGCGATCACGGGTCGTGCCGATCGCCGTGACGGTGGCGATCGGGGTCAACTGCGCGAGAATCTCCGCGCCGAGCTGCCCGTTTGCGCCCGTTACTAAAATTCGTGTCATGGGGGATTACTCAGAATTAAACGTGGGTAGAACGAAGCCACCGACTAGACCTCTGGCACGGACATTCACCCTCTCCCTAAATCCCTCTCCCAAGGCGGGAGAGGGACTTTTTCTCCCCTTCTCCCCGCTTGGGAGAAGCGATGCACTGAGCTGGCCGAAGTGGGACTGGGGGATGAGGGAAAAGACAAAATTGCTTCTTGGCTGTTGTCAGTTCCGTGGAGTCAATTCAGCCCGACTCAATTTAAATCGCGCCCGGTTAACTCGACAAAAATATCTTCGAGATTCGAGGGGCGCACCATCAAGCCGGTGCGATCGCGCTCCGCATCCAACGCCGCATTTGCCGCCTCCAAGGTGGGGAAAAAGCGCGTTTGCAGCGTCTCACCCCGCCGATCGATCAAAATGCCTTGACCGTATTTCGTCCGAAAATCCTCCAGCGTTCCCAGCTCGATCGAGCGACCGGCATCCATAATACAAATCCGATTACAGAGGTATTCCACCTCCTCCATGTAGTGCGTCGTCAACAGAATCGTCATGCCCTGGCGGTTGAGATCAAGGACGATTTCCCACAGGCGGCGGCGCGTTTGGGGATCGAGACCCACGGTGGGTTCATCGAGAAAGAGAATTTGCGGTTCGTGCAGCAGGGCGCGGGCGATTTGCAGGCGGCGCTTCATCCCGCCGGACAAGGTTTTAACGAGGTCGTCTTGACGATCGAGCAAGGCCACATAATCCAACCATTGACGAATCCGCAGGGCGCGATCGCTTTTGGGCAAATGGTGCAACCGCGCGTGAAATTCCATGTTTTGCCACACGGTTAAGTCCACATCAACGCTGGTTTGTTGCAGCACCACGCCAATACTTTGCTTGACCTGCTGTGCTTGCTGCACCGTGTCAAATCCTGCAATCTCGATCTGTCCGGCGCTGGGTTTGGTTAGCGTCGTTAACATCCGAATCGTGGTCGATTTGCCTGCACCGTTGGGGCCCAGCAAGCCGAACATTTCCCCCGGTGCGATCGAAAAGGATAAATCATCAACGACCGGGCGATCGCCAAAGGTTTTGCAAACGGAGTTGAGACGGACGGCGGCGGGTTGCATGGCGAAGGAAAACGATTACGGTGAACCGGCAAGTGTTTACATTACGTTACGGTAGTATTGCCGGAATTGATCCAGATCGGGATTGCGATCGCGATCAAGATCAATTCAGGCACAGACTTTAGACTGTATGCGACGATAAAAGCCAGCGTGATCCCCCTGACGGATGGGCGCGGCAGCCTCCATTTTTACATTGCTCCCTATGGATACCAAAACTTTTAAACGCACGTTGCAAAAGTCTGATCGCTACCACCGTCGGAGCTTCGGGCATGGGGCGGAAGTGGAAGCGACGCTCCAGACGGAGTATCAAAGCTCGCTGGTGGCCGAGTTGCGGGCGGCAAACAATACGCTGACGCGCGGTGATGTGACGATTCGGCTTGCAGAAGCGTTTGGATTTTGTTGGGGGGTTGAACGTGCAGTGGCGATCGCCTACGAAACCCGAACCCATTTCCCGACCGAGCGCATTTGGATTACGAATGAGATTATCCATAATCCCGGTGTGAACGATCGCCTGCGGGAGATGAACGTGGGATTTATCGAGGTGAACGCGGGCGAGAAAGATTTTTCGGTGGTCGATGCGGGTGATGTGGTGATCTTGCCCGCCTTTGGTGCGACGGTGCAGGAAATGAAGCTGTTCGACGATCTTGGCTGCACGATCGTCGATACCACCTGTCCCTGGGTCTCGAAGGTGTGGAATAGCGTCGAAAAGCACAAAAAACACGAGTACACCTCGATCGTGCATGGCAAGTATAAACACGAGGAAACCCTCGCGACGACCTCGTTTGCAGGTAAATATCTGGTGGTGTTAAACCTGGAGGAAGCCTGCTACGTAGCCGATTACATCCTGAAAGGGGGCGATCGCGAAGAATTTCTCGCCAAGTTCAAACACGCCCATTCTGAGGGCTTCGATCCCGATGTGGATCTCGTACGGGTGGGTATTGCCAATCAAACCACCATGCTGAAAACCGAGACCGAGGACATCGGCAAACTGTTTGAGCATACGATGCTGGAAAAATACGGCCCGGTGGAGTTAAACGCCCATTTTCAAGCGTTTAACACCATCTGCGACGCCACCCAGGAACGTCAAGACGCGATGCTCGAACTGGTGGACATGGATGATATCGATTTGATTTTGGTGATCGGTGGTTTTAACTCGTCGAACACCACGCACCTCCAGGAAATCGCGATCGAGCGTGGCATCCCGTCCTACCACATCGACAGCGCCGATCGCATTGGTCTCGATAACACGATCGAACATAAACCGCTGGATTGTGAGCTGGAAACCCAAACCGACTGGCTCCCGGCGGGCAACCTGACGATCGGCCTCACCTCGGGCGCTTCAACCCCGGACAAAGCGGTGGAAGCCGCGATCGAAAAAATCCTCACGATTAAACAGATCGCGGCCATGGCATAACGAGAAAACGTCACGAGAAAACGCCGATCGCCTGCGGGGTCTAGGGAGTATCCGCATCCTGGGCGGTTCGATCCACGCAGGGCGATCGTACGAACAATGTAGAGGGTTGAGTTACGGGTGAATTGTGGGTGAGGGTGTAGCCGCCGGATTCAGTGCGGATAAACCGGTTCGCTTCAAGAATTGTGGCGGTCAGCGGCGCATCCACCTCACGGGTTGCATTGCTCGGGTCGCTCGACTGGGACAGGTCGGGGGTCGATCGATCTGGCGATAAATGCTGAGGGTCGATCGTCGGTATGTCTGATCGTAAGGCCAAATCGGGCGATTCCGGCTGACCCCGACGACCGACGATCGTAAACCGATTCTCACTCGCCCGTGAGCGACAGGCATCGACGGTCACATTATCCACACCCGTAAACGTATCAGGAATATCGAGGATGGCTTGATCGAGCTGCACATCAGGACTCAGCAGTTCCACCGTACCGCTCGACTGAAACCCCAGGTCAGACGTGGCGGTGATATCACTACGCGGTGTGAGCTGATCGCGAAAGGTCAGACCAAACACGCCCGCCGCATCGATCGTCACCTGCCCGCCGCTACCGGTTTGGGCGTTGGCGGTGATGTCGCTATTGTCGAGACCCACCACCGTATCCGCTGTAATCGAGATACTGCCGCCCGTCGCGACACCGGTGGCATTACCCGAAATTCCCGCCTGACGTCGCAACTGAATTGTATTGGCAGCAATGATGATATTGCCCTCCGTGGCGGTGGCGGTTTCCGCTTCGATCGTCGCTCCCGTATCGAGGACAAGCCGATCAACCTGAATCGACAGATTTCCGGCCTGTTCCCCCTCTCCGGTACTATTCACCCGCAGGGTTGCACCATCCCGCACCGTCAACGCCGATGCTGTCCACGGTCATATCCCCCGCTGCCCCCACCACATTGGCGAGGCTGCGGACAAAAGCCGGACGGCGCACCCGAGACTTCCGCATCAGCCCGTAGAGAGCTGGGAAATTCACCATCGGGCGTGCGACCACTGACCTCGATCAACTCCGTTGCCCGTACCGTCAAGCGTCCGGCAGGCCCTGCATCCAGCGCCGAGGTAAACACACTCGCGCCCCCCGTCACACTCAAGCTCCCGGTGGTCAGTTCGATATCGCCCGCCTCGCCCGTGCCACGGCTTTGGGTCGTGATCGCGCTTTGGGATAAACCATTCGCGGAGACTCCCGACAAATTAATGGACTCTGTTGCCCGCAGAATAATTGTGCCACCCCGCGCGGGCCAAAGGTTCCCGCACCGATCGAGCCACCGTTGGTAACCTCAATCTCGCGTGCATTGATGGTTACCAAACCACCGATCGTCAACACATTGCTAAAAACATTCGAGCCGATGCCGCTATTAAATTGTCCATTCGCCGTTGTGCCGTCAATCTCGATGCGATCGGCATTCACATTCACCAGGCCGCCCGCTCCGCTTTGAAACGTCGAAGCAAAAATTCCACCACCGATATCCATGCGAATAAAGTCCGCGTTGAGATTCACAATGCCGCCATTGCCCGCTCCGTAAGTGTCCGCAAAAATTTCCGAATTGCGGATTGCGATCTGATCAGCATTGACATTGAGTGTGCCGCCATTGCCCGCACTCGTGGTAATGGTGGACATGAAGGCACTGCGATCGAGGCTCAATTCATTGGCCTGAAGGTTGAGAATTCCCGCGTTACCAGCTCCGAGACTCATGGCAAACAAGCCGCTGCCAATTTGGTCGGGATTTTCGATCACTTCGAGGGCAAACAAACGCGGCAGGACATTTTCGAGGATATCCGTACCGGTCAGCTCAACGCTATTCGCCTCAACGTTGATCGTGCCACCGGGATGGGAGCCAAAGGTGGAGGCCGAAATCAGTGCATTGTTTTGGACTTCGAGCCGATCGACGAGCACTGTGATCAAACCAGTCCTAGTATTGGTGGAGTGATCGTCAAGGATAGCCGCCGGATTCATGCCATTGCGGAAGGAATCGGTCAGGGCATCGGCCAGCACTTTGGAGCTATCGATCGTACGCAAAAGCACTGGCGGAAATCACGATCGTGCCGCCCGTTTCGCCGCTCACATCCACCCGACCCGAATTGGTCACGGCGATCGTATCGGTGGCGGTTAGGTTAATTTGACCGTCGATCGCGGTGGCAAACCCGCCCTCAAACTGTAAATCTCGCCCCACAAATTCCATCGTTTGCCCTGCCTTCACCTGTAAGCCCACTACAGACCCCAAGCTATCGATCGAGCGCGATCGGTTGACAATATCGCCCGTTCCCACCGATCCCAGCCCCAACCCCACCGGCACACCCACCGACAACAACGATGCCGCCCCGATCGTCTCTAACCCAAAGCTCAGACCATCATCAAACGTGACCCGATCGCCCGTCGTCACGACAAAATCGCGCCCCACTTCAAGTCGCGCATTTTCGCCAAAAACTGCGCCGTTGGGAGCGATGAGATAAAAGCTGACGTTTTCAGGGGTGGCTAAGGTTCCATCCAGTTTGGCGACGTGATCGCCAGTGACACGACTAAAAATGCGCTCGATCGCCACACCAGACACATCCTCAAGACCCGCAAACTCAGCCCGAGTTTCGTTCGGGATCGCAAACTCGCGAAAACTATGGAACAGATTGACGCCGGATTGTGTTCCACCCGTGATGCGTTGACCGCCGGGGGTATCGGTGACGATCGATGGGCTCGGCAAGCTGGTATCCGGGACGAGCTGGGCATGAAGGGACGGAGCCAAGCACAGCAGCAGGCTTGAGGATGTCGTGATCGTAGCAACAAACTTGAACACAGAATAACGACCAAAGCATGAACGAAAAAGGTGAGTCGATCGAGCGCAATCCTGGATAGATCAGTAGTCCGGCAAAGGTCAATCGAAGGTCAATCAAATGCCCTAGAGTTCTATCTATTCTCTGCTGATGGACTCATTCTAGCGCTTAAAATTGAGGCTTTATTGCCACAATATATCTCTCTCAAAGCATACGAGAATTGAAGTAAAAGTATGAAGTATCCCGACAACTTCAACTCTATCGTCTCGTGTGGATCAGTCAATTCCTCGGGTTTTAGAGTCTACGTTTGCCCTGAAGCTGACGATCAGATCGATTCTGGACTAGGGGAAATGAATTAAAGTTGAATGCGGCATGGTGATGCGCCACATATGTGACCGTGGTGTCCCCGTAAGCGTGTCCGTGAAACAATCAGTGCAAAAAAATGACGAGCGAGTTATTGCAGCAGGTGCGAGCGATCGACCCCAGTTCTGAGACCGATCAGGTGGTGGATGTTTGGATTGAAAATGGCGTGATTCGCGCGATCGAGACTGCGATTTCCGAATCGAGCGAAGATTTACCCGCCGAGACAACGGTGCGCGATCGTCAGGGCTGTATCCTGGCGCCGGGATTGGTAGATCTCTACAGCCACAGTGGCGAACCGGGCCGCGAAAGTAATGAAACCCTCGCCTCACTGCAAGCCGCTGCCGCTGCCGGTGGCTTTACGCGCGTGGCGATTTTGCCCGATACCCATCCCGTGATCGATCGCCCCGAAATCGTTGCCCGCATCACCCATCGAACCCCCTTCCATTACCCCCAACTCCTCGCCTGGGGAGCGCTCACCCTCGGAACCCGTGGCGAGCAACTCACGGAAATGGCGGAACTGGTGACCGCAGGAATCGTCGGCTTCAGTGATGGAACCGCGATCGAGGATTTACTGCTCCTGCGCCGTCAGTTGGAATATGCCCAACCCTTCGGCCAGCCGATCGCCATTTGGCCGTATAGCAAACGCCTCGCCAATCGCGGCACTGCTCGCGAAGGCAGCGATTCCCTCCGCTTTGGCCTTCCCGGTGATCCCGCCATGTCCGAAACCGCACTCATTGCAGCGGCGATCGAATGCATCGCCGACCTGGGCCGCAACGACAGCAGCATCACCGCTCATTTCATGCGCGTCTCCACCGCACGCGGCGTCGAACTGATCGATCGTGCCAAACAACGCGGCCTCAACATCACCGCTAGCACCCCCTGGACTCACCTACTACTCAGCACCCGCAATCTGGGTAGCTACGATCCCAATCTTCACCTGTCACCACCCCTCGGACCCCCCGCCGATCGTGACGCCCTCGCCGCCGCCGTCGCCTCCGGCACGATCGACGCGATCGCCATTGACCACACCCCGATCGCCTACGAAGATAAAACGGTTCCCTTTTCCGAATCTCCCCCCGGCGCGATCGGCCTTGAACTCGCCCTATCGCTCCTGTGGCAAGAATTCGTCGAATCCGGTCAATGGTCGCCGCTTGTACTATGGCGATCGTTATCGCTCAATCCCGCCCGCTGTTTACAGATCGACCCACCCCGCCTTGAGGTCGGCGCTCCGGCAGAACTCGTCTTATTTGATCCCGTCCGTACCTGGACTCCCGGCTCGCACAGCCTCCAGTCCAAATCAAGCAACACCTCCTGGATCGATCGGCAGATGTCCGGTCGTGTCCTTCAGATCTACTACCCACTGGATTAACCGACACCTTGACCGCAATCTTAGGACTGTTGACCGGATCGATCTAAATCAAACCTGGATTAAACTCGAAATCTTTAGAGGCTCTGAAACATTGCACTTCGATAATTAGAACAAACAATTGTTGCGAGATGATATCGATCGCGGCAGTCTTCTCGTATCGTTAAATTTGTAGGCTCTTTTTAAGACCGTATCAATCAAACCGATAAATCCAGCCAATAAATTCAACCAATAAATCCAGCCGTTATCGCTACAGAAAAAAGATCCTACACCTGTTCTTGCAAATCCTTGCAAATACTGTTGGATGAGGGTACGTGCCATGAAAGTTATCGAACAAACCAAAAAAGCCCTGCGCTTTTTCTCTGAAGCCGCTGTCCGCCTCTTTACACCCACGGATGATTCGTATCCAGAGGTTGGGGTTCAGCCATTTGAAGGCAAACCAGGCAAAAAACATACACACTAAGAGACCCCGCATCGTTAGTCTTTCCTAAGCTCAATCTTCACTTGACGAACGCTTGTTTCTCGTTAGTTTATGTTTCATTCTTAAAAAAGCTTCTGTCAGTCTGACAGAAGCTTTTTTCTGTATTTTGCAATTTTGATACATTGAAGCTTCACCCAGGGTTTGATCCATCCATCGGTCAACCCCTTATTCCCATGACTCGCTCCTCACGCCGCGTTTCGTTTTCGTATAATGTCGGAACACCTCTCGATGTTGTTCGATCGGCTTGGGAGCCATCAATCTGTGGATGAGACTAACCCCGTTCACTCTGTTCTCCATGAGATTAACCCTGAGATTACCCCTGAGATCAAGCCAAAGCTCACCCCATCCCAGCCCGCTCCCCGTGACACGCGCTACCCATCGTTACAGGCTGAAATTCGTGACGATATCCTCGTGGAAGATCTAGCCCCTCGAACAACGGATCTGAGCAACGAACCGAGACGATCGCGCGATCGCCATGTTGAACAGGCGATCGCCCTGCTCGAACACTACAGTTTTGAGATTGCCGGTGGCTCCGCTCGCAGCTTCGTAGCCTATTGGGCGGATGACTTACCGAGCGAATGGTTACGGCTAGCCGTACTCGAAGCGCTCTACCAAGGCCGCTACAAGGCCGTTTCCGTCTCACAAATTTTGACACGATGGGAACGCAAACAACAGCCGCAGACTCACTTTAATGCAGAGTTTGAGTCTTTAATTTGCGATCAACTGTTTGCCGAGGTCGAAACTGATATTGAGACCGCTGAAACCGCTGAAACCGTTGAAACTGCCGAAGCCACCGACGACACGATCGCAGCAAAACCCGCTCCGTCGGAGCAGACCAAAACACCCGCCGAAAGCACGTCGAAGCCGCTGGAAAACTCGGTCTCAAATCTAACACCCGTTAGACTCCCGAATAGCTCCCCACCGAGTGACGACGCGATCGCCCCTCAGCCCACACCCCAGAACACCGAAGACCACCAAGATACCGCCCAATCTGGCGATTCGGGCGATTCGAGCGAATCGGATCAATCCGATGAACCGGGCTTCTCCAGCTTGCATCATCAACGCGCCCACCCCACACACATCGCCCAATTCGTCCCCGAAGGTGACAGCCCTATCTCTGACAAGCTCCGCGATCTAGCACGGGCGAGCGAAACTGAGGCGGCATCGCCTCCCCCACTGCCCTAGCACCAGGACACGACACCACCACAAACAAAAAACGTGTCACCGTCTGTGAAGACAGCAACACGAGTGACAGGCTTGAGCGGCAATGTCAATTCGACATCATATACCTCTCAAAATGATGCTCAGAACTTACTTGTTATAAGCTTGGATGCATTCTTCAATCAAAGGTAAGACAGCTTCAACATCTTTCCAGCCTAGAATTTCGACTTCTTTTTTCTCAAGGTTTTTATAGGAACCAAAGAACTCGGCGATTTCATCTAGGCGGTGCTGTTCCACATTTGCTAGAGAGGTGTACTGCGCGTAACGCGGATCTTCCGCCGGAACGCACAGTAATTTTTCGTCGCGATCGCCACCGTCGATCATTTCCAACATTCCGATCGGACGTGCTGCAATTAAGCAACCGGGAAATGTCGGCTGATCCATCAGCACCATACCGTCAAGCGGATCGCCATCATCAGCGAGGGTGTTGGGAATAAAACCGTAGTCACCCGGATAATGCACCGATGAAAACAGCACGCGATCGAGCATCATGCAGCCGAGATCCTTATCGAACTCATATTTATTTTGCTGCCGCCCGGAATTTCGATCAGAACGTTAACCAGACCTTCTTCAGGCTGAGGCTTGATTTTAGTGATGTCCACAATAGGTACAGAAAATGAATTAAGTTGACGGCGCGAAAATCAGGTCTATTTTACAGGCATCCACAGCATATTCAGGGCGTTTTCTGCCCATCCTTAGCTACTGATATCCAGACGATATCAAGCTGATGCCGACAGAATACACCTATAAAAATGCCGGACGATCAGTCTGACCGCACCGGCATTTCTATGAACCGATCAAGGGAATCTAAAAGAACCCCAATAGATCTAGCGAAGCACGTTAATTAGTAACGCACCGTACCCGTACCGGGCTTGTAGACGATGAAGCTCACGGTTTGGCACTGTTTAATATTGTCAAAACCGATCACGCGGATGTAGCAGTTGGAGTACTCTTGGCGGCACTCACGCACTTCTGCCAAGACATCGTTCGAGGTACGAGCATCAAAGAGAGGCAGTTTCCACAACGTCCAGTGGTGGCAATCAGGAGCCGGATCTTCTTCAAACTCGATCGCGGGGATGAAACCCTGGGCGAGCATGTAGTCAATCTGACGGACGATTTGCTGATCACTCAGCGGGGGGAGGTACGACAGCGTTTCGTAACGACGCTCTTTTGGCAGCGTTTTCATGAATCCTTACTCCTGTGAGTCTCGTTCGGGTTGAGCATCTAGCTCGGGATGGGACGATGTCTCATCCGAGTCAGACGAAATATCAGAGGTTTGGGTTAAGCGTTCGAGCATTAAACGACGAAGGTTGATATTCGCCTGAGTAATGTTCGATCGCACCAATTCGGGAAGAAACTCCAGCACCGTATCAGCAATCTCAGCGCGAACGGTCAGAATTCGGAACACCAAATCTTTACGTTCGCCGATTAATTCACTTAGGAACTCATCATCATCACGGATGGGATGTTCCGTCGCGTATTGCCGTAGCCAAATCGCTTGGGATGGGTTGGTCTCGTTAAGCTGCTCGATGATTAGCTTGACGGCCTGAAACGTGACATAAGTTTGCAACGTTTTGGCCGCTGCACTCGCGAGACGCTTGGAATTCACGATCACAACCCTCTATCCCAAACGGCACTGGAATCCGTTGAAATTGAACGTGAGGCGATCGCTTAGAGCGTATCGACCGCTTCAAATTCAAACTTGATTTCTTTCCACAGTTCACAAGCCACAGCCAGCTCAGGGCTCCACTTGCAAGCTTCGCGGATGATGTCGCCACCTTCACGCATGAGATCACGACCTTCGTTACGCGCTTGAACGCACGCTTCGAGTGCCACACGGTTCGCCGTCGCACCCGGAGCATTACCCCAAGGGTGACCCAGCGTACCACCACCAAACTGGAGGCAGGAATCGTCGCCGAAGATTTCCACCAGTGCGGGCATGTGCCACACGTGGATACCACCGGACGCAACCGGCATCACACCGGGCAGCGAAGCCCAGTCTTGGGTGAAGAAAATACCGCGCGAGCGATCTTCTTCCACGTAGTCTTCACGCATCAGGTCAACAAAACCCATCGTGATGCCTTTTTCGCCTTCGAGTTTACCGACGACGGTTCCCGAGTGCAGGTGGTCACCACCGGAGAGGCGGAGGCACTTCGCGAGGACGCGGAAGTGAATACCGTGGTTACGTTGACGGTCGATAACCGCGTGCATTGCCCGGTGAATGTGCAGCAGAACGCCGTTATCACGGCACCATTTCGCCAGGGTGGTGTTCGCTGTGAAACCACCGGTGAGGAAGTCGTGCATGATGATCGGGGTGCCGATTTCTTTCGCGAATTCGGCGCGTTTCATCATTTCTTCGCAGGTGGCTGCGGTGACGTTCAGGTAGTGACCTTTAACTTCGTTGGTCTCAGCCTGAGCTTTTTCGATCGCTTCTTGAACGAAGAGGAAGCGATCGCGCCAGCGCATGAAGGGCTGCGAGTTGATGTTTTCGTCATCTTTCGTGAAGTCAAGACCACCGCGAAGGCACTCATAAACCGCACGACCGTAGTTTTTCGCCGACAGACCCAGTTTCGGTTTGATCGTGCAACCGAGCAGAGGGCGACCGTATTTGTTGAGGTGGTCGCGCTCAACGGAGATACCGTGCGGCGGGCCCTGGAAGGTTTTAACCAGAGCAACCGGGAAGCGGATGTCTTCCAGGCGCAGCGCTTTGAGGGCTTTGAAACCGAACACGTTACCGACCAATGAGGTCAGGATGTTGGTGACCGAACCTTCTTCAAACAGGTCGAGCGGGTAAGCCACGAAGCAGAAGTACTGGTTGTCTTCGCCCGGAACCGCTTCAACGTCGTAGCAACGACCTTTGTAGCGATCAAGATCGGTTAGACCATCGGTCCAAACCGTCGTCCACGTACCGGTGGACGATTCAGCGGCCACTGCTGCTGCTGCTTCTTCCGGAGGAACGCCCGGTTGAGGCGTCATGCGGAAGCAAGCGAGCAAATCGGTATCTTTCGGCGTGTAGTCGGGGGTGTAATACGTCAATGCGTAATCTTGTACACCCGCCTTAAATCCAGCGGAGGCTTTTGTCTGAACCATCCCTCTAAAATCTCCTTGTTTCTGTCAGGAATACATCTCTCAGCATTTCCACTCCTTATATAACGAGTGGAATTCTTGGTGCGGTCACTCGACTCTTCCGTCTCGATCGAAATCAAAACGAGCAGAGACGGGGTCTCGTCAAGCGTTTTACTCTTTTGCAAGAGTCAGTTTCCGAGTGCTTCTCGGTACTGCGACCGGCCAAATCCTGGAGGTCTACTTACTGTTTGGTTGTGTAAGCTATCGCCGGTTTTCGCATGACACGTGACTCCGAAGCGTAACGAAACATTCGACACGCACTCGGCTTTCTTGGGTCTACGATCGCTAGTTAATCGCTCGAAGACTCGTGACGTGCGGACAATCATCAAGACCAGACTTTCGGATTGACCCGCGAAAAGAATCGGCAAATTTTGGTATTAACGTCCCATCATAAACAACGATCACTTAGGGTTCATGACACATTGTCGTAGGGCTCGAGATCAAGGCTAATCTTGCTGTAAAAGCTTGAGAAGCAAACTGTCAAACCTGACGGTACTTGAACTCGGATGGGCGTTACTTATTGCTAGTGGCTTATGGGGCTTCTTGCTTGAGGTATCGTACCATGCTTGCGATCGCTTAACTGCTAGAAAAAAATCAATCCTGCAAAAAACAAATAGTGATATTCAGATCACCTCATTAGCGGAACTGATATGTAGCGAAAACCCTCGCATCGCAGAGTATAAGCGCTGACAAGATCGTTCCCTGTCTCACGCTTGATCGGCAGGGATAGGGGCGGGCGGATGCCTTGTTCCGTCGGCTATCCCTTCTGCTTGAGGACGCCCAGAATTTTTAGAGGGAAAGCCATTTTAGAGCGCAGCACGATCGCCTAGGATCTCAAATCATGAAGTGTGATTCTGACAAAACCCAGTTGCAAAAAGTCAAAATATTACAGCTAACTAAAATTTAGTTTAAGAAAAAATAATGTTCTGGTGCATGTTGCAGGAATAGAACATGGCTTGATTCAATCTTTCATGCGGTCTGGCCGGGGAGTTAAGTCAATTCCTTATAGGTAATTAGACTCAGTTGACAATCGAAAAATACAACATCTACACACTTCTCAAGCCATATCTCAAGTCGTAGATCTAGGTCTCTGGGGTGTTGCGTTGAAGAATACTGTCAATAATGCGATTGACATATTGACGCCCGTACACATTGTGTGGTTGCGAAACTGAGCGCGTAATCGTAATTTCTTCGATGATTTCCGTTGTCCCGGCATCCGGGTTTTGCGGTTGATCGATCGGAGGATTGTTGTGTTGCTCGCTGTCCGCTGGCACGACATCTTGCGCGATTGGGGGCGCGGTGTCTGAGGGAGGGAGCTGCGTGTCATTTATGCTGTCGGTCTTCTCGTCGATCGTGCCGTCAGTTTGGGGCGGTGTCGGATCAACTAATGGGGGCGTCATCGGGCGATCACTCGATTTGTCTGCTGGGTACGCTGTACTCACGACCGGATCAACTATTGGACGTTTCCAACTCCGGATGAACGGACTTGAAGTTAATGGAATTTTGAGACCCGAAGCAGGTTGAGGAGTGGGTGGGGTCACTGGGGTGGGGGCAGGTCGTAGAGCCGCCACGGAAGTTTGTGTCTCGATCGCTTCGCCAGCAGCATTTTCGGAAATGGATCGGCATCATCCCAGGGATCGGTCAAGTTATCGACTTCCTGGAACGTGTCGGTCACTGGAGGCGCGAGGGAAATCTCACGTTCTGGTAAACCCCGCACACTATGAGTGGCGATCGTGACGCCGGAGTCGATCGTCGCCTCAAATATGGTCACCGCAGAACCAATGATCGATAGTGCGCCAATCTTGCTCCACCCCACAATCAAAACACCGACACCCAAAACTGTACCGGATTCAATGATGATGTCGCCGCTACAGGCGTGCAACCAACAGCCTTCACCAATCACAACACCTGCACCAATTTCAATACGGTGCGGTGCACTCGCTTGGAGTTGAGCGGATGTTGCGATTAAGGCCGTGTTGTGAATACAAAAAAGATCGGTATGGATGGCGGCGTTGGTTTGAGGGTAGTGATCCGGCGATCGCTCGGGCATGAGTCGTGGGGAGAAAAGACGAAAACCCGCTCTGAGCAGAGCTTTTGAGAAAGTAGATGTAAATCTCATCCCAAAAGCTAGAGGGTATTGGACACTCAGGGCGATCCAATACAGCAGCGTTACGCCGAGAGCGGATTTTGCGAGGAGACGTGGCGGTACTTTAAGGACGCTGGACGATCGCTTCAAGGACGCGACGTTTCGCCTTCGGATCGATACCGATGACGCGCACGTACTCACCCTGGTAGTTTGCGAGGCTGGCTTCTAGTGCTGGAATGACCTCCCGATCGCTAGAACCACTGATCGCGCTGACCGTTTGCCATGACCCCGTACGGAACCGGCG
>JAAUPN010000267.1 GCA_012033105.1 Coleofasciculaceae cyanobacterium RL_1_1
ATCGGGTGCGAGATCAGGCCGGAACTATCACGATCGGCTTGCTCTGCGGCGGCTTGCTCTGCGGCCTGTTGGGCGAGTTCTCCACCAAGCGGATCAAGCGGATCAAGGGCAAGCTCTGATATCTCGGGCGTAAATTCGTCAAAATCTCCCGTATCGGCCTCTGGCTCGCCTCCTTCAAACAGGCGTAGCAGCCAGTAAAACACCATCCCCACCACACCGATCGTCACAATCAGCAGACTCAGCCACAGCATGAGTTTGCTAAAGCTTCCCGATCCTGCCTCTGGGCGAGAGCTTGTATCCTTTGGCTCTTCAATTGTTGACGACGCAGACGGGTTGTCTGTCTCTGACCCGCTGGATGATGAATCGAGTAATTGCAGGCGTTCCCAGGTAACGCGGTCAACAATCCCATTTGCGTCCAGGTTGTGGGATTCCTGAAATCGGCTGACCGCTAGATCGGTTGAAATATCAAAAATTCCGGTGGGTTCACCTTCGTAATGACCGCTGAGAGCTAACAGGCGTTGGATTTCGAGAACACGGGGATCGGTGTCGCCGAGCTGTAAATCGCGTGTGTCCTCTGTCGTGTCTGGAGTGTTTTCGGTGGCTTCATCACTGGGGTTGAGGGTTTCTTCTGTACCGGCTTCAGCTTGAGCGATCGAAAATTCGTGGGCTTGAGTGGTTCTGATCTCGGGGATAAATCGAGGACTTCCCAGGCTTGGTGTCGGAAGTGCAAAAATTCCCGCTATAGCGAGAAGACGCCACAGCACACGCGATCGTAAAAACGAGTAGGACAGACTACGCATGAGGTCGTGAGAAGGTTCGATTCGACAGCGCGGGAGCAGAGTATCCCTACTATAGTCGCTGGCTCAGAGGTTTACGGCGGCGACTCGGAAAACTCCGGGATATTGCGACGATTACGAAGGAATCCCAGTGAATCTATCTACTATCTAGATGAATCTAGCCGGTGAGTTTGTCCAGAGACTAGGGCGTGATGACGCTTGTTCCGCGCTAAGACTCTGGGGGAGCATCGAGGGGAAGTGTAACCGCATCATTGCTTGTAGTGGTGTCCAACTCGATCGCAGTACCAAAATCGTGGCGTTTTCCAATGACATAGACCCCTACCAGTGTTAAGCCCACCCCGCACCACTGCTGTAGCGTCAGGGTTTCCGACAGGAGAAGATAGCCAAACATCAGAGCAAACACAGGCGTTAAAAAGGTGAGCGAACTGAGGCTGATCAGGTTTTGGCGTGCGGCGAAGTAGAAAAATAAACCGTAGGCGATCGCGCTACCGAAAATTGTGGTGTAAATTAATGCCGCCCATTCCGCAGGCAAGAGATTTTGCCACTGTTGAGTTTCGACCGAAGCCGACAGGACAAATAAGGGTACACCGCCCAAAATCATGTGCCAACCCGTAGCAACCAGAGAATCCACATGCTCGGACACTTTCGGCATCATCACCGTGCCGATCGCCATCGATAGCGACGCCAGCAACATCAACCCCTCCCCAACACCAAACACCAGTTCATTCTGAATCTCGGCTTGAATCTCCGCCGTGGTCGCATCCACGACACCGGTTAGTGTCGCCGCCCAATTGCCAAACCGCGCCGCATGAACGGCTAGCCATTCGATCGGCAAACCGATCGCCGCAATGCCGACCACGCCGATCGCCAACCCGAGCCAACCAATCCAGCCAATCCGCTCACGAAACAGCACACAGGACAGCACCGCCACAATCAACGGCTGCGAGTCGATCGTCACCGATCCAATACCCGCCCCCGTACGCTCCAACCCCTCCGCCAAAAACCCTGAAACAACATCGCATCGATCGCCGCAAATAGGGCAATCCAACCCCAGGCTTTCCAGCCCTGCGGTTGTGGCCGACCGGCGATCGCCGCTGCCATCAACACCAGCAAACCCGCCGGAACGAGACGAAACCCCGCCACAAACAGCGGCGTTGTATGGGGCATCACACCCTTCATCGCCACCATCGCTGTCCCCCAAAAGAAAAACGGCGCGATCGTCAAGAATGACACCACCGGCTGAGGCGCGACGGTGGCGACATCGGACGTTGGTATTGCCGCGAGGTCGGCGCTCTTTCCCGGTGCATCCACCGAACCATTTGCAAGGGGCGAGCTGGTTTCGTTGAGGGGAGGAAGCTCCATGCCGTTTAAAATCGACCCATCAAAAGGTCAAAAAGAAAAAGAACTGTATTGAACCTACAGCAAAACTCCGAACGAAGACCGTTCACCATGACCCTGCAACCACACCGCAGACCCCGCACAGCGACGAATCCAACGTTGTCGCGATCGCTCCACACCTTCCACACGCGATTTACCCCATCCTCGCCAGCCCTGAACGAACCCCTCAAGACCCAAAGCACAAAAACAGTAGGGATGCAACCCCAAAACGAATCTCTCGCGAAACGTCCCTAAAATCGCCTAGGGGCGTTTCATGTTAGGCTTTAGGTGTTTTTGCTCGGAACTAACGCGAGCCTATGGCTTAACGCCGCGTTAATGCCGCACCAAGGAGAAATGTATGAGCACCAGCTATGGCGCTGACCAGATTCAAGTCCTCGAAGGCTTAGAAGCCGTCCGTAAGCGACCGGGGATGTACATCGGCTCGACCGGACCGCGCGGTTTGCACCACCTGGTCTATGAAGTGGTCGATAACTCGATCGATGAAGCCCTGGCTGGACATTGTTCAACCATCGACATTGATCTCAATGTTGATGGTTCCGTTAGCGTCACTGACAACGGACGCGGTATCCCGACGGGCATTCACTCCAAAACCGGTAAATCTGCCCTCGAAACCGTCATGACGGTTTTGCACGCAGGCGGCAAATTTGGCGGCGGCGGCTATAAGGTGTCGGGCGGTCTCCACGGTGTCGGGGTCTCGGTTGTCAATGCGCTGTCGGAATGGGTGGAAGTCACGGTCTGGCGCGAAGGCAATACCCACGTACAGCGCTACGAACGGGGCAAGCCTCAAGGTGAGCTGAAGATTACGACGAGTGATGATCCGACCCAACAGGGTACACGCGTTTGCTTTTTGCCGGATACGGAGATTTTTTCGACGGGGATCGAGTTTGAATACGGCATTCTCTCGGGGCGACTTCGCGAACTGGCGTATCTCAATGCCAATATCCAAATTACCTTCCGGGATTTGCGTCTTGCACTGCTGAAAAGTGACGAGCCACGGGTAGAGACTTATCACTACGAAGGCGGAATTCGCGAGTACGTGGAGTACATGAACCGCGATAAAGACGCGCTACACGACGAAATTATCTATATCAATTCCGAGCGCAACGATGTACAGGTCGAGGCGGCGCTGCAATGGTCGATCGATGCCTTTAGCGATAATATTCTCGGTTTTGCGAACAACATTCGGACGATCGATGGTGGAACTCACCTCGAAGGGTTGAAGACCGTGTTAACGCGGACGATGAACTCGGTCGCTCGTAAGCGTAACAAGCTCAAGGATGGGACGCCGAACCTGGGCGGCGAGAATATCCGCGAGGGTCTAACGGCGGTGCTGTCCGTCAAGGTTCCCGATCCTGAATTTGAGGGTCAGACCAAAACGAAGCTGGGTAACACCGAGGTTCGTGGCATCGTTGATTCGCTGGTCGGCGAGGTGCTGACGGAGTATCTCGAATTTCATCCGCAGGTCGCCGATACGATTCTCGAAAAGGCGATCCAGGCGTTTAATGCGGCGGAAGCGGCACGACGGGCGCGGGAATTGGTGCGCCGTAAGTCGGTACTGGAGTCGTCCACGCTACCGGGTAAGTTGGCGGATTGCAGTACGAAAGATCCCACCGAGTCGGAGATTTTCCTCGTCGAGGGTGATAGTGCGGGCGGTTCGGCGAAACAGGGACGCGATCGGCGTTTCCAGGCGATTTTGCCCCTACGTGGCAAGATCCTCAACATTGAGAAAACCGATGACGCCAAGATTTACAAAAATAACGAAATCCAATCGCTGATCACGGCGCTCGGTCTCGGCATTAAAGGCGAAGAGTTCGATGTTGAACAGTTGCGCTATCACCGTGTGGTGATCATGACGGACGCGGATGTCGATGGCGCTCACATCCGGACGCTGCTGCTGACGTTCTTCTATCGTTATCAGCGGGATTTGGTCGATCGCGGACATATCTACATCGCCTGCCCGCCGCTCTACAAAGTTGAGCGAGGTCGCAACCATTACTATTGCTACAGCGATCGTGAGTTAACCAGCCTCGTTCAAAACGAGTTTCCGGATAACGCCAACTACAACATTCAGCGCTTCAAAGGTCTCGGCGAAATGATGCCGCAGCAGCTTTGGGATACCACGATGAACCCGGAAACGCGGATGATGAAGCGGGTGGAAATTGAGGATGCGGTAGAGGCCGATCGGATCTTTACGGTGTTGATGGGCGATAAAGTTGCACCGCGTCGTGAGTTCATCGAAACCGAAGGGCCGAAACTCAATCTGGTCGATCTGGATATTTAGACTGAACACGTAACACAAGCATCCTGCTTGTTCCGGCCAGCCTGATTGGTTAAAGATGATGTTGAGCCAACCACTCATCCCCAAAAATCTACCCCAGCCGCCACAGTTCGATCGCCCCGCCGACGAACGACACCACCGCAAGCAACGTCTCGCCGCAGCGTTTCGGCTGTTCGCCCGCTACGGCTTCGATGAAGGCGTCGCCGGACACATCACTGCCCGCGACCCCGAAGATCCCGAAAGCTTTTGGGTCAACCCTTTCGGGATGCACTTCGGTCAGATTCGCGTGTCCGATTTGATCTTGGTCAGCGCGAACGGCGATATTCTCAATGGCGATCGCCCGATCAACGCCGCCACCTTCGCCATCCACTCCCAAATCCACGCCGCCCGCCCCGATGTCATTGCCGCCGCCCACACCCACTCGATCTACGGCAAAACCTGGTCTACTCTCGGTCGAAAACTCGACCCTCTCACCCAAGACGCCTGCTCGTTCTACGATGATCACGTCCTGTTTGATGACTACACCGGCGTTGTCCTCGACCCCAGTGAAGGCCAGCGCATCGGCCAGACCCTCGGCACGGCGAAAGCGGCGATTTTGCAGAATCACGGTCTGCTCA
>JAAUPN010000086.1 GCA_012033105.1 Coleofasciculaceae cyanobacterium RL_1_1
ACGTAAGCGAGTCGATCTACACGCCAACATTGACGCAACCCTCACAATCCTACAAAGCCGCCTACGCGCCACCGCCGATCACCCCGAGATCACGATTGTTCGACAGTATGGCGACCTACCACCCATCAACTGCTACATTGGCCCACTCAACCAAGTATTCATGAATCTGATCGCCAATGCGATCGATGCGATCGAATCTCAGCTCAGTCGCGATCGTAGCCTTGGTAAAACCGATACCACCGGCCAAATCGAAATCGCAACATCCATCGACGTCGATTGCGTCACGATCACCGTCACCGACAACGGCGGCGGCATCCCTGACCACATTCGAGAACGTATCTTTGACCCGTTTTACACTACCAAACAAATCGGCAAAGGCACCGGCCTCGGACTTTCCATCTGCTATCAAATCGTCGTCGATCGCCACAACGGCCAACTCTCCTGTCACTCAACCCCAGACATCGGCACCACATTCACCATCACCTTTCCCACTCCCCCCATCTAAAACAGCCGGAGCCGTACACCGCACCACACTTACACCCCTCCATCCCCGCTGTCCCCGCTCCTGCCGCGACCTTTGACGTGATACTAGACATAACATTCATGGACTCAGAACGTCGATCGCTCTACCTCTATCTACTGCCCATCTTCGGATTTTTCCAGCGTGGTGGACACTCTACCGTTATCGATCCAAACCCAACACCCTATCCAAGACTCAGCGAGATGCCAGTCGTTTGAGTGTCACCCTCGGACTGATTTGGATCGCCGGTCACCTCCTCACCGAATTTGGCGCGAATCATGCGCAATCCTACGGCGTGTCCCTGTTAATTTTGAGTAGCCTCTGGACGAGTAGCTACATTTTGATCGAAATGGGATTAATGGTGCGCATCTGGCAGCGGCGATCGCTTCAACTCCCTGGACTCAGCGACCTGAGCCGCAAACTCCCCTGACTATCACCACCCCCCAACTCTAGACACGCTTAAATCCACACCGACTCACCGAGATCGGCTATATTTGCGCTTGATGTAAATCGATACAATACAAAACAAAAATTCGTTAGGCAGCACAACAACCTCGATCTCACTCTATGTCTGACCTTGATCTCCGAACCACCCAATCTCAACGCTGTTCGCCGGAATTGGACGGTCTCACCTCAGAGAGCTATGGTTCAATAAACCCTGATTCTAAAACAGACCCTTAGGTTTGCACCCCGCAACCTTAGCTCCATTCTCCACGTTCACCCCCCTCACAATTCCATCGACCAGCGAGCCCCCATCGTGCCAACATCGAAGCGAGCCAAACCGACAACCCCAAGCCAACCCAAGCCATCCGAACCGCCGGTCAACCTTCTCCACAGCGGAGACATCTACCCGCCTGGTTTGGCCTCAGTCTGGGCTTAACCGGCGTTGCACTGTTGTCCGCAACCGCTGGAGCCTTGCTCGCCATGTCCCTATCGAGTGCCTCGCTCCTTCAGTCACGCCTCTTACCCGAAGACCGTGGCACCTTCGATCAGTCCGAAATTGCGAACGGTGGCATGAGTCTGCCGCGCCTCACGCGACCGGTCAATGTACTGGTGATTGGCTCAAAAGTATTGCGATCAGAACTGGGCGGCGAGCTAGAAGAATCGGGCTACGATCCGATGGTGAATTCCCTCGATGGCTTGTCGGATAGCATGTTGCTCGTGCGCTTTGAGCCTGAGTCCGGCAAGATCAAAGTGCTCTCAATCCCACGGGATACCGCAACGTTTGTCGAGGGGCTTGGTGAGACGAAAATTAACGAGGCCAATAATCTCGGTGGACCGGGTCTAACGGCTCGTACGGTTAGTCGTCTGCTAGATGGCGTGGGGATCGATCGCTATGTGCGCGTGAACTTAATGGCCGTCGAAGCGATGGTCGATGCCTTGGGAGGCGTGGAGGTGTATGTTCCCAAGGACATGAAGTATACCGACAACACCCAGCATCTTTATATCGACATCAAAGCCGGTCAGCAGCGCTTGAATGGTGACCAAGCAATCCAATTTATGCGCTTCCGGTACGACGACCTCGGCGATATTGGCCGCATTCAACGCCAACAGATGTTGTTACGATCGCTCATCGAACAATCGATCGGGCCGATGACCCTCGTTCGTCTGCCGAAAATTCTTTCCGTCGTTCAAGACTATCTTGATACAAACCTCAGCATCGAAGAACTCGTCGCTCTACTGAATTTCACCAAAGACATCTCGCGCGACGATGCCCAAATGCTGATGCTACCGGGTAACTTCAACACCCCCGCTACACCAGTAGCGCCCAGCTACTGGCTACCCGACTACGATCGGATTGACACCATGGTCGCCGAACACTTCGGGCGCGGTCAGCAAAACCGCGAAGCCTGGATGGCCGATCCGAGCTACGCCAATGTTGCCATTCAAGACACCACAGAGGACTCCGAAGCCGTCCAATCCTTCATTGGATCGCTCCTCGATGCGGGATATCGCAATGTCTACGATGATTATCCCTGGAGCGAACCGCTCGCCGTCACGCAGATTATTGCGCAAAACGGTGATATCCAAATGGCGGAAAGCCTACGACAAACCATTGGTTTTGGTGAGGTTGTGGTCGAGAGTACCGGTGTGCTGGAATCCGATATCACTGTTCGCCTTGGGAAAGACTGGTTGCAGCGTCAGCAGCGTGCCAAAACCGATGCTGGTGCAATTTAACTTGAGGCAAATTTAGCCAAATTTAGCCAAATTCGGGCGTTTTTGGAACGTTTGGCTAGAGGGTAACGATCTCGGCCTAGGCCGAGATCAATAGCAAAATCGATCAATCGAGATCCGTCTGTCTCTGAGCAAACTATCGCCGATCAAATCATCACCAAATCATCACCAAATCAGGCTGGGCGCATGAACTGGTGAATCGTGCAGGTCACCACACCCAATACACGTAAATCGGTTTCTTCCGTCACAATGATGGCCGGATAATTGACATTCTCAGGCTGTAACCACAGATTGTCCGGCGTCTGACGCAAGCGTTTCACCGTTAGCTCACTGTTGACGACAGCAATCACAATATCGTTATCGCTGGCCTCGATCGATGTATCCACCAGCATGACATCACCATCCTGAATGCCCGCATCGATCATCGAATCGCCGTTTGCCCGAACGCAAAAGCTACGACTCGGATCTCGGGTTAAAGCGGCATTCAAATCTAGCTTTTCCTCGATCGCCTCATCCACCGAAGCTGGTAAACCAGCGGCAACACTGTGGGAGTAGAGTGGAATCAGTTGAGCGACGGATGGGGCTAATACCTGGACATTTGACTCAGGCGAGTTAAACCGCAGTGTTTGCAAGATCGCCTCAGAATCGGAGAAATTGGATTGCTCTGTTTCTGAGTGAGCCACGGTTTGCCAGTTTTTCAAGATCGGCTCTAGCTGATTGGCAAGACTCTGCGGAACCCGCATAGCCTTAGTCGGCTCTCCATATTTTCCCGATCCCTTCGGACGTCCGGCTCCGATTCGTTTTCCTCCTCGTCCCATGATCTTTTTCCTATAAACTAGTAATGGTCATTTAGTACGCTATTCAAATTTTAGCGTGCAAGTTTCAAAGCACAATAGGTTTTCGAGATTTATTGACATTTTGTTGTGATCTTTCCGGGTCAGTCACTCAACCTTGAAACGACGCGCTTGGTAAAATTCAGACAACTGTTGCGTGGATCTCGTTTGCCACAAAATGCTCTAGTTCGTCGCGATCCTGTACTTTGCTTGAGCGATTAAAAACTGAGTTTCTCGGATAATCCAGGCCGGGAGACATGATTCGGATTGGTTTGGATTCGTTTGGATAAATACGAAACTGCAATACTCATTTCACCCAATATGGTAGATGCTTCACTCTCGATCACCGTTAAATTTTTTGCGACGTACCAAGATGTCTACGGTGTACCGGAAGTCGTTTGGTCTTTTCCCGTGGGAACTGTGGTCTCGGAGGTGTTCGATCGCTGCGTGCGCGAACATCCACAGCTTGAGTCCTTGCGATCAACAACACGCTTTGGTATTAATCTCGAATTTGTGGAAGCATCAACCGTCTTAGCCCCCCACGATGAGGTAGTGCTGATTCCGCCCGTCAGCGGTGGCTAGACTCCATCAGACCTCTTGGGCTATGGCTCGTGGGGTAAAATCCCAACCTCAAACCGTCCGGATCAAATTGAGCTTGCGTGCGATACTGGACAGTATTTACCGTGAGCACACACACCGTTCGTTTATACTGGCTGGGCTGTGCCATTGCAGCGACGCTAAATCCGGTAAGGCTGACGAATTCATTTGCCCTTTTCCACGGCGATTAACTGGTAGGACTCCACACTGAAATGACCTCTGAATACATCCGTCAACGCTCCGATCTATTGGGTACGCAAGTCATCACCCGCGATTCGGGTCGCCGTCTGGGCGTCGTCAGTCAGGTATGGGTTGATGTCGATCGCCGTGAAGTGGTTGCTCTGGGAATGCGCAGCAACCTGTTGGCGGTATCGGGTATTCCGAAGTTTATGCCGCTGGAAAATATTCGCCAGATTGGTGATGTTATTTTGGTGGAAGACGATACGGCGATCGAGGATGATTGGGAGATCGATGCCTACAGCACGCTAACGGGTAGCGAAGTCATTACGGAAACGGGGGAGCTGCTCGGCAAGGTTCGAGGTTTTAAGTTTGATGCTCGCGATGGTTCGCTGGTGTCCGTCATTATTGCTTCGATCGGTCTGCCGCAGATTCCCGAACAGATTTTAAGCACCTATGAACTGCCGATCGAAGAAGTGGTCAGCAGTGGCCCGGAACGTTTAATCGTATTTGAAGGGGCGGAAGAACGCCTGACGCAGTTGAGCGTGGGCGTCATGGAGCGTCTCGGTCTCGGCGCTGCTCCCTGGGATCGCGAAAACGAGGAAGAGTTTTACCCGCCCTCGGCTCGACCGGAGAACCAATTGGGCAGCGGTTTACCCGTGCGCGATGAGCGCCGCCGTCCGGTGCAGTCCCCGATCGAATCGCGCTGGGAGGAGGATGAGTACGATCGTCCGGCTCCAGAACCGGAACCGGTTTACGTTGAGTATGATCGACCCGTTAATCAAGCACAGCAAGCGACCTACAACGAGCCGACCTACGAAGCGCCCTATCGCGAGGAAGCGCCTTACGAATCCCTGGAAGATGATGCCTGGTCAGACCAGGAAGACACCCGTTATCGCGCTCCGAAGGTGAATATTCCCCAAAAAGAACGGGAGCCAGAATACCAGCCGGAATATCAGGAGGAAGCCGAATATTAAACGAGTATTAAATTGGTTTTGACCGTAAAAAAAGCGGATGTCGTGAAGACATCCGCTTTTTTTGTCAGATTGATCTCGGAGTCGCGTGTTGCTAACTCGCAAGGTATTCGCCAATATCGCGTTTGCGTTTACGCAGTTTGGTGAGCGATTCACGTTCAATCTGGCGGACGCGCTCGCGGCTAATGTTGAGCCGATCGCCAATCTTCGCCAGGGTCATCGTCTTGCCATCTCGTAAACCGAAGCGCAGGGACAAGACTTCCTGTTGCTGCGAGGTTAATTCCGACATCAGGTTTTGCAGGTCGGTTTTGAGCGAAGACTGTACGGCAAAATCTTCGGGGGAAGGGCCGTCGTCTTGCAACAGATCCGCAAGTTCTGTGTCTTGATTGTCACCGACTCGTAGATCGAGGGAAAGGGGCTGGCGCGATCGTTCGAGATATTCGCGGATTTGCTTCGGAGTGAGGTTCATCTCCTCGGCAATTTCGGTCACAGTTGCGGAACGACCGTATTCCTGCGTCAGTTGACGCTGAATTTTTTTGATCTTGTTCAGCTTTTCCGTGATGTGGATCGGCAGACGGATAGTGCGGCCTTTTTCCGCGATCGCGCGGGTGATGGCCTGACGAATCCACCAGTATGCATAGGTTGAGAAGCGGTAGCCCTTCGTCGGGTCGAATTTTTCAACACCGCGCTGCATCCCGATCGTCCCTTCCTGGATCAGATCGAGCAAATCGACGTTGCGCTTGATATATTTTTTCGCAACAGAAACCACAAGCCGTAGATTGGCCTCAACCATCTTGCGCTTGGCAGCTTCGCCAGCCTTGAGTTCACGTCGTAGGACGGTCTCGGAGATATCCGCCGCCTGAGACCACTCTGCACGACTCGGTTCGCGATCGTGCTGCTCAATAAATTCCTCGCGAATACGCTCAAGCGCATTCATGCGCTGAACTTGCTTACCAAACAGAATTTCCTCTTCGTGGGTCAGAAGTGGAACCCGACCAATTTCCCGCAGATAGGTGCGGACTAGGTCGGTAGAACTTTGAGCTGTTTTCATGACCGTTGCCACCTCGCCGTATTGATGACAGTGAAATTCCAGTGGATCAGTGCGCAAATTTAGCCACGCCCTGAATCTTGGATTGCATCGTTAAATTGTTCTACTTATACGAACTCATAACGGTATCGTTTTTAAGCTTGCCTTACATTGTATCTCAATGTAAACAAACGTAAAATTCCTGAATGTTCGGATCGTACGATTTCCTTGAATGTCGCTTGTGTTCATCAAAGCGTTTCAGACTTGCTTCTTATTTTTGACGTGAATGCTTCTCGGAGCTGTGTTCCTCGGCACGCTTGACGAACTTTCAGAGCTTACGGACTGGTTTTCCACATTGGCCTTCGATTAAGAGCTTGAGGTCGTCCACGATCGCCTAAGTTAACGTGAGTTCGGGATCAGTGATTTTAGGTAACCCAAGCTTCCAGCTTGTTGATTGGCGGAAATCCAAGCCAACAACCAAGATGGTTGTGTTACGTGGGTTTTGCGTGGGTTTTGCGTGGGTTTTGCGTCGCTCTTAACCTGAACTCACGTTAAGTTAATCGAACTTCTGAAGAAACTCAGCTTCAGTCAAGACGGTAATTCCCAGGGTTTGTGCCTTGTCTAATTTAGAACCAGCGTCCTCGCCCGCAACAACAAAGTCCGTTTTTTTGCTGACGGAGCTGGTTATCTTGCCGCCTGCACGCTCGATTTTGGCCTTGGCCTCATTGCGTTTGAGGGTGGGCAATGTACCCGTTAGGACGAAGGTTTTTCCTGCGAGGGGGCGATCAGCAAGCGTCCCGGCAAGGCTGGCGATCGCCTCCGGGTCGGCCTGAAGCTGTAGTCCGGCTTGACGTAGCTGGGTGATGAGCTGACGATTGGCAGCTTGGGAAAACCAGACGACGATCGAGGTCGCAATTTCAGTGCCAACCCCGTAGACCTCTGCAATGTCATCGGCGCTAGCCGCTGTGAGCTGATCTACGGTGGTAAAGCGATTGGTGATCGCCTTGGCGTTAACGCTGCCCACATGACGAATGCCGAGGCCGTACAGCAAACGCTCCCAGGGTTGCTGCTTCGAGGCTTCGATCGCCGCGATGAGATTGGTTGCTGATTTGCGTCCCATGCGATCAATCTGTGTGACCAAGTTCACATTTAAGCGCTGGTAGAGATCGGCGATCGATGTCACCCAACCGCGATCGACCAATTGCTCGATCAGTTTTTCCCCCAAACCATCGATGTCCATCGCCCCCCGGCTCGCCCAGTGGGAGAGGGAGCCACGCAAAATGGCCGGACAACGGTTATTAATACAGCGGGTCACGGCTTCACCTTCGGGTTTAACGGTCGGTGATTCACACTCCGGGCAAGCCTGCGGCATCGTATAGGCGCGTGCGGTCGTCGGGCGTAGATCCGCAAGCACGCGCACAACTTCGGGAATAATTTCCCCTGCTTTACGCACAATGACGGTATCGCCGACGTGTAAATCGAGTTCGGCAATCCGATCCGCATTATGTAAAGTGGCACGGGAAACGGTGGTTCCGGCCAGTGTAACCGGGTCAAGTTCGGCGACCGGCGTGAGCGCTCCGGTTCGTCCCACCTGCACCACGATCGCCCGAACAATCGTTGGCACTTCCTCAGCGGGATATTTCAGCGCGATCGCCCAGCGGGGAAACTTTTGCGTAAAGCCTAACTGGGTTTGGAGCGCGACGCTGTCGAGTTTGACGACGACGCCATCGGTCATGTAAGGCAAATGGTGGCGATCGTCATCCCAGCGATCATAGTAGGCGGCGACCTCGGCGGCACTCTGGCAGCAGCACCGGTTCGGATTGACCTGAAAGCCCCACTGTTCAAGCTGCTGCAACGCTGCGGACTGGGTTGAGGGTTGATGCTCTCGGGGGGTATCGGGTAGATGCAGGGTGTAGCCAAAGAACGAGAGTTGTCGATCGGCGACAATGCGCGGGTCGAGCTGGCGTAGGGTTCCGGCAGCGGCATTACGCGGATTGGCAAAGGCGGCTTCGTCTCGCGTGACCCGATCGCGGTTAATCGCGTCAAACATGGCGATCGGTAAAAACGCTTCACCGCGTACTTCTACCGTTGGCGGTGGATTCTCGTCACGTAGCCGTAACGGAATTGAGCGAATGGTTTTGATGTTGGACGTAATCTCTTCGCCGATCGTGCCATCGCCGCGTGTCAAACCACGCACGAGCAATCCATCTTTGTAGGTCAGCGCGATCGCCGATCCGTCGATTTTTAGCTCGCAAACGTAGGCATAGTCTGGAATTTCACCGATTTCCGCCTGGATCTGTCGTTGCCAGCGGGCTTCCCAGGCGGCAAACTCACGCTGATCAAAGGCATTCTCCAAGCTGTAGAGCGGCACATCGTGGCGAACCGACTCAAATTGTTGTGAAGGTCGATCGCCCACGCGCTGGGTCGGGCTATCGGGCGTAATGAGTTCCGGATGCTGGGCTTCGAGATCCTCTAGCTCGCGGTAGAGGCGATCGTAGACCGTATCAGCCAGGGTCGGCGTATCCAAGACATAGTAGGCATAGCTTGCGTCGTTAAGCTGCTGACGAAGCTGTACCATTCGCTGTTGAAATTCCGCCATGAATCGAGTTCCCAGACCAAACACTATTCGTCTGTTGATTCTACTGCTTGGGAAATCAGACTTGTGCAAACATCAATCTAAATTTTTGACAATCTGACAGATCAACAATCTGACCAATAGACAATAAAAAACGAGGAGACAAGCTCCTCGCTTCACCAATTCTTCCAGATGCACCTTGATGGCAAACGCCCAAAAATCTTTAAACGGTTTTTAGCGTTATGTCACTGAGATTACCCTAGATGGATTTGTCCGTTTTGCCTAGGGGGGAGAGACCCCTCAAATAAGTACGAGGTCTCTCTTTGAGCGATTTACTCAGGTGTTAACCCAGGTAAAACACCACAGCAAGCAACACCACATCAAGGGGGGGGCGCCTCGCGATGTTAGCTGTTGATGCTGTAGTAGCCCGTTACCGGCTCGAAACTCGGATTGCTAATGTTTTCCGTTTGTTTCGTGAGCTGGTTGTACAGACGCTCCGTGTTCGGGAAGTTGGTCGCCGGAAGCGTCGGAAAACGACGATAGGGAACCACATCTTCACCGAAGACTTGGGCATACTCCGTGGAGGACACCATCGCGCTAACAAAGCTACGAATACCGTTCGTTGCCAGGATTTGGTTGTACTTCCGGATTTCGGCTTGGTTAATCGGCGCACGACCGAGGAAGTGCTTCGTACCGAGTTCGATCGCCTTCGTGTTCGGATACGGCGTGTAGAACTCACGGATGTACAGCTCCGACGCACCCAGAGATTCGATGAATTCCTTCACGGTGATCTCGCCGTTGCGTAGTTTGCTTTCCAGCTCGGTGAACTCGACCTTGACCACGTAAGGCTCAATATCGCGCTCAAATACCTGGCGATAAGCCGCTTTCACCACACTTTGCAGTTGCTGCTCGTCATGGTGACTCGTCAGCTTGAACACCTTGGTTTGCTCGCGTTGCTTGCTGACACCTTGGGTGATGCGCATCGATGTATCAGGAGCCGTGCGCAGACTGCCCGACGGCGTGCCTAGCTCAATGAAGCGCGGCGTGACCTCTGGTTTGGTGAGTTTGCCGGTGCTGCCGATCGAACCGGCACGTAGCGATCGTTTCGCTTGTCCCGCAGGCGTCACGTAGCGCTCGTACGGCACGGTGTCTTCACCGAAGGATTCGCAGTATTCGAGGCTGTCGATCATGGCATCAACGAGGGCATAGAAGCCTTGTTTCGACGCGAGGTCGAAGTAAGCGTTCATCTCGTTACGGCCATAGGTCGGACGACCGATCAGGCGGCGATGCATGAATTCGATCGCTTTACAGACGTAGAGCGATGTCCAGGCTTGATCGCGGAAGGCGCTGGATTTTGCCAAAGCACGAATAAATTCGCGTACCGAAATTTCGCCATTTTCCAGACGAATTTCTTCAACCTTCAGACCTTGACCTTCGTAGACATCACGGCCAAACACCTGACGGTAAGCGGCACGGATGACCACTTGGGTCGAGCTTTCCGAGTAGCGAATGCTGGTGTTACCTGACGATCGCGAGATCGTACTCGGCACTTGGTCGAGCTTGAACACCTTGGGGCCGAGCGAACCCGGAGCCTTGGGACGTGCCGCCGGATTGCTGAGTTGGTTATCGATACCCGCACCGTTGCGGATCAGGATGCGGCGCGTGTCTTTGTTGAACGGAGCCGGAGCGCTGCTTGGGGTGCGCGTTTCTTTCGGGAAGATTGCGCCGAACTGGATTTCCAGCGGATCGTTACCCGTACCGTAGGGGTGTTGATCGGCCAGCGGTTGCTCGTAGCTGGCGAATAGCGTGATGAATTGCGGAACTTTGCGGAACGGTGCGCTGTAGTTGAACAGGTCAAACTGAGCGCCCCAGTTGCGGCATTCTTGCGCCTCTTGACCAAAACCGCGCTTGTAGGGAACGGTTTCTTCACCGAAATAATCCGCGTATTCTTGCGAATCGACCAGAGCATCTACCAATTTTGGTAGACCCCCCTCGGAGACGATCGAGAAGTACTTCTGGACTTCCTCACGCGAGCTGGGCGCACGACCCAAGATGTGACGGAAAGCCAGTTCGAGAGCGCGGCTGTTAATAAACGGCTCGAAGAATTGCTTCCGATACAGCGGTGATTTGCAGATGCGGCGAACAAACTCTTTCATCGAGATTTCGCTGTTCTTGACCTTCGATTCGAGGTCAGAAACACCTTGGCTGTAAGCCCGCAAAATATCGCGCTCAAAGATCTGGCGGTAAGCCGCTTTGATCGTTTCGTTTTCTCAACGCCCGAGAGTCCGGGCTTCATCACGTATTTCGGGCGACGCTCCGAAGCTTCCGCATAGATTTGCGGTAGTTCGAGTCCCTGCTGATCCGTGGTCGGACGCTGACGCTGCTTGTTTGAGGGAGTCGGCGCTTTGAATTCCGTGAGGAGGACATCAAAGTATGTACCGACAATCTCCCGAGCGTCGGCATCATCGCGGAAGTAGGCGATCGACGCTTGGCGCATGGTTTGAATCGCGACGATCGTTGCCGGGGTCGAGCAGGCTCGCTCGATGATCTCGCGTAGACCCCGGACGTTCACCGAAATAATATTCGGATCACCCGCCACGATCGCATAGGTGACATACCGCAAAAACCAACTCATGTCGCGTAGCGACTTGGTCATATTGCGTGGGCCATAGCTACTGACGCTAATCGGGCGAAAACCGGCAGGAATCGCACCAGAACCCGGAGCGGTAAACAAGGCTTTGAGTCCGCCGAGTATCCCCCCCCACCATCAGCATCGGTGTAGGTCACTGCCGTTAGTTGCGTCGCACCGGCCATAGCCATCTGAACTTCAGGCGCAGGCCGCTCCGCAAAACTCAGGGGTGATCCCCCCGTAAAGATACGGTTGGCCGCACGCGAGACAATCAAATCCGACTTTAGGGTCAGGATTTGAGCGATTTCAACGCGCTTAACACCGGATTGAAAAAACGTATCGAGATCGGTTAGTTCGCTGGCACCAAGATAACGGTCTTGCTGCTCGGCTTGGGAGATCGTTGATACGGGAACGGTTCTGAAAATTTGCTGGCGCACGACAGACGTGCCACCACTAGCCTTAACACTCATTCGCTACTTCTGTATTAAAAACGACAGGAGGCAGAGGGGATTCGGAGTATTGGTGAAATCACCAACGTCCGATCCTAGTACTGTTGTTCGGCGGTAAACGTTTCAGTTCTATTAAGCGTGTGCAATTAAGAGAAGAAATATCTTTAAAATGCCGTCGCGACAGTCTCTCGTTTAAGACCTCAGTTGGCCGAATCATACCTGGATTCCCGCAATCGTTATGAGAAAACGAAAAGTTTTGTAACTTTACGCGACATAATTGAGCGCTGTTTAGGGCGATCGACAGCCCTGCATCGGACGGGAAATCGTCGCAAACCTTGTAAGATCAACGTCCTGTATCTGCCCTGTTGACCATCCGCGCCGCGCTATGAATTCTCCAACCACTCCACCTAACCCGAGCCGTCCTGAACCCGATCGCGATCAGGTCACCAACGCCGTCGCCTCGCTTTACAACACGTACCCATTCCCTCCGGAACCCATGCTGGATGAAGCACCTCCGGGCTACAACTGGCGCTGGAACTGGACAGCGGCCCATAACTTTTGCTACAACCGCAGACCTGATCGCCAAGCGGTACGCATTCTTGACGCCGGGTGCGGCTCCGGGGTCAGCACGGAATATCTCAGCCACCTCAACTCCGAAGCGCAGATCACGGCGATCGATATCAGCCCCGGAACCCTTGAAGTAGCCCGCGAGCGCTGCCGCCGCTCAAACGCCACTCGCACCGAATTTCATCACCTCAGTCTCTACGACGCTGATCAGCTCGACGGCGAATTTGACCTGATCAATAACGTCGGTGTCCTGCACCACCTCCCCGACCCGATCGCCGGAATTCAAGCCCTCGCGAAAAAACTCGCACCCGGTGGTCTCTTTCATATCTTTGTCTATTCCGAACTCGGACGCCGCGAAGTTCTGCTTGCCCAAAAAGCGATCGCCCTACTCCAAGGCGACCGGCGCGGCGACTATACCGACGGCGTGGTGATCGGACGCAAACTCTTCGCTGCCCTGCCCGACACCAATCGCCTCGTCACCGAAGATCAGCGGCGCTGGTCGATGGAAAACCATCGCGACGCCAACTTCGCCGACATGTACGTCCATCCCCAGGAATTCGACTACAACATCGAAACCCTGTTCGAGCTAATCGACGCCTCCGGACTCGAATTCGTCGGCTTCTCCAACCCCTCCTACTGGAACCTCGATCGGCTGATTGGCTCCGACCCCGACCTCCAAGCCCGCGCCGCCGATCTGAGCGATCGCGATCGCTACCGCCTGATCGAACTCCTCGACCCCGAACTGAGCCACTACGAATTTTTCCTCGCCCGCCCACCGTTTTCGCCTACCAACTGGAGCGATGACAACACCCTGCGCCGCGCGACCCCAACCCTGTCCCCCTGTCTCCAAGGTTGGCCGAGTCCCTCACTCTTTGACCTGGACTATCAGATCGTGACGCTCGACGATGCAGAATTTCGCTTTATGCAGGCGTGCGAACCCGGCGATCGGACGATCGGTGACATCCTCACCGACATCCAAATCACCCCCGACCAAATTCGCGAGCTGGTCAAGCGCCAACTGGTACTACTCGTCCCTTAGCCTCCTGGAATCTTTATAGAAAATAGAAAACGTAAAAACCTACCGATTTTTGCGCCACCTCCGCCCCACATTTTCTTCGTCTTTTTACCGTTCATTTCTCACCACTTCCACAAATGAAATGCCAGGAATAACAGTACTTTCAAGCCTTTTACAAAGCTTGCGGATTCTTTTAAGTATTGTTACCACAGCGTGATATTATTGCACCTGGCTTGGGTGCTTAAGCCTTCTGCCATCTGAAGCATTTGTGCGTTGAAATGCGGCTCTCGCAGACGAAAACCCCGTGTTTTCGGCTTAGAAGCCACCCCGCACAAATCCCCAAGAACGACGAATTGCGTTATCCCATGCAAAACCCTCTGGGTGAGGACATCACAGTTAACGACACGCTGCCTCGGTTTAGACGGATCGACGACGAACATCGCTTACCCAAGCAGTTGCTTCGTAGCGAACCCGTCCGATCGAACCGCACCGACTCTGTTGCTGCTGTGTCCACCGCATCTACGACCCCCTCGTCGATGCAGGAGTACTACACCCTCAAGCGTTCGCTCTACCTTTTAACCTCTGCAATCACAGCCCTCGGTTTCACGACGGCTTGGATTGTGTACTCCTCTGGTACAGCCTGGAGCTATCTTATTGGATCGCTCTGCGGCGTTTTGTATCTGCGGATGCTAGCGAAAGGTGTCGAGCGTCTTGGTGTAGGTGCGTCCAGCACCGGAGGCAATTCTCGGCTCGCAATTTTTGTGGGATTGATCGTTGTCGCCGCCCAAGTCAAATGGCTCCAGCTCGTTCCCGTATTTCTCGGTTTTATCACGTACAAGATCGCGTTGCTAGCCTATAGCCTCGTTGTCGGACTGCGTGAGAGTTGGCAGCCTAGCTCAAACAAGCTGTAACTGTTTCGCAACTGCGATGTCGAACCTGTTCAATAACCTCAGCGCTGCCACCTTGGCAAGCCTAGAGGTGGGCCAGCATTGGTACTGGGAAATTGGAGGCCTGAAACTTCACGGACAGGTTTTCCTCACCTCTTGGTTCGTTATTGCCGTTTTGGTGGTAGCTTCTACTCTGGCAACTCAAAGCATCCAGCGCGTTCCGAGCGGATTGCAAAACTTCATGGAATTTGGCCTGGAGTTTATTCGCGATCTCGCAAAGACACAAATTGGTGAAAAAGAGTATCGCCCGTGGGTACCGTTTGTCGGTACGTTATTTTTATTCATTTTCGTGTCGAATTGGTCGGGAGCACTCGTCCCTTGGAAACTCTTTGAGATTCCAGGCGGTGAGCTCGCAGCACCCACGAACGATATCAATACGACCGTAGCTTTATCCTTGCTAACGTCTCTGGCCTATTTTTATGCCGGAATCAGCAAAAAAGGACTCAGCTACTTCGCTCACTATGTTGAGCCCACCCCAATTTTGCTGCCGATCAATATCCTCGAAGATTTCACGAAGCCGCTTTCGCTAAGCTTCCGTCTTTTTGGAAATATTTTGGCAGATGAACTAGTGGTTGGCGTGTTGGTATTCCTCGTCCCGCTGTTCGTTCCTCTTCCTGTGATGGTTCTGGGTCTCTTCACGAGTGCAATCCAGGCTCTCATCTTTGCCACGTTGGCTGCGGCCTACATTGGCGGAGCAATGGAAGGCCATCATTAGAGCCCCCGCTCTAGTCTGACAACCAACAAATGTCCGTGCTCGTTTGTTTAACGAACGTGTCGCGACGGATGTAAACATTCTCACTTCAATTCTAATTCGATCTTTCAGGAGAAAATCAATGGATTCCACAGTTGCTGCTGCTTCGGTTATCGCTGCTGCTCTCGCCATCGGTCTCGCTGCAATCGGCCCTGGTATTGGTCAAGGTAATGCCGCTGGTCAAGCCGTTGAAGGTATTGCCCGTCAGCCTGAAGCTGAAGGCAAAATCCGTGGCACGCTCCTCCTCAGCCTTGCGTTTATGGAAGCACTGACCATCTATGGTCTCGTTGTGGCACTCGTTCTGCTGTTCGCTAACCCCTTCGCCTAGGTTTTAGCAGTCGAATTTTAGGGGCTAGTGGCATGTCATGATGCCGGTTCCTAGTCCCTATTTATAAAAAACGGAGGCTAAATACCCAATGCATTGGACGGTATTCCTAGCTGAGGCAGAAGGTGGATTATTCGATTTTGATGCCACGCTTCCCCTCATGGCAGTTCAGTTTCTTATCCTAGTTGTCATCCTCAACGCGACGTTCTATAAGCCACTGGGTAAGGCGATCGATGATCGGGATGATTATGTGCGCGGTAATGACACTGCGGCACGGGATCGTCTCGCTGAAGTTCGTCAACTCACCGAGCGCTATGAACAGGAGCTTGCCCAAACTCGCAAGCAAGCTCAGTCGATCGTGGCCGAAGCACGTGACGCCGCAAGCAAAATTGCAGCGCAAAACTTGGCAGAAGCACAAGCGGAAGCCATTCGTAAGCGTGAAGTCGTTGCGGCAGAAATTGAGCAACAAAAACAAGATGCCTTTGCCTCTCTTGAACAGCAAATTGATGCACTTAGTCGTCAAATGCTAGAGAAGCTCCTAGGATCTGAACTCGCCAGCCGATAGCGAGTTGGGTCTTTAACGAGCGCCTCGTTGCACTCGTTAGCCCAGACTAAACAGTGAAGTCATATGGATAAAGATCGTGGAGACTTTTTTGTGGCTGGCTAACGCTGGCAGCGAAGTAGAAAAAGGTTTTGGTATCAACTTCGATATTTTCGATACCAACCTC
>JAAUPN010000268.1 GCA_012033105.1 Coleofasciculaceae cyanobacterium RL_1_1
GTTCAGCCAACGGAACACTAAGCAACTCATTTGCCAGTGACGTGCATTCAGCCGTCATTTCAGCAAATAAGTCAGCCTTGACTTGGTTCAGGTCATGGAACTTTAGCTTTAGTGTTGTGGTGACTTTTGTGGTGACTTTAGACATACATCCAGCATATCATCAGCATTACTCACTTGAGTAAAGGCGGCTAAAGCCGCACGAGTCGCCTTTCATCCCCGGATTGAAATCACGGGGCTTTCAGGCTTCCGATCTATTCCCGTAAGTCTTCACGATCGAAGTCTTCGCGATTGCGGACACGCTCGATCCATTTCACTTGACAGGCCATCATGCTGACGTTTTCTCGCGATCGAATTGCCTCACTTCAAGCTGCTGTGATCGGAGCGATCGCCCTCTGTGTCGCACGCTTACTGCTGGAATGGATCTGGCCGCAGGGCAAACTTGGCTGGGATCAGCTTGATGTATGGTTGGGAACGGCGCTCTGTGGCGGCGTATTTGGTTTGACCTATCGCTATACCCTGCGTCAAGAGCTGGACATTCACCTGACAACGGGGGCGATCGCGGCCTTTGCGATCGCTCGGGCGGCGGGTCAGTGGGAGGGGTTACGCGCCAGTGGCGAACTGGATGGGATCTGGGGTCGGCTCGTGGATGGACTGTTCGCGGGTGAATGGGGTGTGGTGATGCCGATCGGGATGTTGTTCAGTCGATTGATGATCATCAACGGTGTGCCGTTTGGCCTCGCAGCGGTGGTTTTAGATGGGGTTTTTGCTCAGGGTTGGGTCGATCGATGTGCGGGCGATCGGCGAGTTGACCCAACCGTGAAACGTTGATACATCCTCGCTATCCACCACGCAACACCGCTTGGATTTCAGTGATTTTCTGGGCTAATTGACCGCTTTGGATCACCTGCTGGGCTTCTGCGATTCCCGCTGCCAAATCGGCGCAGACCCCGTACTGCCAGAGAAACACACCACCGGACCACACCGCTGATTTCATCAATTCCCGCTCGCGATCGGTTTCGATTCGCCCCGCGACCAGCATCGCCAGATCAGCGAGATACTCCGCTTCCGAATCCAGCGGTGTATCCATTCCCCCAAGATCAAATTCTCGCGCGTGGAGGTGCAACCGTTCTAGCTGATCTCCGTGATAGCGACCAATAATCGCCGTCCGCGATCGGGGTAGATCGCAACTGCCTTCTAGACCTTTCACCGCCATAAACTCCGGCTGACCGCGCAGGGCAAACGCCCCTTGCATAAAGGCTTCCGTTGGCGGATGTACAAACCCGCAGACGGGTCGCACCGATCCATCATAGGGTGACCACATCAGCTCGATCGTCGCGAGGGGTGGACGTTTACCGACTTGATCGCGGTAGTCTGCCACGGCGACCGTTGCGGGAAAAATCAACGGCGTGTAGGCAAAGGCGAGCTGGGCGCGATCAAGCGCGTTATGCAAACGGGTGACCCCGCAACCCGTCCAATCGATCCCCAGCGCCTGCCAAATTTCCACCATCGGCAGCCCATGCTTGGTCGGCATCCGATCTCCGCCATGCAGCAGCACCGGTATACCCGCATTCGCCAGCAGTAACGCCACGATCGGTGTTACGGGCGCAGTCCGGGCGCGACCATCGTAGGGACAACCCAGCACGATCGGCAGGGGAGTGGCGACGGCCTCGGGTGTGCGTGTGTCGAGCGCTGGAATAAGCTCACTGAGGCGATCGTAGGCATCCAGGATTCCGGCCAGTTCCTCGGGAACCGGTCGTTTCATGCGGTGTGCACGATAAAACCACCGATTTGCGCGGGGGTGGCCTCGGCCTGTAACACCATCATCATGGCCGATTCGGCTTCGTTGCGGGTCAGGTGTTTACCGGTGTGGGGGCCACTGGCGATTTTTTTGAGGAGCGTGCGGAAGGCGTGACTCATAGCGGATAGAAAAAAGTGGCCTGACCGCTTTCTAGTGTGCAGTGTTCGCAGGCTGTTAACAGGCATTGAGGTGAAGAAGTGCCGGGGGATTGGTCAGGGTTCGATCGCCATTTGGGTTAATTTGAGATGACTGAGTGCTTGAACATTGTGTGTGGGTAAATCGGCAAGGCGATCGGTGGCGAGTTGGGGGATGTGCTGGCGCACCAGGTGGTAAAAGTCTCGTACCGGTGGAATCAAGAGGCGATCGACGGTCGTGACGAGAATGACTTGGCGGGTGAGGCTCGGTTCGAGCAGGTTGGAGGAGGCGATCGGACGAACGGTCAGGGTCGGATCATCGTAGGCTTCGAGGGTTGCAGAGACAGGCAAAATGGCGATCGCATCACTTTGACGCACGACACCCCGGAAAGCATCAAGGGTATTGAGTTCGAGGATGGCACGCAGTTCAATCCCTTCCCTTGCAAAGACTTCCTGCACGAGGCGTTGCATCCCGTAACCATCTTTAAAAATGATGTGATCGTAATGCGCCAAACGTTCTTTTGGAATGGAAACGTAATCGGTTAAGGGATGATTGGCCGCCATTAACACCACCACCGATTCCTCGTAGAGCGGCTCGATCGCCAGATCCGCACTCGCCGTCAGCAAGGGATTATTCATCACCACCGCCAGATCCACCAGCCCATCACGCAACACTTTCAAGGCACGATCGCTACCCAGAGACGTTACACGAAGCTGCACATTGGCGTAATCTGCATGAAACTGCTGAAGCACCGTCGGCAAAAATGCGAGCAGACCGAATGAATCGCCGCGATGCAAAGCTCGGCCTGTTTACCACCCACCAGATCGGCAATTTCCTGTAAACCCTTTGACCATTCATCACAAATCTTGCGGGCGCGGGGAAACAACCGTTCGCCAGCGACCGTAAGCCGCGCTGGAGTCGTTCGGTGTAGCAGTTCCATGCCTACCGAATCTTCGAGCGATCGCACCTGCCGACTAATCGTTGATTGGGTCACCCGCTGAAGACGAGCGGCTTTTTGGAAGCTACCGGTTTCAGCGACGGAGAGAAAAGCTTGGAGTTGTTCGAGGCGCATGATGTCGATCGGGTCGAAGGTGAAAGCTGCAAATCGGTGCAAACTCTGAGCGGATGGGTAATGTCTAACGACTCGATCGGCTCCTGAAAGATGTTACCAACGCCTGAAAGCGACCTTTGAGGATCGTGGTAACCGGTATGGAGACAGGGCAGACGTGCTTTCTCGCTCACCTTAAGTGCAGCCCTGAGTTTAGCCCAGGCTTTAGGTGTTTTCTTGAGGAATTTGTCAGCATCCCCCTACACTCAATCTAGATATACCCGCTTGCAAACAGCTTCCCAACCATCGTTCAATCCTTGTTATTCGGTGAAATGTTATGCTTTCCTCCTCTGATTCACTGCCCGAATCCTTCGAGTCCATCTTACTAACCGGAACTGACCTCGATTCCACCCTCCAAACCATCAATCTCACGACGGATTTCGTTAGTCAACAGTCCGGTCGCCTGTTGGATTTGAGCCGAGACGTGCAAGCAGGCGATCGCATCCTTCTGAGCAACGACATCACCATCCGCTACACCGATGGCGTTCGTGCCTTGGCTGGAAACGACTATGTGGTCGGCTCTAGCCTGGATGACATTCTTTACGGTAATAGCGGCGGTGACTATCTGCGGGGTCGTTCTGGTAACGATATCCTCATTGGTGGTCGGGATCGTGACTATCTTGAAGGTGGCGATGGTAACGATCGGCTGATCGGTAACCAACATGACGATTATCTCTACGGTGGATCGGGTAACGATACACTCTGGGGTGGTCAGGGCGCGGATATCTTGACCGGCGAAGCGGGCGATGATGTCCTCGCCGGAGATCGCGGTCTCGATCGCCTCTGGGGTGGCGACGGTGCGGACACGTTTGTCCTGCGAGTCGGTGATGCACCGGCCAATCTCACCATCGGTCGCGCCTCTCCACTGAACTCTCAAGACCAAGATCTGGTTCTGATGGTGGATGAAATCCCGGTGGATATCATTCTGGATTACAACCCCGCCCAAAACGATCGCCTGCAACTTCCCGATCGTCTCGACCCGAGCGCTGTGACCCTGACGGAACGCTATTTGGTGATTGGCGATCGGCGCGATTTCGACCCCGCTGGCCCTTACCCACCAGGCACGATCCGTACGGCGGATTTTCAGGTCGAGGCCATTCAGGCGACGTTAATCACGGAAACGTCCTCCGGGCAAGCTTTGGCCTTGGTACGTAGCGTCAGCCCTAACGAGATTTTATGGCGCTCCTAAATTGATCTAGATCAGGCAATATGATGTTTATTCTTTTGTCTGATCTCAGCAGCGTGATCATCATAGAGAAAGGGCAAAAAAACATAGCGCACCCCAGAGGTTATCGGTGTCGCTTCGTGCAGTAAGGAACAGGAAAACACCACCGCTCCACCGGCTGGAGCCGTGTACTCCTGTGGCCCGAATTCAGGGAATCTTAAGCATCCGCCGGTATATTCTCCCGTATTCAGGTTGAGAGAAACTGCAAATTTTCGGTGCGCGGTTCCTTTCGTCGTATTATCTCGGTGAGACTTGAAATATCCGCCGGTCGTACTATCGTAACAGGCGACAATATAACGTTCGATGCGGGTTGCTTTGAATTGAAATGCCTTTTGAATTTCAGGAGCTAGCCGATCATGAATCCGATGCATACAGGCATCTTTCAGCATTTCATGGGTAATTTCACAGTCATATCGACGTTTGCGATTAGGGTCATTAATCCCTACGGTTTTTCCGTTGACTTCGCGCATAAAACCCGACTCACTGCCCCCCTTTTCCTGATAATACTGCATCAATGCTTGACACAATTGAGGCTCAAAAATCCGTGGAACAACCAAAACGGGAGCTAATCCATGACTGAGAGGAGTAGGCTGAATGGATACAGGCATTTTTTGATGTCTGATCACATCCAGTACAGCCTGAACATGCTGGTCTGCAGGGAGCATCTCATTAAGGTAAGGAGCAAGAATACTCAGGCAGCGGTGAGGTTCCCGTTGAGATAAGCACAACGTAGCCTCAGCATAGGGTTGACCGACTCCGACAACCACTGCGCTCCCGAAATC
>JAAUPN010000004.1 GCA_012033105.1 Coleofasciculaceae cyanobacterium RL_1_1
GCTGGGAGAGGGAGTTTGAGGAGAGAGCAAGCTGGTGTCGGGTAGATCAGAGATGTGTATACACCGTAGGGAAAAGCCCTGAACGCAAAGGTTTCTTATCCCGAACTCACGTTACATTAGACAGAACCCATGCCAGATGTTGATCCGGCTAGCTCAACTGTTAATCGCGTCAAAATTCAATACTTTACTCACATTCAACTTCGATCACGTTTAAGGTCATACAGCGCTTTTTCAAAATACCAGTGAATTGAGCGATTCGGATGCTGGCTACGCGCCAATTCAAGCAGGCGATTGGCTTTTTGACGATCACCATCGAGTAATTGCAACAGGCATTTTTTATCCTTCGCCCGACCTTGCTCAAACGGAAAGGACTGTTTCTCGTTTGCTGGAAGTTGCCATTTTGGCAACTTAATGGAACTCTTTGGCGAGTAAACCGGATTGATCTGCTCAATCATAGGATACAGAATCTCGATCTGTTTTTCAAGCTGACGAACCTGATGTTTTGCTCCTTGGCGTGAGTAGATCTTCTTTGCGCTTAAATAATCTCTGATCGCTGAGTCATTTTGCCCCAGTCCTTTGTAGGCATTCCCGCGTATTTTAAACAACTTAGCCGAGGGAAAATGACCAATAACGATCGATAAGCTGGCAATCACCGCCAGATAATTACGTTGGTCATACTCAACCAAACCTCGATCACGATGCGCTGCTATATGGTTTGGTTCTTGCTGAATTACATAGTCAAAATCAGTAATTGCCGCATCGTATTTTCCCAGTTCATAAAAAGCTCGACCCCGCATTACACGAGCTTGTAAACAGTCTGGATATTTACTAGTAAGACGGTTTAAAATAGGAAGGGCTAGATCAAATTTATGTTGTTTGACTAAATCTGAGGCTGCTTCTAAATGTAACTGAATCTTCTGTGTTTGACTTTCGGAATATTTTGAGGATTCATGACCTAAAAAAGTAAGCTGAGGGTTCGCTTTTGTTGGTTCTAGCCTTAATCTATTATTTGAGTTCGTTTTTTTCGTTCTCTTTTTGGTAGAAGGACTGGTTTCTGAATCTATATTCTTCTTGTTCTCATCAGGTTTAGCTTGTATTTGACTGATGCCATTGTAAGTTGAGACAGCTTTTTGTTGAGAATTGTGATTCTCTATTTTTAGGTGCGTTGCCGGAGCATCCTGAGAGCTGTTAGATCTTGTTGACGTCTGCTTATGCTTGACATCTCCCTGACGTTTTAAAGTTGCATATTCAGAAATATACCGTTTACGTTGTATTGCAAGTGACCAGTAATAGGAGTCTGATTTTCCATATTGACCAAATCGCACATTCGCAACAAACAGTTCCGCTTGCTGCCGATCTCCATCAAATAATCGAATGAGTTGATTTTGAAGCTCTAGACCTGCCGGAGACTGACTCCTTTGTGTTGGCGTAGATTTTACCTGGAATCTCTGAACTCGACGCCGATGAATCCAAGCGTGATAGCCGGTGCGATATTGATCGAGGCAACGTTGAACGACCTGAAACTTTCGTTCATAACTAATCAGAATCAGAATCGACAAAATAACCAGACTTAGTACAATATCCACGATGAACTAAACCTATATAGTGCTGTCAGTTGTCAATCATCATAGAATGCACAGTATTCAATTTAAAAGTAAGAAGCCGAGTTTTTTCAGGAAACTCGACTTCTAGCGTCAAATAATTCAAATTATCCGTAATTATACAGAACCAACTCCAGAGGTGGATTCAGCTAGCTCTAATAACTGCTCTTGCTGATCTTTCGCAATGCACGACTGAATAATTTCATCCACATCTCCTTCTAGTACCGAACTTAAATTAAAGTTCTGACCTAAACGGTGATCCGTTGCGCGGTTATCCTTGTAATTGTAAGTGCGGATTTTTTCCGATCGCGATCCCGTCCCCACCTGCGATCGACGCTCCGAGGTAATTTTTTCCTGCTGCTCACGCAACTGCATATCAAACAACTTCGCCCGCAAAATCTGCATCGCCCGCTCTCGGTTCTTGAGCTGCGATCGTTCCTCCGTACAAAATACCCGGATTCCCGTCGGCTTGTGGAACAAATCCACCGCCGTTTCTACCTTGTTGACGTTCTGGCCGCCCGCACCGCCTGATCGAGCCGTCGTCAGCTCAATATCCTTCGCCTCAATCTTCACCTCCACATCATCGACTTCTGGCATCACCGCCACCGTCGCCGTTGATGTGTGAACACGGCCACCCGCTTCCGTCATCGGCACGCGCTGCACCCGATGCACCCCCGCCTCAAACTTCAGCTTGCTATAAACCGAATCCCCCTCGATCTCAAGGATGGCCTCCTTAAAGCCGCCCATATCCGCCAGCGACTCACTGATCAGCTTCACACGCCAATTTTGCGACTCCGCATAGCGCGAATACAACCGCACCAGATCCCCCGCCCAGATCCCAGCTTCATCACCGCCGGTTCCCGCACGAATCTCCAACATGATGTTTTTGTCATCATTCGGGTCTTTCGGCAGGAGCAAAATTTTAAGTCGTTGCTCGAGGCTCGCTAATGCCTCAACTAACTCACTGACCTCCAGCTCTGCCATTTCATGCATTTCAGCATCCCCCATCGACTCCTTCAGAATTTGGCGAGCACCGACCAGTTCTTCTTGCTTTTCTTGCCATAGGTGATAGGTATTCACCACCTCTTCTAGCGAGGCACGAAGTTTTGCCACCCGCTGAAATTCCGTTGGATTCGATGCTGTATCAGGGTCAGCCAGTCGCCGGGTTAACTCATCGAAAGTTTGTTCAACAGAGGCGAGTTTTTCAAGAAGGTATGCTTCGGCCATAGGAAAAAACCACGATCGTGGAAATCGGACTGCAAGAAAAAAATTTGGTGTGGTGTGCGACCAGCATCAGCTTGAGCGAGAACAGGAAGACCTGAAATCGGCACGAATCACGAGGTAGAGACAAGCTGTAACTGGACACTCCAGCTTAAGTTTACGGTCATCATGAGACGTATTCGAGCTTAACCAAGATCAAACTCGATCGCCCTGAAAAACACAAAAGCAGCCGAAATGACTTTCGACCGCCTTGGGGTACGTAAACGCTTTAGTCTACTTCGATTCAGCTTGGGTTTCATTGGTATCAGCCGGAGCCATACCGTACTTACGCAGGAAGCGTTCCACCCGACCTTCCGTATCGATAATTTTTTGGTTACCCGTGTAAAAAGGATGGTTTCCCGACCAAACATCAACCGTCATCTCGGGTTTTGTCGCGCCAACCGTCATGACAACTTCGCCGTTGCAATAGACTTTGGCTTCAGGATACCACTCGGGGTGAATCTCAGATTTAGGCATGGTGAATAAGGGTGCTGTAATTCGTAGACAGTCAAGGCGAAACCTTGGAAGTGGTCAAGTGATGAGTTGGGTAAACCCTTCGGCTCCAAAACCACTTGCCAAAGGTCTCGGTGTTCGAGCGCTCGATTAACGTTTCGAGAACTGAGGTGCTTTACGCGCTTTGCGCAGACCGTATTTCTTACGCTCTTTTGCACGTGGATCACGGGTCAGATACCCTTCGATCTTGAGTGGGGAGCGATTGTCCGGGTCAAGCTGGCACAGGGCGCGAGCCACACCGAGGCGAATTGCATCTGCTTGACCGGTAATACCACCACCTTTAACCGAAACCAGAATGTCGTACTCAGCTTCTAAACCCAGCACTTCCAGCGGTGCTTTGGTTGTGTTGAGATAGGTTGGGTTGTATTGCAGGTAGTTGTCACCCGGACGACCGTTAATCGTCAGTGTACCTTGGCCAGGGACGAGGCGAACACGGGCGATCGACTGTTTGCGGCGACCGGTTCCCCAGTACACAACTTTATCGTTAGTTTCCATGGTGTTTAGCTATCTCCGGGAATCGTGTTGATTGACAGAACTTCAGGCTGTTGAGCCGCGTGAGGATGGCTCGGTCCAGCGTAAACGCTGAGTTTCGTGAAAAGCTTGCGTCCAAGAGCATTCTTCGGCAGCATTCCTTTGACCGCTTTCTCGATGATACGTTCGGGAATGCGAGCTTGAAGTTTATCAAACGTCTCAACTTTCATCCCGCCCGGACGACCGGAATGACGGCGATAGAGCTTCTGGCTGGACTTTTTGCCCGTAACCTGAACTTTCTCAGCATTGATCACGACGACAAAGTCGCCAGTATCCAAGTGAGGGGTATAGGTCGGCTTGTTCTTGCCGCGCAGGATGCAGGCAATTTCAGTGGCGAGGCGGCCAAGTCTCTGCTCGCTAGCATCGACAACGTACCACTGGGCTGCGTCGTTTTGGGCAGGGGGGAGATAGGTTTTTTCCATGGTTGGTTTAACAACTGACAGGTAAAGAATCGAAAGAAAAGTGTGGCATTGTGCTGTACCACGCTTCGGGCGGAAAGGGGTTGTCGGGATAGCCCACACGCAGAAAACATAGACCTTTGGCTGGAGCTGCGTACTTCACTAGCTCACGTCGCTCATTAGTCCAAATCTCCTCGAAGTTTTCGATCGTCCTTTGACCTCGACCGACTTGAACGAGCATTCCGACCAAAAGACGCATCATCCCGTAGAGGAAGCCACTCGCCTGCACCTCGATCGAAATAAAATCTTGCGATCGGCGACACTCAGCAGCTTGAACATCCACCCACGAATCCGCTCGGCTTGAACCGGCACGCCGAAAGGCCGACAAATGGTGACGTCCGATCAGAGGCTGTAACGCTGATTGCATGAGTTCAGCATCAAGCGGTTCGTGGTAGTAATGCCAGACAAACGGCTTGACGAATAAGTTAGGCCGTGGAGCGGTATAGATTGTATACCGATAACGCCGCCATGTGGCCGAGAATCGCGCATGCCAGTCAAACGGAACCGGGGCTGAGGCATTAAGACTAATGCTCTCAGGTACACGGGTATTGAGGACGTTAACCCACTTAGACGCGGGAATCGGACTATCGGTATCAAAATGTGCTACCTGACAGGCGGCATGAACTCCCGTATCGGTGCGTCCAGCAGCGTGAAGTACCACACGATGACCAACAACCGTTTCGATCGTGGTTTCGAGGGTTTGTTGAACAGATCGCTCGCGAGGTTGGCGCTGCCATCCATGAAAGTCGGAACCGTCATACTGAATGGCAAGAGCAATTCGCTGACGGGGAACCGCAACTTTCAGACGTGACATCTAGACCAGCTCGATGATCGCCATTTCCGCATTATCACCACGACGGGAAATCGTCCGCAAAATGCGAGTATAACCGCCGTTACGCTTGCCATAGCGCTCACCCACTTGAGCGAAGAGTGCATGAACAAGCTGTTTATCGTAGAGGTAACCCATCGCTTGACGACGCGCAGACAGTGTACCGTCTTTCGCCAGGGTGATGATGTGATCCGCTTCCGATCGCACGGCTTTAGCCCGTGCTTTCGTCGTCGTGATACGACCGTGGCGAAGTAGTTCGGTCGTGAGAGCCCGGAGCAGGGCTTTACGTTGGTCAGCAGGTTTCCCAAGTTCGGGAACACGGCAACGGTGGCGCATGATTCTCTCGTGTTGACTGAATATCAAGGGGGGTTAGGTTTACGTCCTGCTTTAAAACCAGGAACGTACAATGAGCGGCAGCGCAGAAACTACGCTTTTGCTTTTTCCTGAGGCAAGGTAATGCCTAAGCGTTTTTGCAGCGCTTCGATCACCTCTTCTGCGGACTTTTGGCCGAAATTCTTAATTTCGAGCAAATCCTCTTGAGAGTAATCCAGCAAATCTGCAACAGAGTTGATCTGGGCTCGCTTGAGGCAGTTGTACGCACGTACGGAAAGCTGGAGTTCTTCGATCGGAATTTGACTCGTCGGATCTTCATCCGGCGTGTACTCATCCTTCATCGACTCGAGCGTAATATCCTTCAGGGGCGCAAACAGATTGACAAGGATTTCCGCCGCTTCACTTAGCGCTTCCTGAGGCGTAATACTACCGTCTGTCCAGATTTCGAGATAGAGACGGTCTTTTTGTTCCGACTCATCTCGAACATCTTCAACGGTATAGTTGACCTTCCGAACCGGCATAAAGATAGAATCGATTTGCATGAAATCGATCGCGCCCGTTTCATCATGGCTCCGATCAACAGCTCGGTATCCAATACCTTTCTCGATCCGAAATTCCATCTCTAGAGAGGCATTATCGGCCAGCGTTGCAACGTACTGGTTCATCGAGGGGACTTCGACTTCGGGCGGCAATTCAAAATGTTCAGCCCGCACCATCGCAGGGCCTTGCACCAGTAAGCGACCGATTTGAGGTTGACTTGAATTGCTCTTTAGAACAATTTCTTTCATATTGAGCAGAATCTCAAGCACGTCTTCACGCACACCCGGAAGCGTCGCAAATTCGTGATTGACTCCAGCGATCCGTACAGCCGTAATCGCCGTTCCCTCAAGGTTTGAGAGCAATACGCGACGCAATGCGTTACCAACGGTCGTTCCCTGGCCTCGATTCAACGGATCAATGACAAACTTGCCGTATTGTCCGCGATCCTTTTCTGTATTCGTCTCAACGCATTCAATTTGGAACTGCGCCACAGCATAACCTCCCTATATCCAAAGTCCCCGAGATTCTAAGAGCACGTAATCCTAAACGCGACGGCGTTTAGGAGGACGGCAACCATTGTGCGGAATGGGTGTAATGTCGCGAATGAGCGTGATTTCGAGACCCACACCTTGAATCGCCCGAATTGCCGTCTCACGACCCGAACCAGGACCGCTCACCATCACTTCAATTTGACGCATACCCTGGTCGTTTGCACGACGAGCTGCGCTCTCAGCCGCTGTTTGCGCAGCGTAGGGCGTACCTTTCTTAGCACCTTTAAAACCGCTAGAACCGGCTGAAGCCCAGGAAATTACTTCTCCACGGGGATCAGTAATTGTGACGATCGTGTTGTTAAAAGTTGATTGAATGTATGCAACTCCATTCGGAACATTGCGCTTTTGCTTCCGAGCGCCGGATTTTTTGCCAGATTGTCGAGCCATTGTCCTTTAAGTCAATTGAGTTGAGTGCCAAACTGTAGAGTCGAGCCAGGGGATACAGTGATGTTTTCCTCTAGGCAACAACGCCGTCATCCCATCGCGAGGTCGAGATAACAATCGACCACTTACTTTTATTTCACTTTTTTCTTCCCAGCCACGGTTCGACGACCACCGCGACGAGTTCGAGCATTGGTGCGAGTACGCTGACCCCGTAAGGGCAATCCCTGACGATGACGACGACCGCGATAGCAGCCAATATCAACGAGGCGCTTGATATTCATCGCCTCCCAGCGCCGCAGATCACCTTCGACTTGATAGGTCGATTCGAGGTGTTCACGCAAAGTTGCGACTTCAGAATCTGACAAGTCTTTGACTCGGGTGTCAGGGCTGATGCCGGTTGCTTCGAGAATCTGCTGTGATCGATGTAAACCGATACCGTAAATATAAGTCAGACCGATTTCAACGCGTTTGTTGCGCGGTAAGTCAACGCCGGAAATTCGTGCCACCGGGGGATTCCTCCTTTAGGGATCGTAATGCTTCAGAGTGGGGCTGCGAGTTGGACTCGCGAGGGGACTAATATCGGTTTAGCCTTGTCGTTGCTTGTGTTTGGGATTTGAGCAGATCACCATAACTCGACCGCGACGGCGAATAACACGGCACTTGTCGCACATTTTTCGGACGGAAGCTCTAACTTTCATGACAATTCAATTGACGATATCGAGGTCAGAATAGGACGACAGGGTATCGGTATCCTGAGGCTCGCATTTTATTGTGGGAGAGGTGGAAAACTTGAAGCGGAGGGGAAATTCAATTCAATAATTCAAGACTCTACTTTTTACGTAGGCGATAGGTAATGCGACCTTTTTGCAAGTCGTAGGGAGTCAATTCAACTTTGACTCGATCGCCGGGCAGAATTTTGATGTAGTTTCGGCGAATTTTCCCTGAAATATGTGCCAAAACATTGAACCCGTTATCGAGATCAACGCGGAACATCGCATTAGGTAGGGATTCAGTAACTGTCCCCTCCATTTCGATCAAATCTTGTTTAGACAAGGCTTTTCCTCAAGCTCAAACGAACGCAGCAAACACACGGAAGACCGTTTCTCATCATATCAAACTCTTTGACAAGGAGTGACACTAAATTTTGAGAGCGGATTCAAGTTGTGCTGCAACGCTGTTAATGCTGAGGCTACCGTCAACTGGGACAAGACAATTGCGAGAGTGGTAGAACGAAATCAAAGGTTCTGTTTCCTCTCGATAGACTTCTAAACGGCGACGAATCGTAGTTTCATTGTCATCTTTGCGACCCCGTTCTAGCATCCGAGACACAATAACGTCGTCCGGGACATCAAAATTAATTGTGTGGTCGAGATTCTGGCCAATTTCAGTCAGTAAGTCGGATAGAAATTCAGCCTGCGAAACGTTACGTGGGAATCCATCGAGAATCCAGCCAGATTTTGTATCGTCGGCCTGAAGACGTTCTTTGACAAGGTCAAGGATCAGACTATCGGGAACGAGTTCCCCGCTATCCATGAACCCTTTCGCTTTCTGTCCAAGGCTGGTTTGGGCGGCAACGGCGCTGCGTAGGATATCGCCGGTGGAGATGTGGGGTAAAGAACAGGCAGCAGCGATACGCTGGGCTTGAGTTCCTTTACCCGCCCCTGGGGGGCCAAGAAAAATGAGTCTCATGTTGGTTTATTGTTTAACCATTCCTTCGTAACGTTGAGAGATCACGTAGGTTTGAATTTGTTTAGCTGTATCGATCGCAACACCCACCAAAATTAGGAGAGAGGTTGCCCCCAAGCCCTGAAATGTCGTGACCTGGGTTGCACTCTCAACAGCCGTTGGCACGGTGGCAACAATGCCGAGAAAAATGGCACCCAGAAAGGTCAGACGGTTCATCACCTTTTCGATGTAGTCACTGGTTGCACGCCCTGGGCGGATTCCAGGGATGCTAGAGCCCATCTTTTTCCAAGTTTTGCGACAAATCCACAGGATTCAGGATCAAAGACGCATAGAAATAACTAAAAAATATGATGAGCGAAAGATAGAACGAGACATAGAGCCAAGGAGCCGGACCACTCGGACGGAGATAATCAGCCACCTGAATCAAGAATGCATTGCCGGTTGATTGGGCTAAGATACCTGGCAAAATCAGGAAACTCGAAGCGAAAATAATCGGCATGACTCCGCCTTGATTGAGACGCAGCGGTAAGTAGCTCGTCCGCTCACGATAGAGGCGGCGACCCACCTGTCGGCGAGCAGAAACGATGGGGATACGGCGTGCGCCTTCTTGAACGAAGACGATACCGACGATCGTTACCAGGAAGACCAGGAGCAGCAGGATGACTCGGCCAATGATGCCTTGATCCTGTTGAGCAAGCTGAATCGTCCCGCCAAGAGATTTGGGTAAAACAGCAACAATATTGACAAAAATCAATAGAGATGCGCCATTACCAATACCGCGTTCGGTGATCAGTTCAGAGACCCACATCACGAACATCGAACCCGCAACTAGAGCGATGACTGTTTGCACAATAAAAGCTGTAGATCCCGGATTTAACGCATAACCACTCGTCCAAATGGCAATGCCAATACTTTGTAGAATGGCGACGCCGAGGGCGATGTAGCGGGTGATTTGCGAGATTTTACGCCGACCTGCTTCGCCTTCATTTTTTTGCAGGTCTTCTAAGCTGGGGATCGCTGCGGTCAAAAGCTGAATTGCGATCGAGGCATTAATGAAGGGTAAAATCCCGAGGGCAAAAATTCCAAGGGATTGCAAGCCCCCACCGGAAAACACGTCAAGCAACCCAAGGAACGGACTGTTTTGTAAATCCGCTGCGAATTGCGTCCGGTTAATTCCCGGAATCGGCAGGTAAATCCCAAAGCGCACAAGGATGAGTAAGCCGATCGTGATGAGCAACCGGCCACGTAGACCGGCAGCTTGCGCCATCTGGAGAAATGTCTCCTGAGCGCTGGGTGTTTTCTCTCGACTGACCACCATGGTAAGAACGACCTCGTACGGGCTGATTTGACATGCTTCCCGGACTTAAAGTCCGAGGATTCTAAAGCTAGGCGAACAGGCTAGGCTGCTGCTCTACTTTCTGGCTTAACGCTTCAACGGGCATTGCTAGCGAGCTAGTCTGATGCGCCCTCCACGTTCGTTTTGATTCTCCGAGTATCCCCCGGCGACTTCGTATATCCTAACCAAGCAGAGGCAAGATGCGGACTAAAAGTCCGGGGCTTGAGACCCACCCCAGAATGGTCAATGGACGCAGGGGAAGACGGTAGAGATTAGCAACGTCGATAAAATCACGGCTAACTTAACGCCTATCAGTAAATGAAGTGTAAAGCCTAAGGGTCTGACTAGGCTACTTCGCAAGTACCACCAGCGGCTTCGATCTTTTGGCGGGCACTCGTTGTGAAGGCAGCAGCTTTAACCGTAAGGCTGATGCTCAGTTCGCCATCACCCAAAATTTTGAGCGGGCCGTCATTGGTGGTGACAATCCCAGCGCTCATGAGAGATTCGAGGGTGACGTCGCTGCCAGCACTGAGGCTTCCCAGCTTGGCAACGTTAACCACGGTGAAGTTTTTCGGATTGATTACCGTGAAATGTTTAAGTTTCGGCACACGGCGGTAGAGCGGCATTTGTCCCCCTTCAAATCCGGGGCGAGTGCCACTACCAGAGCGGGATTTTTGACCACGCATGCCTTTGCCGCAACTTGCACCCTGACCAGCAGAGATACCACGACCTAAACGACGTTTCCGTCGGGTTGAGCCGCTTTTGGGGGTTATATCATCGAGTCTCATCGGTTGTTTCCAGTTTCGTCATAGGTCGGCTCGTTACCAAGCCAGAGAGTCAAATGCTCTGGCGGATTAGGCGTAGAGCTGCTCGAGCGAGATGTCACGTTCTTTGGCAACGCTGCTGAGAGTGCGCAGGCTGCGGAGTGCTTCAACGGTTGCACGAGCGTTATTAAGTGGGCTACCAGAACCGAGCTGCTTGGCGAGAATATTTTTCACACCAGAGAGTTCCAGAACGGTACGAACTGCACCACCAGCGATAACACCAGTACCCGGTGCCGCAGGACGCATCATAACTTTGGCACCACCGGCGCGACCATTGGTCTGGTGCGGAATGGAATTGGCCTTAGTCAAGGGGACGGTCACAAGGTGCTTTTTGGCATCGGCGACGCCTTTCTTGACAGCTCCAATGACATCGCTGGCTTTACCGACACCAACGCCGACTTGACCACGTTCGTTACCAATGACGACGATCGCCCGGAAGCTGAGTTTTTTACCACCCTTGACGACCTTGGTGACTCGGCGAATCTGGACGACGCGCTCTTGCCATTCGGATTCTTTCTCGCGATTGCGATTGCTTTTTTTACGGCGTTCTCGTTGTTCTGCCACGATCTTATATATTCCTCGTAGGGGACTAGAAGTTGAGGCCAGCTTCGCGAGCGGCGTCAGCGAGGGCTTTAACGCGACCGTGGTAGAGATTGCCACCGCGATCAAAATTACGCTATCGATACCTTTCGCTTTGAGGCGTTCGGCGACGAGTTTACCCACAGCCGTTGATGCGTCACCCGTTGCACTGGCTAAGCCTTGAGACTTAACGTCGGCATCAAGAGTTGAAGCCGAGGCAACAGTACGATCGGCGGTATCGTCGATCGCCTGAACGTAGATATGCATATTCGAGCGAAAGACAGCGAGTCTGGGACGCTCGGCGGTGCCGGACAGCTTGCGACGAATGCGACGGTGTCGGCGCTGAGTGGATTGTTTGCGATTGAGCTTCATAACCTAAGCCTACTTCTTACCTGACTTACCGGCTTTGCGGAGGATGTATTCGCCCGCATAGCGAATGCCTTTGCCCTTATAAGGCTCAGGCGGACGGACATCGCGGATTTTAGCAGCGATGTTACCAACAATTTCTTTGTCGATGCCGCTAACGATAACGTTCGTGTTGGCTTCGACAGCGAGGTCGATTCCGTCGGGAGGTTCGACTTCGACCGGTTGGCTATAACCAACGTTCAAGACGAGAGTTTTGCCTTTGACTTGGGCACGATAACCCACACCTTGGATCTCTAGTTTCTTCTGAAATCCATTGGAAACCCCTTCGATCATGTTGGCGACGAGGGTGCGGCTGAGACCATGTCGGGCTCTAGCAACACGGGATTCGTCAACGCGCTTAACGAGAAGGGTGTCCCCATCTTGTTCGATCGTGACGTGCTCTGACAGGGTTAGAGCGAGCTGACCTTTCGGGCCTTTAACAGAAACGTGCTGTCCGTCGAGGCTGACCGAAACGGTGTTCGGGAGCGAGATCGGACGCTTACCAATTCGTGACATTGTCCTAATATGATACTTCCATGGACTGAGCGATAAACCATTAGGCTACCGCCGGGACGTGCAGCACGACCCGCGAAACCTTTAGTAAACGAAGCAGAGAACTTCACCACCAACGCCCTGACGACGTGCCTCCCGATCGGTCATGATGCCGCTCGAAGTGGAGACGATCGCAATACCAATACCGCCCAGAACACGCGGTAAATCTTTTTTGTTCGAGTAAACGCGCAAGCCGGGCTTGCTAATGCGCTTCAGCGATTGAATGATGGGTTGACGATTACGTCCCTTGTATTTCAAGGAGATTTCCATCGCCCGAGTGATGCCTTCACCGCTGTCACTGAAGTCAGCAATAAAGCCTTCTTCTTTCAAGACTTTCGCGATGTTGCGCGTCATTTTTGTGGAAGGCACGCTCGTCGTGGCGTGCCGCGCGAGGTTCGCATTGCGAATCCGCGTGAGCATGTCTGAAATAGTGTCGTTAACCGCCATAGTTTCCTCTTGTAAAACCTGCCTCAGTTCGCACGGAAGGGCATTCCCATTTCTTTAAGCAGCGCACGACCTTCTTCGTCGCTTGTTGCTGTGGTGACGATCGAGATATCCATGCCTCGAATTTGATCGATGGCGTCGTATTCGACTTCGGGGAAAATCAACTGCTCACGGACGCCGAGGGTGTAGTTGCCACGACCGTCGAAGCTGTTGGGGCTAACGCCACGAAAGTCACGAATGCGAGGTAGTGCAAGGTTGATCAGGCGGTCGAGGAACGCATACATACGTTCAGCACGTAGCGTAACCATAATGCCCACCGGCATCCCTTCGCGTACTTTGAAACCCGCGATCGATTTGCGAGCCCGCGTCACAACCGGTTTTTGACCGGCGATGATGGCGATTTCTTGAACCGAAGACTCAAGCGCCTTGGCGTTTTGCGATGCTTCACCCAAACCACGGTTAATGGTCACCTTGGTTAGTTTGGGGACTTGGTGAACGTTCGTATAGCTGAATTGTTCGGTCAGCTTCGGTACGATCGTTTCGGTGTAGAGAGTTTTCAGTCGCTGTGTCATGGATAGCTTCCTAACGAGTAAGCGTCCTGGTCGTCGTCAGGACTTCACGGGTCAGACAAACCCGATGGTCTGTCTCGGTCAAGGTCAACCCAAAGGTCGCCTAATCAATAATCTCGCCCGTTTTCTTCAGCTTGCGAACCTTGCGACCGTCTTCGGTGAAGGTATAGCAAACGCGGCTGGCCACTTTTTCTTTGGTGGAGTACAGCATCGCGTTAGAGCTGTGAATCGGCGCTTCGTAGGTGCGGATTTGGCCGGACTCACCTTCTTGCTGAGGCTTGACGTGCTTGGTACGCACGTTGACACCTTTGACTACGATTTGGCTGGTTTTGGGAAGCGCAGAAATTACTTCGCCAACTTTGCCTTTATCTTTTCCGGAGATAACCTGGACAGTGTCGCCCTTCTTAACGTGCATCTTTTGGGGATGCAGGTTCTTTTTGCCGAACTTTGCCATTTTTAGAGAACCTCCGGAGCCAACGAAACGATTTTGGTGAAGTTTTTGTCCCGCAGTTCACGAGCCACAGGGCCAAACACGCGGGTTCCTTTCGGATTACCTTCTGGGTTGATGATGACGGCGGCGTTATCGTCGAAACGAATGCTCATGCCGCTCGATCGCAGCAAGTTTTTCTTCGTCCGGACAACCACAGCGCGGACAATATCTGAACGCTTCACACCCATATTGGGGATCGCATCTTTGACGACAGCGATAATGACGTCGCCTACACGGGCGTAGGTACGGTTGTTGCCCAACACGCGGATGCACATTAGTTTGCGTGCTCCGCTGTTATCAGCAACGTTTAGGTAAGACTCTTTCTGAATCACGGTGGATTTTCCTCAATCGATGCGGTGCGCAGTAACAGGAACTATAGTTGCGACGCGCGTTCGATCGTTTCGACGACCACCCAGCGCTTCGTTTTGCTCAGAGGACGGGTTTCGCGGATGCGAATGCGATCACCCTCATTGCACGCATTTTCTTCGTCGTGCGCTTTGTATCGCTTCGTTTGTACGATCGTCTTGCCGTACTTGGGGTGGGGGACGCGGTTTTCGATCGCCACAACAACGGTTTTATCCATTTTGTTGCTAACGACGGTACCGACTCTTTCTTTGACTGCCATTGGATTTGGGGAGAGCGGGGATTGCAGAACTAAAGGTCAGGTCTACGATTCGATGGACGCGATCAAACGTTGATGTTCGACCGTCAAGAGCTGAGATAGGCGGTGCTTGAGGTGTACGAACTTATGCGGGCCTTCTAGCTTGCCGATTGCTCGTTCCATACGCAGTTCAAACAACTGTTTTTTGGTCTCAACGATTTGTGCGGCGATTTCGTCATCGCTTAACGCTCGCACCTCGTCAATTTTGGGTAGTGCCATGATGATCTCCTCTCTTATGCTTCACGCTTGACGAACTTGGTTTGGATCGGCAGCTTGAATGCAGCGAGACGCATAGCTTCGCGTGCCGTTTCTTCAGGGACCCCAGCAATCTCAAACATGATCCGACCGGGCTTAACCACTGCAACCCAGAATTCCGGGTTACCTTTACCGGAACCCATCCGGGTTTCAGCAGGGCGCATGGTGACCGGCTTATCCGGGAAGATCCGAATCCAGATTTTTCCACCCCGACGGATAGATCGGGTCATCGTACGGCGACTCGCTTCGATTTGGCGTGCGGTGATCCAGGAGGCTTCGATCGCCTGTAAACCGAAATCGCCAAAATCAAGCTTGTTGCCGCGATAGGCCATACCGGTCATTCGACCCCGGTGTTGCTTGCGGAATTTAGTACGCTTTGGACTTAACATGACTGACTAAAAGTGGACGTGGTCATCGAAAGGTGAGCAGACCCAGACGGGCCTAAACTCGCTTAGCCTTCGTTTGATCGATCTTCAAACTGACGGCGACGCGATTGACGACGACGCGGTTGAGCATTCGTCGGCGGAGCCGGAATATTCTCTTGGCCAGGGATAATTTCACCCTTGAAGACCCAGACTTTTACACCCAAAATGCCGTAGATCGTTTGCGCTGTGCAGTAGTGGTAGTCGATGTCAGCTCGTAGCGTATGCAGAGGAACACGACCTTCACGAGTCCACTCCGAACGGGCGATTTCCGCACCATTCAAGCGGCCACCCACCTGGATCTTGATGCCTTCCACGCCAGCACGTTGCGCACGCTGGATTGTTTGGCGTACAACGCGACGGAACGAAACCCGGCGCTCAAGCTGCTGGGCAATGTAGTCTGCAATCAGTGCCGCATCAGCATCAACGCGCGTTACTTCGATCACATTGATGCGAATTTGGCGGCTGGTGTCACCGAGCAGTTTTTGCAAGCTAGCACGCAGTGTCTCGATACCGCTGCCGCCACGACCCACAACAACACCCGGGCGGGCGGTGCGAATTTCAAGGTCAATTTGTTCGGCTTTACGCTCAATTCGCACGTCAGAAATCCCAGCATTGCTGAGATTTTTGAGCACGTAAGCCCGAATTTTAAAGTCTTCCTTCAGCAGCTCAGGATAGCGGTTGCCTTCTGCGAACCAACGCGAGCGATGCTCTTGGGTAATGCCTAGGCGGAAGCCTATTGGATGAATCTTTTGTCCCACGGTTGTTTCCCTCTATAAATCCCTTGTTCTAATCTTCCGGTGCGACGGCAACGGTGATGTGGCACGTCGGTTTACGGATCATGTACGCGCGGCCTTGGGCACGGGGTCGATACCGCTTGAGGACGGGGCCTTGGTCTGCGAAGGCTTCCGAAACGATCAACGTTGCGGGGTCGAGACCGAGGTTATTCTCAGCGTTGGCGACAGCGGAACGCAGTACTTTGAGTACGGGTTCGCAGGCGCGGTAGGGCATGAATTCGAGAACAATCAGGGCTTCACGGTAGGAACGACCGCGAATTTGGTCGAGAACGCGGCGTACTTTTCGCGGGGACATCCGGATGTAACGCGCGATCGCCTTAGCTTGCTCTTTAGTGTCAACAGCCATTCGGCTTCTCCTTCTTCTGGTGTTTGGCTACCTAACGGCGAGCTTTTTTGTCACTTTTGGCGTGGCCTTTGAAGGTGCGCGTCAGGGCGAATTCACCGAGCTTATGGCCAACCATTTGTTCGGTCACAAAAACGGGAACGTGAGTCCGTCCGTTGTGTACCGCGATCGTGTGACCGATCATTTGCGGAATGATCGTCGAGGCACGCGACCAGGTTTTGATGACTTGCTTATCGCCTTTGGCGTTGAGCGCATCAATCTTTTTCATCAAATGGTCCGCAATGAAGGGACCTTTTTTAAGGGATCTGCCCATGGGGTTGTCCTGAAGCTAAATCTTTCCGTTCTTCCGTAACTTTCCTGAAGCTAGAGGTCAGCTCTAGCTATCGCGACCGCCGCGACTCCGTTTGGAGGACTTACGACGACGGCGGACGATGAATTTATCGCTGCCTTTGTTTTTCTTGCGCGTTTTCTTGCCGAGGGCGGGCTTACCCCAGGGGGTCATCGGGCCACTGCGACCGATCGGCGCACGACCTTCACCACCACCGTGCGGGTGATCCACCGGGTTCATCACGCTACCGCGAACCTGGGGACGGCGGCCTTTCCAGCGAGTCCGACCGGCTTTACCCATCGTGACGTTGCGGATGTCAGCGTTACCAATACCACCGAGGGTGGCATAGCATTCCCGGCGAACCATGCGAACTTCGCTCGATGGCAGCTTGAGTGTGACGTAGCCACCTTCTTTTGCCATGACCTGCGCACCCGTTCCAGCGGCACGAGCCATCTGACCACCACGACCGGGGTACAGTTCAACGTTGTGAACCGTTTCACCCAGGGGAACTGCGCTCAGGGGCATTGCGTTACCGACTTCGATCGGAGCGCTCTCGCTCGCAATGATCGTTGCGCCGACTTGCAGGCCATTCGGATGTAGGATGTAGCGCTTTTCGCCGTCTTCGTATTGCACGAGGGCGATCCGGGCGTTACGGTTCGGATCATACTCAATGTGCAGTACGGTCGCGGGCATATCGCGCTTATCACGACGGAAATCGATGTAGCGATACAGGCGTTTGTGACCGCCACCCCGATGGCGACAGGTGATGACGCCTCGGTTGTTACGGCCTTTTTTGCGGTGGACGTGCTTTGTAAGCGATTTTTCCGGCTCGCTGCGCGTGATTTCTGCAAAGTCAGAAACACTGTAGTCACGCGTGCTCGGTGTATACGGCCGGTAGGAACGAATACCCATATTTCTTCAGTCGTACTTCGGTGTTTGAGTTCTTAGGGCGGTGTCAGATAACCACGAGTGGCAGGTTTATGCCCGGTTATGACACCTAGATGCGGCAGGAGCCGACCTTATACATCCGGGAAGAGCGGGATTGAATCGCCTTCGGCCAGCGTGACGATCGCACGCTTATATTGAGGCTTGTAGCCGACGAACCGGCCAACTCGCTTCTGTTTACGCGCCTTCACTGACGTGTTCACTTTGAGAACCTTGACATCGAAGAGCTGCTCGATCGCCAGTTTGATTTGCGGCTTGGTCGATTTCAGCGTCACCTCAAAGGTGAACTGATTATTTTCCATACCGAGGTTGGCTTTCTCCGTGATTAGTGGACGGAGAATTAAATCTGCCAGATTGCGTTCTTCAACCGTTCTACTCACCGTAAACCTCCTGAATCTTCTCAAGGCTGGACGCCGTCGTGACGATCGCGTCAGCATGAAGCAAATCAAACACGTTAAGCTGGTCCGCGCGAATGAGCTTCACTCGCTCGATATTGCGAGCCGATAGCACGACGTTTTCCGGCGCGTCATCCAGCACAACCAGCACTTTGGAGCCAACTTCGATACCCCAGCGGGTGAAGGCTGCAACTAGATCTTTGGTCTTAGGGGTGGTGAGGTTTTCACCGAGACCTTCGGTCACAACCACATCGGCGGCGCGGGATTGCAGTGCCGTACGGAGAGCTAGACGGCGCTCCTTGCGGTTCATCTTGACGTTGAAGTCACGGGGTTTGGGGCCGAAGATGACACCACCACCACGCCATAGCGGCGATCGGTTAGAACCGGCACGCGCACGGCCTGTACCTTTTTGACGCCAGGGCTTACGACCACCACCACGTACCTCTGCACGGGTTTTCGTCGAAGCCGTCCCTTGACGGGAGTTGTTGAGCTGACGGATTACAGCCCGATGCACGATGTGCTGGGCATTTTCTTCTTTAGCAACTTTTAGGTCGAGGCTGACGTTTCCAACTTCAGCGCCTTCCCAGTTGCGAACGACACAATTAGCCATTTGCTGCTACTTACTTTCTCTGGGCTTTCTCAGTCTCGATTACTGCTGACCAACGATGGTTGCAGGGGTGATGCTCAGGAGCGTACCGGCTTTGCCAGGGACACCACCTTTGATCAAAATCAGGTTGCGTTCAACATCGACTTTGACTACTTGAAGCTTGCGAACGCTGACGCGCTTGCTACCCATTTGACCTGCCATCCGCTTACCGGGGTAGATCCGACCAGGGGTCGTACCTGCACCGGTCGAGCCGGGTTGACGGTGGTTTTTAGAACCGTGAGACATCGGACCACGTTTAAAGTTGTGGCGCTTTTGGTAACCAGCGAAACCACGACCCATGCTGTTGCCAGCAACATCAACGAGTTGGCCTTCAGAAAACAGCTCAACGGAGAGGGTTTGACCGAGTTCATAGCTACTCGAACTGGTGCGGTATTCGCGCAGATGGCGAACAGGCTCGGTTCCCGACTTGCTCAGGTGGCCGAGTTTCGGCTTGTTGAGCGCTTTCGGTTTGACCGCACCGTATCCGATTTGGATGGCTTCATAGCCGTCCGTCTCTTTGGTTTTGACCTGTGTGATGCTGCAAGGGCTAGCTTCGATCACAGTTACAGGGATCGCAACCCCGTCTTCGCTGAAGACTTGGGTCATGCCTACCTTGGTGCCAAGAATGCCAACAGACACTTCTTTTTGCTCCTTCTTGTGTTCAGATGACTACACACGCTTGGGTAGAGCAGGACAGTTCGTGGCTTGCGCAAGCGCACGCCTAGAGTCAACACAGCAAAAGGCTATGCTGATCTCGAAAGAATCCTACTCACGTATGGATTGACGCTTTCGTATGTAAAAGGCCAAAACCCAATGTCCGAAGTTGCTGAGTTGAGTGATATTGCTCGTTGCTACTTCAGCAAGGGACTTAGATAGCTTGGGGCTTTCCAGTATCCCAGCGACGGTGTCCTTGTTTAAAAGGGGTCGCGTTTTGTTTGCAAGGCCATATACCCGCTTAAGGCGGACTCTCGATCTTGCATGGGTGCTTCGGACTCGCGATCGAAGTTTAAGAAGCTATTTCTCTGAGGTTTGTTCAGATTTCGTTCGCGGTCTCCAAGTATAGGGAGATACGAAACAATTGTCTACCTTTCGTTGGATATTTTTTGAGACTACGGTTGGATGTTCGATCGCAGCTCTGGTACATGCATCATTACGCTGTGCAAACTCAAAGTTGATGCAACCAGCACGCTTGGATGTGCGAGAGGGACGGTAACGGGTTAAACGTGGGGCAATCCGAAATACGCAGGCAAACGACTTGCGCGTAACAATGGGATGAGTGTGGTATTCCTGCGCTGTGGCCTTGCTTCATCTCTACCAACATCACTATGGATATTCTTCGTCTACCTGCTCTCGACGACAATTATATTTTTCTGCTGTTCGATCCAGAGTCGCGTACGGCGGCGGTGGTCGATCCGGCGGTTCCAGAGCCGGTGCTTGATGCGCTGGCGGAACGTAATGCCACACTGGTGGCGATTTTTAATACGCACCATCACGGGGATCATGTGGGTGCAAATCTGAAACTGCGGGAGAAATACCCTGATTTGGCGATCTACGCTAGCGATGTCGATCGCGATCGCATTCCGGGTCAAACGGTGGAGTTGCGAGAGGGGGATCGGGTGAGTTTTGCGGGCAATGACGCCCAAGTTTTGTTTGTGCCGGGTCATACCCGTGGACATATTGCGTATTACTTTCCGCCCCATGGCGATCGCATGACCGGCGATCTATTCTGTGGCGATACGCTGTTTGCGGGGGGATGTGGCCGTCTATTTGAGGGGACTCCAGCACAGATGTTGGAGTCGCTGTCGAAGCTGCGATCGCTGCCGGACGATACGCGAGTCTGGTGCGCCCATGAGTATACGGAGAGCAATCTACGGTTTGCGCTGACGGTGGATGGCAAAAATCGGGATTTAAGTGAGCGATGGTGACCGTACGGGGGATGCGATCGCGGGGTGAGGCGACGGTTCCATCAACGATCGGTGTAGAGAAAATGACGAACCCGTTTTTGCGCTGGGATAGTCCGGCGATCCAGGCGACGCTCGAAACGAGTGATCCGGTGCGGACGTTTACGAAGCTACGGGGTCGTAAGGATCTGTTTTAACGTAAGGGTAAAGGAATTGTTGTTGAGCTTTAGGGCTGCGATTTGCCGATCGCTGGAAGGGCGCTAAAGCGCAACAACATGTTGAGCGAGAGTTTATTTGCGCTTGGGGCGTTCTAACTTACGTTCGGCTTCGATCGCGCCATTAGCGGTCAGCAAGCCACTACCGATCAAAATTAAGATAGCAAAACCGACTGCGACCCAATCCATCCACTGAGGAATTTCTTGCATGATGTGAAAGCGTTGATGTTAAAGAGGTGTCTTCACTGTAGCGCGATCGCGAGTTGGGCTTGCAAGGGTTGGCTAGTTAATGAGCTGGATTTGTGAGCCGTTATCTGATTTGGTGATCTCGATACGAGTTTGAAATGCCTCCTTGAGGCTGGGGATGTGGGTGACCGCTAAAATGCAGGCGAAATCGCCGGAAATGGCCTCGATCGCGGACACAAGCCGCTCCCGTCCGCGATCGTCCTGAGTGCCAAAGCCTTCATCGACGATGAGTAGCTGCAACGATGCGCCCGATCGCTGGGCGAGAAGTCGTGATAAGGCAAGGCGGATAGCAAAATTGATCCGAAAGGCTTCACCGCCGGAATAGGTTTCGTAGGCGCGGGTGCCTCGGGTGTCGGCGATGAAGATATCGAGGGTTTCGATCGGGGCATCGGCGAGGGCTTGGGTCGTGGTTGAGTTCGAGTTCGTGCTGGGTTTTTGACTGGATTTCGTACTGGATTTAGGGCGCGATCGCTTGCGGGCTTTTTGGGTAACGAATTGGACGTGGAGCTGATTGTTGCTTAGGCGTGAGAGTAGCCGATTGGTTTCCGCTTCGAGTTGGGGGAGGACAGTTTCGATCGTCAGTGCCTGTAGACCATTTTTTCCAAAGGCTTGATTGAGTTCGTTGTGGAGACGATGGCGGTAGCGTAAGGCGTCACATTCGCTGCGTCGTGCGTCGATCTGGGTGTTGAGTTGCTCCAGTTGGTAGCTTTGTTGTTGGAGGCGTCCGAGGCTGGCTAGGTGGCGATCGAGTTCGATGCGTCGCGCCTGGATGGTTGGATCTAGCTCCAGCATTTCGGCTTGGGGATCGAGGTTGGCGGCAAGCTGGGCGGTGAGGTGTGTACGCTGCTGTTCAAGCTGTTGGTCGTTGCGATCACAATCGGCGATCTGGAGGTCGAGCGCTGCGATCGTTTGCTCCAATTGTGGCAGTTGCAGACGTGCGGTTTTGAGGGCTTCGACCTGCTGAAAAATCCCCTGGGCGGTGCGAAGCTGTTGTCGGATGGTGTTATGGTGATCGGCGCTGTAGGCGAGTGCGGCGATCTGTTGGTCGATCTCGGCAAGTTCGCGGGCGAGGTCTGAGTCACGTGGTAGACGATCGCGTTCGCTGCCGAGCTGCTCGACCTGGGCGGCTAGGGTTGGGCGACGTTGATTGAGGGCTGCGATCGTGTGTATCGCCTGGTCAATTTTGGCCTGTTCGATTTCCACCCAGCGTAAACCGTCTACCTCGCTCCGCACTAAGGCGAGATCGCGTTCGTCGTAGGCATAGTCGGCAAGCTGGCGAGTGAGCTGCTGCAACTCGGCCTGAAGTTCCGGAGCGTAGTCATCCGCGCTCAGGCATTGTTCGATCGCCTGTCGTTCGGTGTGTAGGTGGATCAGACGATCGGCGTCAGCTTGACAAGCTTCCAACTGGGCTTGGAGTTGACCGCGTCGCTCGCGTAGACCATCGTAGGGCTTTAGCTCTTGACTCACCTGACGATATTCTTCACGCAAGAGGGTAATTTCGCGATTCGACGTGGCCATCTGCTCACGGATTAACCACAGCCGATCGCTCGCATCTTGGCGCTCCTGCTGGTGTTTGGCGGCCACCAGTGTCCAGTGTTCTTCATCGAGCGGGCGATCGCACAGAGGACACGGCGCATCGATCTCGCCGATGGTGGTGATTTTCTGATCAATGTCGGCGATTTGCTGTTCCCAATCGTTCTCATGAGCCTTCAGCCGATCAAGAAACCCACGCCGTTCCAGCCCCTTCTCCTGAACCCGGTGCAGATAGACCTGCTTCTTTTCTAGGTCTTGCAAATACTCTGCTAACCCTTGCAATTGCGTTTCGAGTTGTGGGCGGCGACGGGTGCGCTGGGCTAGCAGTTCGGCTTGGTCGGCAAGCTGATCGCGCTGGGATTCGAGGCGGAGGCGCTGGTGGGCGATCTGGATGTCGAGTTGTTGGCGGCGCAGTTCGAGGGGGGCGGTTTCTGCTTGGAGGCGATCGAGCTGCTTGAGCCGATCGCGGGCGGTGGTCAGGCGATCGGATTGGCTCGCAATTTCATCGGCACGTTGGGTGGTGGTGGTGGCGTCCGCGAGCTGCTGATCGAGTGCCGCTAGCTCGGCACGGACGGTCTGATAGTGGCTTTGACAATCGGCGATCGTCCGTTCCAAGCGCGTCGCGACGGTTTGGCGGCGTGTCTGGCTTTGTTGGTGTTCGTGGCAGCGCCGATCGCAGGTTTCGAGTTCGTGGGTTAACTGCTCATACTGTGCAAAGGCGGCGTCAATTTCGGGGGCGCGATCGAGCAACTGCGCGAGCTGTTCCCGACGCTGCACGGCCTGATCACGCTCAAGCTGCTGTTGCTGGCGCGATCGACGATTCGCCTCAAGTTGTTGCTGCGTCCAAGCCTGCTGCTGCTCCCAGGCTTGACGCTGGCTAAGGCGATCGCGCAAGTGCGACATCCGAGTTTGATCGAGCTGCTGCTGCTGCTGCAAAGTTGCGATCGTGTCTTCCTCGCTGGCAATCTCCACCGCCGTATCGCCCAAATCCTCCGCCTTCGTTACTAACTCCGCAATCTGACGCTCGACGACATCCGCCTCCGCTTTCGCCTGTCGTGCCACTTCCCGCGCTTTTTTCGCCAACACTTCATAGCGATCGAGCTTTAACAAATCCGCTAGCACTTGTTTGCGATCGTTTGGACGCTTGAGCATAAACTCATCGGCGCGACCCTGACGCAAATAGGCAGAATTAATAAAGGTGTCGTAATCGAGGTTAAGGGTTTCGAGAATCTTTTGTTGAGTGGCCTTCGTTCCCTTCGCGGTAATGCTGGTAAATCCGAGCGGTGTTTCCACCTGAAATTCCAACGAACTGGCTTGTCCGAGCCGACGCGATCGGATAATTCGGAAACCTTGTCCCTGAGATTCAAAGGTGAAGTCAACCCGCGTTTCTCGTTCCCCAACGCAAATAATTTCATCTTCACTCGATGCCCGTGTTTTGCCCCAGATACTCCAGGAAATCGCTTCTAATAGCGATGACTTGCCCGCTCCATTTTCACCACAGATACAGGCTGTATTTAAGCCCGAAAAGTCCAGGGTGGCATCGTGATAGCTAAAGAAGTTGGATAGTCGAAGTAAACGAGGAATCATAGAGCATTCAAAACGAACGCGATCGAGACTTGTCCGAAGTTTACTCTATTTTGTGACGGGCTAATTTTGCGAAATGACGGAATTTAGTGTTCCATAGCAGAAGCTGATTAAATTAAGACACTATCGTCTAAGTTGAAAACCACACTTCGACTCCGCTCAGTGCTCTTCGCTTTTTTTGATACGTCCTAAGCAAATCATTTTTACGATATAGATTATTCATGGTACGGCGGGCTGAGAGCAATCGCAATATCTGAGAAGTTGATGGTTTTGAACTGAGGATGGTGTAAAAAGTCGAATTTTTTGAAAAATCCGACTTTTGGGGAAAACCCGATGAGTTAATCCATTATTTAAAGGTCAGATTATGAGTTCGGGCGTAGCTGCGCACGGTGTTATGGAGCAACATCGCTACCGTCATCGGCCCGACACCACCGGGAACCGGCGTGATGGCACTGGCGATCGCGGCAGAACCCTCAAACTCCAGATCGCCAACCAGCTTACCCTTGCCCGTCTCCGGATCTTCGATACGGTTAATCCCCACATCGATCGCCACCGCTCCGGGCTTGAGCATATCGGCGGTAATCATCTGCGGGCGACCCACCGCCGCGACAACGATGTCAGCTTGACGAATCGTAGCGGCGAGATCCGGCGTACGGGAATGGGCGATCGTGACGGTGGCATTGGCCTCGAGCAGCATCAGCGCCATCGGTTTCCCGACGAGGATGCTACGCCCAATGACCACCGCGTGCTGACCACTGGGGTCGATCGCGTATTCCTTCAGGATTTCCATTACGCCCGCCGGGGTGCAGCTCCGCAAGCCCGTTTCATTGCGGACAAGGCGTCCGAGGTTGGTGGGGTGGAGGCCGTCGGCGTCTTTTGTCGGGGTCAATGCGGAGGAGGAGCGGGACGGGATCGAGTGGGGGGGGAGGGGGGAGTTGCAGAGGATGCCATCGACACGATCGTCGGCATTCAGGCGATCGATCTCAGCAGCGATCGTCTCGGCGCTCGTGTCAGCATCGAGGTGCTGACCAAAGGAGGCAATCCCGACCCGTTCACACGATCGCTCCTTGTTGCGCACGTAAACCACACTGGCGGGATCATCCCCAATACGCAAGACGGCTAAACCCGGCGCACGGCGACCATCTGCCGTCCATTCAGCCACGCGATCGGCGAGCTGTGATTGAATTTTTTGAGCGAGCGCTTTACCGTCAAGAAGACGCGCCGTTTGAGTGGCCATTCGAGGACTTCCCCTTTCACAAAAAAACTGTCAATGATCGGCGGTGATGGGGAAATCGCGAGCGGCGCGTCACGTTGCAGCCCTGCACTATGAGACGATCGCCCCATGCCGCTGAACACCTTACACACCCTAGCATTTTCGTTTCGCTGGCTTCGATCCGTGTCTACAGATCGTGTGCGTTGGTCATGGAGGTTGGTCGGGATAATCGCGCTAAACTTCGGCCTGATCGCTTGTAATGGTGCTCGCCCCGAGGTGATGGCGATCGCCGATCTCGTGCCTCCCACCACCGAGGGAACCCAGAGCCAAAGCGACCCGCAGCCAACTCCGCAGGTTGAACTCAACGACCAAGTCGTAGTCGTTTCAGGGGTCATTGTCCGTCGTGTGCCGCTGGTTAATGGAGCAGTGTATCTGCTGGAAGATGACACCAGTGCCATTTGGGTACGCACCGATCGCTCACCCGATGAAACAGAGCGTGAGGTTTTGGTTTCTGGAACTCTCCAAACGCTAGGCGTAGAAAATTCCGAGAGCAATCCCAAGAACAATCCCAAGAGCAATCCCGAAAACAATCCCGCAGCTTTAGGGTTACAGAATCGATATCTCCAGGAGCAAACTCGCAGTCCCGTTGAAGCTTCACCTTAAACCCACGAAACCCAAGGATTACGCTCTGGCTGAGAATTCCTGAAAAGTTACTGACACAGGTTGAATCGAGCCAATTGTTTTACGAATACTCACGGATGCTCACCAATACCAAGCAAGCTAGTAATAAGCACCCACGTAGATCAACCCAGAGAGTCGTTCTCCCAGAGTCTTGAGATGCGCTCTCCCAAGGCGTTCTCCAGGAGTTCGTGTCAGTTGTAGTCAGAGTAACGGGACAGGGTGGAGTCGAACCACCGACCTCGCGCTTAGGAGGCGCTTGCTCTATCCTTCTGAGCTACAGTCCCAACTGTTGACGCGGGCTGACTGATCGTAGTCGCTTCGATGGATGGGAGCCAACGGGAAAAATAACCGATTATTTCAGGTCTTCAGTATGACCGTTGCGTAAATATTCAGAGGGCTATTCTTGATTTTTTATGCTTTCAAAGCTTGTATTCAAAGCCTGTCATTTTGTAAGACTTATTTGCAGTGGATCAGTTTGGGCTCAGAATGACTGGGTTTCAGGAGCGCTTAAAAGACCGATCGCGTGGGGAATCGCTCGGGGATGACGATCGCTAGAGGCAAGATAGGTCTGACCGAGGGCGAGACTTTGGCTAGAGCCGCCACCATCGAGCATCACGGCAGCGATCGCGCCGAAGCGTTGCAGCGTCAGGATCGCCTCGGCTTGGGTGGCGTGACTGGCGACCACGATCAAAAGGGTTTCCGCGAGTCCATTGTCATCACGATCGGCGATCCCAATTAAGGTACGACCCACAACCCGATCGCGCCCTTTATCAGCGCAGGGATGTAGCCCCACGATCAGATCAGGAATGCTAGAAAATAAAGGATTATCGGGCGAACCTGTTTCGGGAAAGGGCGCGATCGTCGCTGTTTGCCCCGCGATCGCCAACATCATTTTTTCGCCATCATATTCACCGGAACCCGCATAGCCACCGCTGATAATTTCGCCCCCTGCCTTAACGGGAAAGGCCAGCCGTACCGGTGTCGCCCCAAAAACTGTCCATTAATCGCGGCAAATGCGCGATCGGGGTGAGCAGCGTTGATCGCGTGCCAGTGATCCGTCAGCGATCGGGGTGGTACGTGGGGATCGCGCTGGGTGTCGTAGGCAGCGCTCGGATGCACCTCGGTATCGGATGGATCGAGGGCGATCGCGCCTGCCAGATCGAGCTGTGCGCCCTGACTGAGATCGACACGGTAGATTAGTGTTGTCGCTTCGTTGGCTATCGGTCGATCGTCAGGATTGCCTTGATCACGACCTGCATCAGCCTCGGACGACATTTCAAAGGTCTCATCATCATCGTGGTTATTCCGACGATCAGCAGAGGTCTGGCGGTATAGCGCAATCCCTGGAGCTGTCAGCACCGGATCAAAGCTGGGATCGAGTCGCGTTGTGGCAGCATCGGGATGCTCGATTGATCGATCAAATCGGGGATCAGACCCCAGTGATCCTTGTGTCGTGCTGGTATGAATTGGGGTGGGGGTGAGTGTAGCGAAGGCGGCCATACAAACTTGGTAGGCACGATCTTCAGGACTGTCTGAACTCTGCCGATCGATCTCTGTGTCCGGGATGGATGGTGGGATGAGGCGAATTGTGGAGGTCGAAACCTGAGATGGGTGAGTACGCAACAACCACGGGGCGATCGGTGCGGCATTGAGCGGACTGATCACGAGTGCAATACCGAGAAAATGAATGGCACGAAACCAGGAATGCAGCAGCATGACAGTAAGCCCCTAAAATATGCCTAACGCTCGATATTTTCGACGATCAATCACGGATCGATCGAGCCACAATCTAGATCTCAATTAAAGACGACGGAGAAGACCGTGAAACACACGAGCGGTTTGCAGCATACGAACTCGGTACAAGGGCGAACAGCGATCGATGAAATTCCCGAAGCCCTACGCGATACACCGATCGAACCCCTCTCCTCAGCCCCGTCTTCCTTGAGCCGTCTCCTCGCTGCTCTGGCGATTATTTTTGGCCTGAGCGCGTTGGGATTGGCGGCAACGATCGCCTGGATGTGGTTTACACCCACCATTGCGAACCGAGAGGCCAGGAATGGGCAAGCCGAAACCTCAATGCCCAGCGCGATGGATGAGTCTGGGGATGCTGCGGACGCTGCGGATGCTGCCAACTCAGCAACATCGCGCCAATCGTCTCGCTTCGAGCCTGCCGCCGACCCTAGCGCGATCAACTCCTCTGCCGAGACGACGGAAGCGATCGACCTCTTAGGGCATCTGCCCTACAGCGAAGCACCCCTCGATGAGCTAGTACCCGTCACCAGTGATGGTTTTTGGGAATTGCGAGAGGCCGCTGCAAATCGTTTTCTCGCCATGCAAGCAGCAGCGAAAGCCGATGGGATCGATCTGGTTGTCCTGTCTGCGTTTCGGACGATCGCCGATCAGCAGACGCTCTTTTTGAGGTTAAAGCCCAGCGCGGCCAAGTGGCGACCGAACGCGCGGAAGTGAGCGCCCCCCCAGGGTACAGCGAGCATCATACGGGCTATGCGATCGATCTCGGTGACGCAAACGATCCGGAAACGGATTTGTCCGTGGACTTCGAGCGCACCGAAGGCTTTCAGTGGCTTGAAGCCAATGCCGCCTATTTCAGCTTTGAGCTATCGTTTCCGCCCAACAATGAGCAGGGTATCGCATACGAACCCTGGCATTGGCGCTTTGTGGGCGATCAAGATAGCCTCGAAACGTTCTACCGCGCTCGCTCTAATGGCGATCGCGATCGGCGTAATTCCAGTGATAGCACTCGACCGACGGGAAAAACGCAGCGTTAGACCCTAGAAACCACGCGGAAAACCTTGCTCGGATGGCTTACGGCTTACGGAGTTCAAAGGGTCTCTGAAAACGAGTCACCGACGCTTCTTCCTGGACGATGATCGGATCAGTCAGCAGTGAGTTGACCTTGAGATCGATCAATCGTGGCGGCGTCGAAAAGGAGAGAACAGCAATGAGGGGAATGCCAACAGTACAGGCGGCTAAGATTGCGCCAAGGATCTGCGACCCTCCACCAAGAGGGTCTTCAGGGCTGGGATGCCTACCGGATTCCATAAACTGGGGAGTAAAAAAAGTTAAAAAGTCGTGGATTAGAGCGGGATAGACGTTTGGAAACGTCTAAGGCGAGCCTAGTTATCGAGGAAGTCTGGAATAACCCATTTCGGTTCTTCCGTCGCTGCTGTCATGCTTTTCTTGCGGAGCGCTGCCTCTGCAATTTCATGCATTGTGTCGAGGGATACGTCGTTAATGAACTGACTGGCGGTAGCGGCATAGTCACGGTTGGGGCAACGCTCACCGAGGATGCATCCATCAATGCATTGAGTGGCGCAGTTAACAGTGGTTTCCATCGTTGGGGCGAAGGCCGATATCTAAGTTTGCTATGACTTTACTGTAGCACTGACAACCAGGTGCTAACCGAGAGTTCAGCGATCGGAAGATCGGCCTTCCGGACTTGCCTTTTGTTGAAGAGAGCCGATGCCCTGAGTCGCTCGGAGGAAATTTTGGGGGAAAGGTTATGGAGTATAGGTTTCCTGATTTTCCTGCGTTCTGGATTTTGGGTCTGGCATCGGGTCTGGTCTCCAGATCGGGTGTGCTACTTTAACGGCGAAATATTCTGACGATAGGCGGCAGCATCTAGCCCGTCGCCTTGATTGCGATCGTCATCGTCAATTTGCCGATCGAGACGCCGAATGCGGCTTTCCGTCGCCGGGTGGGTGCTGAGAAAGGTTGGAGGACTCGCACCGCCACTCGCGGCTGCAAGTTTTTCAAAGAAGGTGACGATACCGCTTGGGGCATATCCCGCCGCCTCCAGCATCGCTAATCCGACCTCATCGGCCTCGTATTCAGCTCGCCGACTCGACGGCAAACTCAGCGCCAATTCGTAGCCAATCCCAACAGAGAACACTATCATCGACGCCCGCAGAACCGGAAACGCCCCGAGCGATCGCCGCCTGTTTCATCCGCTCGATCACGTGTTTTTCGGTGATATGCCCGATTTCGTGGGCGACGACCCCGGCGAGTTCCGCCTCGTTTTCTGCCAGTGCAATCAAACCTGTATTGACGTAGACAAAGCCGCCGAGAGTCGCGAAGGCGTTGATACTACTGTCGTTGACCACCTGGAAGGTAAACGGTAGATCCGGACGATCGCTCACCGCCACCAATCGCTCGCCGATGTCTTCCACAAACCCGCGAACGCTCGCATTGTTATAAATCGCGATATTGCGGTTGGCTTTGAGCTGCGCATCAATTTGCGAGCCGATCGAAACCTCGCGTTCATCGGACATCGTCGAAAGCTGAAGCAGCTCGATCGCGCTGGGTAGGATATCCCCCAGGGAAAAACCATACCCGGCTCGCACAGCGCCGAGCCAGCTTCCGACGGTCAGCAAGCAGGTGACGATCGCGATCGTCACGCCGCGACGTAGGGACTTTGAGCCGAATTTAAACGGTAAGTGTGAAACTTTCACAAGCGATTCGTGAGTGAGGAGCAAGGATTAAGCGAACGTTGGGCGAACTTTGGGTGAACTTTGGTGATACGCTCTGACTGAATTTGCACAAAGTTTGTACAAAGTTTGCACGAAATTTGCAGCAGCAGGTTCACCGCGATCGGGTCGCAATCAGGCTAAAATCCAGCGGGCGCATTGACGCCTCTATTTAGATCTAGGCTAACTGATCTAAGCTAAGAGACGTTTTGGCAGGCGTATTCGTTTCTTTTCTTTCGTTTGTTTCCACTGTTTCCACTATCTCTGTCTAATTCTTGACGTAACCGCGCATGAAGTTCATCGATTCCCACGGTCGGCTGTTTGGCAAAGTGAGTTTGCTGGATCTTGGTGCGGCGATCATCATTGTGATGGTTGCGGCGGCAATCTTTGTCTGGCCGGGAACCGGCTCGGGTTCGCTAGCACAGGTGGCGGTGAATACTCAATCGGTGGAGGTGGATACGATCGTGCGGGGTCTGAGCGTTCGTGATCCGGCTCAATTTATCGAAATGTTAAAGGCCGATGGCAAGACGAAGATCATCATTCGGAATCAGCCCTATGGTGAAGTCGAGATCAAAAATGTCCAGGATGTACCGCGCTTGGTTGAAGTCCCGCAGCCGGACGGGTCGGTGATCGCGTTGCCCGATCCGCGTACTGAGGCGATTTATAGCGTCAATTTGATCGTGACGCTGGCAGGCAAAGCGCAGATGACCGATGACGGCATCGTCTTTGGCAACAATAAGGTCAAAATTGGCACGCCGATCGAGCTGGAGGGCAAAACCTATAACTTCAACAGCAGCACGATCGATGTCCGGGTGCTGGACTAATTGAATCGTTTGGGCGGGCGAAGATCAGAGTCAGACACAAGCGGAATTAGATTGTCCTGGGTCGGATAGCGTTGCGTCCGCTATTCGCGAGTTTAACGGCTCGCTGCTGAAACCGACCTCGCCCTAGGACTCGCCTAAACCAGTCCAAAAAATGAAGAAAAGACGGGTAACGCGATCGATACGAGATCGATATCCAGGCTCCGGCCTAACGCATCATAAAAAAATCCCGTCCGCTATCCATCATGTCGCATGATCGGACGTTTGCCATCGGATAAGCTCAAATTTTCCGAACTTTTCGCTAAAACCTACGACTTTAAGTGCCGGAACGCAGCTCCCAAACCCGAAAACCAATGGAGAACGGCGGGTCGATACCTTCCGATTTGCTACCGAAACCATGGATCGAACACGAGTATTTCTAACGGGCGCGAGCGGTTGCGTCGGCCAGTACATCGCCGAAGCGCTGATCGAGCAAACGGATTGCGAGCTATTTTTGTTCGTGCGCGATCCGGCCAAGCTGGCGATCGATACCGCTGGCCGTAACGGTATACACGTGCTTCAGGGTGATTTAAACGAAATCGGCAAACAGGCGGATCTGCTCAAAACGGTTCACTGTGCGATTTTGACGGCGGCGGCCTGGGGTGGCGCAACGGTGACCCACGATGTGAACGTCTCGCGCACGCTGCAACTGGTCAATCTGCTCGATCGCGATACGTGCGATCGCGTGATTTACTTTTCGACCGCGAGCCTGCTCGATCGTGACGAAACCGTCCTTCAGGAAGCGGCACACTTTGGCACAGACTACATCCGCACGAAATACGACGCGCTGCGGCAGCTTCGCCGATCGCCGATCGCCGATCGGCTGACGGTACTGTTTCCCACTCTGGTGTGGGGGGGCGATGAGCGTAAGCGTGCATCGCATTTAAATACAGGACTACCAGAAATTTTAAAATGGTCGTGGCTGCTGCGATTTATCAAGCTCGATGGTAGTTTTCACAATATTCACGCGCAGGATATTGCCCAGGTGGTGACGCATCTGGTGACGCGATCGCCCGATGAGTATGAGCCGAAGTCGTGGGTGCTGGGCGGTAAGGCGTATAGCGTCAATGAGGCGATCGTGGAGCTGTGTCGCTATTGTGGTGAATCGGTCGGCTGGCGGATTGAGCTGAAGTCTTGGTTACTCGAAGCGGTGATTCAGTTGTTCAAGATCCAACTGGCGTCGTGGGATCGGTTTTGTTTGGATTATCGGCATTTTGTTTATAAAAATGCGATCGATCCGTCGAGTTTGGGGATGGTTCCCTACTGCGCGACCTTGAGCGATATTTTGCAAGCGAGCGGCATCGCCCCGGTGAAATCCTCTTCGGTTTGAGGGTTAAGTTCCGATCTAAGGTGGTCTTAGATTTATTGAGAAACTGGTTATGGATTGGCTGTCTTTGTTGATTGAGCCGCTGCAATACGGCTTCATGCAACGATCGCTCATGATCGCGATCATGGTCGGCATCATCTGCGCCCTAGTCGGAACCTACCTAATGGTGCGACGCATGGCACTCCTCGGCGACGCGATCGCCCACTCCGTCTTGCCTGGACTGGCGATCGCCTTTTGGCTCGGCTTCAATATTTTCATCGGCGCATTCATCGCAGGCGTCTCCAGTACCGTCGTCGTCACCTGGATTCGCACCAAATCCCCCGTCAAAGAAGACGCCGCCATGGGAATTGTCTTTTCCGCCTTCTTTGCTGCTGGAGTGACGCTGATTTCGTTGATTCAAAAAGACAACAAAATCGACCTCAACCACTTTCTCTTTGGCAACATTTTGGGCGTCACCGCTAGTGAAGTTCGCGAGACGGCGATCGTCGGTTTGATCGTCATTGCCGCCGTGATTTTGCTCTACAAAGAATTGTTGTTTTATAGCTTCGATCCCCTCGGCGCTCAGGCCGCAGGCTTGCCGGTACAGTGGCTCGACTTTGGCCTCATGGTGGCGATCGCCCTCACCGTCGTCGCCAGCCTCAAAGTCGTCGGTGTCATCCTGGTCTTGTCACTGCTGATCACTCCTGGCGCGACGGCTTATCTGCTCGTGCCGCGTTTACATCAGGTGATGCTCCTCGGCGCGGTGATTGGCGTGATCTCCAGCGTCAGCGGCATGTATCTCAGCTATTTCTATAATGTTCCGTCGGGTCCGGCGATCGTCATGGTGGTGTCGAGTTTCTTTCTGTTGGCGTTATTACTAAGCCCACGCCACGGCGTTCTGACTCAGCGGGGAACGTTCCTCGGTGAAACGCTACGTCGATTGGGTGCGGGTAAAGCGTAGGCAGATACAAATTGGCCGATTGATCTGATGGATCTGGTTGATCGTGCTGGGCGGATTCCCCACGGGACTGATTGACCGTGGTGGGTTCGGTGTTGAGAAGTCGGACTTTTTCAAAAAGTCCGACTTCTAGCGTGATTCTAGAATGAACATCACCCCATCAAAATCACGTTATCGATCACATGAATCATGCCGTTATCGGCTTCAATGTCCGCCGCTAGCACCGTAGAATTTTTCACCTCAAAGCCCTCGGTTCCATCAATCGGAATCGGTGACCCTTCGAGCGAGACCACCGTTCCCAGCTTGATCAGCTCCGCTTGGGTGTACTTGCCCGACAGCACGTGAAACTTGAGAATGCGGCCAAGCTGGGGCGGATTTTGGACGAGAGTTTGCACCGTGCCGGGGGGCAATTTGGCAAAGGCATCATCGGTAGGCGCAAACACGGTAAAGGGGCCAGGGCTTTGCAGCGCTTCGACCAAGCCCGCCGCCTGAACTGCGGCGACTAGAGTGGAGAAGCTGTCGTTACTTACGGCGATATCGACATGGTAGGCATAGAGAGTTTTAGAGTGTAGGGTTTGAAGTTTAGGGTTGCACACCGATCATTGAGGACACGCGTAGCACACGCATCCGGCTTGTCCCAAGGCAAGCTAGACGCTTGGACTACGTGACATCACCCCCTAGCGGTAATCCTGACGTTGAATACTCTTGAGGCGAGCTTCGGGGCGCAGGAAGCGATCCATCTGAGCTTCAAAGAATTTGCGGTTTGCCATCTGGTGACGCGGATTTTGATCATCGAGTGGGTACAACAGGGCGGCGCGTAGAGCCTGAATGACCGCAGAGGTGACGTTATACATCGATCGCTGAAATGTAATCCCAAGCTGGATCAGCTCATCGTCTTCACCGCGATACTGCTTCGCGTAAAACTCCTTGAGATAGGGTGGCAAAAAGTGCAGCATGTCCTGCATCAGCAGTGTCGGTGGAATGCCCGCACTGCCAACCGGGAAGACATCGGCGTACAAAATGCCGTAGTGAAAATCCTTTTGTTCATCCGGAACCTGATTGGCCTGAGCATTATAGGACTTCGTGCCACGGAAGGGAGCCGTACGATAAAACACCGCTTCAACGTAGGGTAATGCTGCTTCATAAAGCCAGGTAAAACCGGCGGATTTCGGAATGATTTCGTAACATTCATCGCCGATATACAGATGATGATAAATCGGACGACCGGCTACGGCAAAAATACCGTTTACCAGAAATTCCATCGCTTCAGGAACCGTCGTCATTTTGCCTTCATCGTATAGATCCGACATTTCAAAAAACACCGGAGCCATCACTTCCCAGAACAGTCCGAGATTGGCGTAGTACGACAATTCACGCACTTTCTCTAGGAACATGGTTGGGAAGAGTTTGTATAAACCCAACATCAGCGGGTTGCCTTTGAAATAGGCTTTGATTGCCCGATCGGCATTGGCGATATACTCCTCGCTCTCCAGATAGTCATAAAACTGGCCGCCCATACCTTGATGCCACAACATCGCCCGCATACAGGCTTCGGCAAATTCCATATTGACGCGATCGTGCCAGAGGTGATGCCAAAGTTTCGGCATTTTGCCGGTTTCACCGCGATCGATGAATTCCCGTAGTTCGGGGTGAGCATCCGCTTCGCCGCGCCAGATGCGCAGGTCGGCTCCGTCTCCGGCGTAACTATTGGGGCGATCGAGATAGTCCTTGGAAATGAAATATTTAAACGCAGGAATCGGATTTAGAAACACTCGCTCGGCAATGTAAAGCAGATCCCGCCAGTAAAAATCCATCGGTACGGCATAGGCTTTATAAATACCGATGATTTGCATCAAGTTTTCTGGCGTGTCGGGTAGCATCGACCCGCCCGCTTCGAGACGATGGATAATGTCAGAAAACGGATGGGTGGATGGGGGAATGACAGATTTGAGGGTCGTGGTCATGGCTTGATGTGGGTAGGAGGGAGACAAAAGTGGGGATTATTTCTACGGCTCAAATATGATGAAGTTGGGGCGAGGCGTAAGGTCGTGCGCTCACCATTAAGGTCTACACCGACTGAGTTCCGGCGACTAAGGATTCAGTTGGGGGGCTGAGAGGGAGGGCGACAAGCTGGCGATCGGCGGGTTCGCCACCTGACTGATGACCGGGAGCGCGATCTCCTGAGCTGGGAGCGCTGCAACAAAGTGATCGCTAGTCGGCTCCATCCAGCGCACCAGCCAGTTGGGCTGAAGACCAAAAATGACGACGATCGCCACCAAAACGACCGAGGGGAGACGTTCTGGCAGGGTGACGCGATCGTAGTAGGCCAGCGAATTATCGAGCTTGCCGAAACAGGTTCGGTTTAGCAAGATCACGAAGTACACCGCCGTTAGTCCCGAGGACAGGATGCACAACAGCGTTGGAATGGGAAAGACGGAAAAACTGCCCTGAAATACGAGGAATTCGGCGGCGAAGCCGACCATACCGGGAATCCCTGCGCTCGCCATCCCAGCGGTGATCAGTAGCGTACTGATGAGCGGTAAACCCCGGATGGGATTGAGCAAACCGTTGAGTGCATCGAGATCGCGTGTACCGGTTTTGGCTTCTACCAGACCGACAAGATTGAATAACAGCGCCAAAATTAAGCCGTGGGCGACCATCTGGGCGATACCACCGAGAACGCTGAGTTCGGTTCCAGCGGCGATCGCCACCAGGATGTAACCCATATGGCCGATCGAGCTGTAGGCCACCATGCGTTTGATATCGCGCTGGGCGATCGCGGCGAGTGATCCGTACATGACGCTAATTGCGCCGATAATCGCCAATCCTGGCCCGACGAGAGACCATGTTTCGGGGAACAGTTCGAGGCCAAAGCGAATTAGGCCATAGGTTCCAAGTTTGGCGAGGATGCCACCGAGCAGGATGGCGATCGGCGGTGAGGATTCGACGTAGGCATCCGGTGACCAGGTGTGGAGTGGTACGAGGGGGATTTTGATGCCCAGGCCAACGAGGAGGAGCGTCAGGGCGATCAGTTGGGTTTTGAGGTCGAGGTGAGCGGTGGAAATATCGGCATAGTCAAAGCTGATGAAATCACCACCGACCCAGGCGACGACCAAAAAGGCCGCCAGGATTAAGATGCCGGAAAGGGCGGTGTAGAGCAAAAATTTTGTTCCGGCATACCCCCGTCTTTCACCACCCCAAATGGCGATCAGCAGATAAACCGGGATCAGTTCTAGCTCGAAGCACAGCACGAACAGGAGCAGATTTTGGGCGAGAAATGCGCCCGTCACTCCGGCACTGGCGATCAACAGTAGAGCGTAGTAGAGCTTGGGACGATCGAGCTGATCACTGGTACTGTAAATCGCGATGATGGTCAGTAGAGTGTTGAGTACGACCAGCGGCAGCGAGAGGCCATCGAGACCAAGGTGATAGTTCAGGCCGATCGGGGGAATCCAGGTGTGAGCTTCGACAAACTGGAGGCTGAATGCCTGGAGATCGAATTGAGTGGCGAGGTAAATTGACCCGAGGAAGGTGATCACGGCGGTGATCAGGGCGAAGAGTTTGGCTCGGGTCGGTGCGATCGCGGTGTCGGGAAACAGGCCGATGGTGATCGCCCCGATCAGGGGAATCAAGATCAGTGCAGTAAGCATGGAGAGACCTATGGCATTAGCAGACAGAACGATAAACGTGATAGGACGGAGGCCGCGATCGCGGCGATCGCCGCTACAGCCCTGCGGAGAGTAAACGCAGGGCTGGCAAGCTCATAATCAGGATGAAGATGGCAACACTGAGAATGATCGACAACACATAAAACTGCGATCGACCCGACGTGTTGTACTTCAAGCTTTCGCCACCGAAGACCGCTGCAACACCGACCAGATTGACCACACCATCGACAATGTAGCGATCGAGCCAGTTAATGAACCGCGACAGTTGGCCAATCGGCGACACCAGCAGCAGCTTATAGAGCTGTGGCGTATAAAAGTCGTAGGCCAAGAAATCCCGCAGCGGTTGTGGCACCAGCGTTACGGGCGGCTTTGCCGTCGGCGCGAGGTAGAACAGGCTACCGATCGCCACACCCAATAGGCTTGACCAGGTGACGATCGCCCCGATCGACGGCGCGAGTGTATTCATCTGCGGCAAGATCTCCCAGGCCGCGAAAAAGAGCGGCACATGCAGTGCAAACCCTGCCAGCACCGTGGTCGGCAACACCAACAGCCACAATCCTTCCGGCGATCGGCGCGTCCAATCGGTCACCACACCACCAAACATCAAACCAAACAACCGCGCGACGCTGATACCGATCAAGGCGTTCGTCGCCAACACCACGGCCAACAGCGCCGGTTCCGACTGCCACAGCCAATCTGCCAGGGGAACCAGCGCCCAAAATCCACCCAGCGGCGGCAATGCCAGCAACGATAACCCACCGATCGCCACACACAAACCCGTCACCGGACGACGCGCCCATAACCCACCCATCTGGGTGAGGTTTTGGGTGATGTTATTCAGGACAATATTGCCCGTCGCCATCACCAGCAGCGCCATGCTGAGGACAAACACAAACAGCATCATCAATGCCGTCTGTGATGCGCCCGAGCCGATCGCGATAAACACCAGCCCGAGATATGCACTCGTGAGATAGGACAACACCCGCTTAATATCAATTTGAGCGATCGAAATTGCACTCGCCCCGATCGCCGTGGCCGCACCCGTCACGATGACTGCGCTAACCGCAAACTCCGACAGCGCCACCACCGGCATGATTTTAATCAGCACCCATGCACCGGTCGAAACCACCAGTGTATTGCGCAAAATCGTCGCCGGATAGGGGCCTTCCATCGCCTCATCGAGCCAGAGATGTAGCGGAAATTGGGCGCACTTGGCGATCGGTCCCGCGATCAGCGCACAGGCCAGTAATGTCGCCACACGCGGCTCAAGCTCGGCAGTCGCAGCCCACTGCGCCAGATCAGCAAAATTCCAGGTTCCCGCGATCGGCAGCAGTGCCACCACGCCCATCAGCAAAATCAAATCGCCCACCCGCTTCGTCAGAAACGCATCCCGCGCCCCCGTCACCACCAGCGACTGGTTATACCAAAAGCCAACGATGAGATAGGTTCCAAGGGTTAGGATTTCGAGAATGACGTAGCTAAAGAAAAGGGAATTGCAGAGAACCAAAAAGCATAAGCCCGCCTCAAACAGCCCCATCAGCGAATAAAACCGCGCCCAACCCCAATCCATTTCGAGATAGGCGATCGCGTAGGTTTGCGCCAATAGGTTGAGGCTCGCAATTAAACTGCACACCCCGAGGGTGAGCGATGACACCTCTAAATCTAGGGTGATTGTTAAGCCCGCTGCATCGAGCCAGACAAAGGACTCGGATGTCGCCGACTGACCCCAAATATCCGTCAGGGCGACCAGGCTATGTACCAATGCCAGGAGCGACAGCACGACGTTGATATAGCCCGCTGGACGTGGCCCCGTCCGGCGCACCAAACCGGGCGACCAGGGCAGCGCTAACATGGCTCCGATCAGGGCATAACAGGGAATCAGCCAAACATTCTGGCTAAGTAGGTGAGCCATATCGTTACCTAATAAACCGATAAATGATCACTTCACGTGCATCGACTAGATGCGGGCATCACCAGGGCGATCAAGACAACCCACAGCAACGCCATAAACACACCTCACGCTAGACATACATGATCGGTGTCTTTCGTTCCTTTTTCATCGTTTTTTGACGATAGAAAGAACTTAGATATAGCTAAAATACTATCTCACTTCTTTATCTAGCATTGCAAAAAAGCGATACAAAGCAAAGAGATATAGCCAAAAAACTATTTATAGACGCAATAAGCAAAACAAGAAGTTGGCTTCACCATGGTTCAGGTTTGCCAATCTATGCCGTAGCACCACGATCGCCATCCGTACTTGGGGTTTCACGTTCTCTCTCCACCCAAGACGCGATCGGCTTGTCAGTCAAACCCACAACGCGCTGACGTAATGCGAGGCTCGAAGCATCCCAACTCTGTCGCTCTGACTCACTCGCGCAATCCGTACATTTTTCTGGACGAGACCTAGAGGTCTTGCTATTCTTGATTTAAGTACATTATTCTTTCCCGGTTTTCCTCCCCGTCTCACCGTAGTTATTACCGTTCTTGCGACCCCGCGCGTTTGCACAACACTCCCGGTTTTGACCGTGTTGCCAATGCCTCATTCGTCTTCCACTCCCTTCACCAACTCCACCCCTATCCCTCAAGTCCCCCCCGATTCACCCACCGACCCCAACGCCGATCAAACCTCGCTTTTATCCGCAGGACGAACCGACTCCGCGCCCAATCTCGCAACTGCCCCCCTTACGACCACCCAGTGCTTCATTTCAAGCCTTGGGCGCTGATATTTCCTGGCGTGAGATTTCGCGATCATGTACTGAAGCATCTCGCACCGAATCCCGCATAAAACCATCCGCAACCTTGTCAGAACCTGACTCTGCTTGCGTGACGCCGTCTATTTCCTCGTCCCCATCCCTAAACTCGATGCCCCAACCCGATCGCCGCCGCCGTTCCGCCTCCCCTGCGATCGCGCCGCAATTGATATCCTGGCTCAATCGGCGATCGGCTCCGGTGGTCTACGCCGCTAGCATTGCTCTCGGACTGCTCGCCTTGGGGACGCTATCGCGGATGGACGATCGCCCATCGCCAGGGCTGTCCGATACCGATTGCACCGGAGCAATTTTGGTGGATGCGACCCTGACGCCGGAAACGTTCGCTCAAATTCCGTCAAAAATTGGTCAAGCGCGGGCAAAGGTCGCCCAACTGATCGGTTCACCCTACTGCTCCTTGCCGAAGGTGTCCGTGCGCTATGGCGCGATCGCGGAGCGTGATGTGTATCGTATGGCGGATGAGCGGCGAGTGGTGGTGTCCTATGAGGATGGAACGCTGCTTGGGGTTGGGGTTGAGGCGTTACGGCGGGAGCATTCGGCATGGCAGGCGGGTGTATTGCAGCCTCAGACAATGGAAGAGCCTGAAGCTGCAAGCTCCAATGCGGCGGCCATGATAACGCCTCTCGGAGCGGCGGCTGGCCGCTTGCAGGAGGTGAAGGTGCAGCAGTCGTGGGGCGTGCAGATTGGCGATGCGATCGGGACGGCTGAGGTGATCGGCAGTTTGGGGGATGTGTCGTTGGCGCATCGAGGTCGGGTTTTGCGCCGGTGGATGGCTGGGTTGAGGGTAATTTTGTGACGATCGTGGGGGATGAGCTGTTGCCGAATGAGCCGGATTGTGTGCTGTTTTCAAGCCCGCAGTTACCGTCGTATCTGATGAAAGCGTGCGGCTTGGTACGGCGCTATCTCGGGGCGGTGGAGGCAGGTCAGCCGATCGGTCGTACGGGCGGGGCGTTACATGTGTCGCTGCTGTCGCGGCGGCGAGATCAAGCGGCGAGTTCGGATGCTGAGGCGGAGTGGGTTTATGTGTCGCCATCACCGGAGTTTCTGGCGCAGGCGATCGATGGGGAGGAGTAGCGTGTCTCTCATCATCTCTCAGTCATTCAAATGAACTGTGGAGAATCGGTTCCCGTCAGGCCTTACGCAAACTATCGAAACTCGTAGGGGCGTCATGGCAATGCGCCCACGGTACTGCGTGGTTCTAGCCGGTCAGTGTGTAAGTCCTGCCCGTTTAAGTTCTGACTGTTTTGAGCTGTTGGTTTTGAGTTGTAGTGTCAGGAGTTTTTCAAGATGCATCAAGTAACGGCTGCATATTTACCGCCATATCTGGCTCGCGTGGCGATCGCGGTGGTTGGGTTTGTGCCTGCATTGGGGTTGACCATGATGGTACGGGCGGGAGAGTTGGTCGCGATCGATATTCCCGAGGTTAAACCCGCGATTGTTGAGCCAACCTTTGAACTAGGGGCAGACTTGATCGTGCCTACTGCGCCGCCACCAGCGACCTCGAAGCTCTCGCCGCCGATCGCCAACCAGTCCCCCATTCCCCAACAAAACCAAGCCCGATCGCCACTCAAACCCCCACCGATCGCGGCAATTCCTGAGGCGTGGTGGTCGCAGGGATCAGATTCGCCGCTCGCGGTCGCGTTAGGCGCAGCGGAAGGAACACGCCACCGCGATGGCGGTAAAAATCCGGCCTACTATTGGCACACCGATCCAGGCAATGCCGCGAATAATTTCGGCACATTTAGCTGGCAACATCTCACGCCGGAGCAAATGGAGCCGGTCATACAGGCGGCGACAGCGGCAGAAAAGCGGGAGCGATCGGCACAGTTGGGTCTGGCGGAACTGGCAGATCGGATGGCATTTGCCCGGATTGAGCGTTTTCAGACCCAATTACGCGACCAGGCCACCGCGAAAGGAATTAACTTGACGTTTCATGAGCTAATTAATGGGCTTGATTTGGCGAATCAGTCACCGCTAGCCGCGCTAAGTCCGATGGGGTATTTAGATCGGTTGGTGCAGATGCAGCGATCGCGATCAGAACCAGAGGAGCAAATCCTAGAAGCACGGGTTTGGTCCTATTGGCATCCACGCTATCAGCGCTGGGATGCGCCCGGTCTGGGGAATTCCTATGAGACGATTCGAGCCGATCAGGCACGACGAATGGCCGCGATTCAGGCTGCGTTGCTGCACTATGGCTCGATCGATGTTGCAGAGGACATGCCGGAGGCGATCGGTGCAATGCAGCTCAACGAAACCCAAACCTCGAATGCTTCGGCTGCAAATATGGCATCTGTTCCACCATCGATCTCAGAGGTTTCAGAACAGACGACACCACCGCCGATTTCCCTCGATTTTCATACAAACGGATCGCATCGCTCATCCCCGGAGGCGTGTGCTGCGATCGCGGCACAGGATCGATACGTGTACGCGATCGAGTTCGTTCCCTGTCCGCTGGGCAGTGTGGCCTCTATACCGGATTAGCGGATGCCATTCCAGCATCCCTGGCCTCAGCGCGATCCTGGTAACGATCGCGTCACCTGTCCCGGTAACGTCGCCTGAGATGCCGGAACCTCCCAAACTCCCGACAAAATCGCTTCCACGGCTACTTCAACTCGCTCTAGATCCTCCGCCAACAGTGGCGGCCAGACTACCCCCTGATCGTGTCCCGCCTGCAACGCCCGCCGACTGTTCCGTGCCAGCCAATACAGCGCTTGCACCAGCTCGCGATCGATCATCGCTTCTCCCTCCAGCGCTGTATAGGTCACCTTCAGCGCCAACAATACCGATGTCATCTGTCCCGGAATCGGCGCTTCACCCCGATCGAGCCGCAACAGCAACGCATCGGGATTACGTTGGCTTTGGTGTGCCGTGCCTTGGTCGATAAGAAATTTACGAGCGGTGGAATTATCCATAGGATGGGAAAAAAGGGAGGCGATCGCGTCAAAATGGTAGCGCGAACCTCACACGATCGCTCTGTGTCCTGGTGGCACTCATTTACGGTGCTGTTTTTTCGGTGACTCCTATGAGCTTACTCGGCAATGTAATTTGGCTAATTTTCGGTGGCTTCTTTGCCGGTCTTGGCTACATCATCGGCGGTCTCAGTCTCTGTCTTACGATTATCGGGATTCCGTTCGGGATTCAAACGATCAAGATTGGGATTGCGACGATGACGCCTTTTGGTCGCGAGATTGTGGAGATTGAGAATAGTAACGAAACGCTGGCGTTAATCTTTAACGTGATTTGGGTCGTGCTGTTCGGCTGGGAAATCGCGATCGCTCATTTAGTCTCGGCGGCAATCTTGGTGATTAGTATCATCGGTATTCCCTTCGCTGCGCAGCATATGAAGCTGCTATCGCTCTCCATTTGGCCCTTTGGCCGGACGCTGCGTTAAGACATGAGCATGACTCTACGCTGAAAAAGCGGCTGACTTCTGAGGAAGCAAGCCGCTTTTTGATGCACGATGAACGGTTAATGGCAATTCAATCGATCCGCTCAAAGATCAGATTAATTGCTCAAAATGCGCTGGACAATTTCCACACCCGTCAGTGCCTGCCAGCCAAATAGACCGACCAGACCAATATTCAGCGCAATATGGGTGTTACGCGCCAAATCGTTACCCTTTTGCATTGCCGGAGCCAACGCCGCCGACAGGCCGACCAGCGCCGTCATGCCTAAACCAACAATGAGATGCGGGCCAACGAACAGCTTGCCGTTGTTGATATAGGTTGCCGCCATACCGCCGATCGTGCCGCAAATCATCGCAGCCAACATCACAGAGGCCGAAACATAATGCTTATCGCGAAACTTGCCGCGTACGAGTTCCTTCTTGGTTTCACCCTCTGCCGATCGCGTACGGCGAGCCTGAATGCCGGTGTAGGCCAGATAGAGGACGACAGCAAACAATATCCACATCAACACGGGATGGGCAAAGGTGACGATCGGCTTGAGAGCGTCTGGGATTTCGATACTCATGACTCTTTGACTGAAATCTTCTAGCGGTAGACAGGGCAGAAACGAGATTGATTGCGACCTTGCCCCGTCATCCTCAGCGCTGACCGGTCAAATTCGTACGCATCTCGTCACAAAACTTAGTATACCCCCCCAGTTGTTTTCTGGGATGGCCTCAGAGCATACGACAGGACGAAGAGCGAATCCCCCAATCCTCGGCGTAATTTTGGTCAAACTGGGTCAAACTTGGCCAAAAGATGACGAATCGTTGTTAAACGTTAAATCATGCAAACCCCACTGGAGAACCGGGGTATAATACCTTGCGAACGTCAAACCCTATGACTTCAAAGGTTTTGAGTGATTTTTGTGAGCTGCGCGATCGATTAAATCCAGCACACAGCCCTCGGGCCGCATCATCCTCGCCGCTCTTTGCTCTTTACCCGATAAATTGTGGAACTTTCTTGCAAAAGTGAATATGCCGTTCTCGCGCTTTTAGAGTTAGCCGCTCATTTTTCTCAGGGCGAACCTCTACAAATTCGCCAAATTGCAGCCCAGCAATCTATCCCCGATCGCTACCTCGAGCAACTGCTCGCGACGTTGCGTCGTGGTGGTTTGGTGCGATCGCAGCGTGGCGCGAAAGGGGGCTACTATCTGGCGCGAGAGCCCCACAATATTACGGTGCTCGAAGCGCTCGAGTGTATTGAGGGCGGTAACATTCAGCAGACCTGTCCGGAAGATGAGCCGAAAACCAGTGAAAGTGCGATCGTCCGAGAAATTTGGCAAGAAGCGCGAGATTGCGCCCATGCCATCTTGCAGAACTACACCCTGCAAGATCTACGCGATCGCCACGACCAACGCCAAGACGTCAATCCGATGTACTACATCTAAATCCCAAACTTCCTATGAATATTGCCAATAACATCACGGAACTCGTCGGCAACACGCCTTTGGTGCGGCTCAATAAAATTCCCCAAGCGGAAGGCTGCGTCGCCGAGATCGTCGTCAAGCTCGAAGGTATGAACCCATCGGCATCGGTGAAAGATCGGATCGGCGTCAATATGATTGAGGCGGCAGAACAGGCGGGGCTGATTTCCCCCGATCGCACAACGCTGGTCGAACCAACCTCGGGTAACACCGGCATTGCCCTGGCGATGGTTGCGGCTGCGAAGGGGTACACACTCATCCTGACCATGCCCGACACCATGAGCTTGGAACGGCGATCGATGCTGCGAGCCTATGGCGCTCAGTTAGAACTCACCCCCGGTGCAGAGGGAATGCGCGGCGCGATCGCCAAAGCCTCCGAAATCGTGGACAAAACGCCGGATGCTTACATGCTCCAACAGTTTCAAAATCTCGCTAATCCCGAAATTCACGCCCGCACCACCGCCGAAGAAATTTGGAAAGATACGGACGGTGCGGTGGATATTCTGATCGCGGGCGTTGGAACCGGCGGCACAATTACCGGCACAGCTCGCATCCTCAAGGCTAAAAAATCAACCTTTCAGGCGATCGCCGTCGAACCATCCAACAGTCCAATCCTCTCTGGAGGACAACCCGGACCCCACAAAATCCAAGGCATCGGCGCCGGTTTCGTCCCGCAAGTTCTCGAAACCAATTTACTCAACGAAATCGTCACGGTCAGCGATGACGAAGCGATCGCCTTTGGGCGTCGCTTGGCACGGGAAGAAGGCTTATTGTCCGGCATCTCCACTGGGGCGGCTCTGTGTGCTGCGGTGCAGGTCGGTCGCCGTCCTGAAAATCAGGGCAAGCTGATCGTCATGGTACAGCCAAGCTTCGGGGAGCGTTACCTCAGTACGCCGCTATTTCAAGATGTTCCCCTAGCGATCGAAGTACCAGTGAGTTAGCCTGCGGATCATGGCCTACCCCTGACGTTGAATGACGGTGGACGCTTTCAGCCGTTAAGCTAGGCCATAATTCGTCTACCTTTCTACGCTCGTGACTGAATGTCCCAATCACTACGCGACATTGCAAGTGTCAATGAGCGCGAGTCCAACCGAAATTAAGCAAGCCTATCGACGTTTAGCGAAGGAATATCACCCCGACTGTAACCCCTCGCCCCAGGCTCGTGAGCAAATCATCGCGATCAACTCCGCCTACGAAATTCTCGGCGATCGGGAACGACGACAGCGCTACGATCGCGACTATGCCTATTACTTCCGTCGCTCCCGATCCGCCTCGCGCGAACAGCACGCCACCGCACCGCGATCGCAGCCTCGATCCCGCCGCCCCGATCGCGGCAGTGCCAGCGATGAACGGTTGCAGCAGTGGATTGAGCAGGTCTATCGTCCAATTGATCGACAGATTGCCCGTATTTTACATAGCCTTGATCGACAACTTGACGAACTTTCCGCCGATCCCTTTGATGATGCCTTGATGGAGAGTTTTTGCAACTATATCGAAAGCTCTAAAGGCATACTTGAAATAGCTCAACATTCATTTCGATCACAGCCCAATCCTCCGACTTTGGCTGGTGTTGCAGCGGATGTCTATTGCTGTTTAGATCGAGTGAATGATGGTCTTGAAGAGCTAGAATATTTCACGCTCAACTATGACGATCGCCACTTGCATCTAGGACAAGAATTATTCCGGATTGCGATCGGTCTACGCGCAAATGCATTTCAAAACTTGCGTAACTTCGCCTATTAATCATTGCCAATCTTCGTGTTTGGGTCAAGCTCAAAAGTTCCATTCCCGACAATCTAGACCTTCAATCCTGAACCGAACGGGAGGAACGCACCAGGTTTTTAATCCAAGCTGCACCCGGACGCTCGATCGCTAGGTTACTGACGATTGCCGCGATCATCGCCAGACTAAATACAGCGATCGTCCGTTGAGCAAAGGCCGTTAGGTTAGTTAATTCACCAAACTTTGGTAAAAGCCAAATCGCGATCGGATAGTGCCAGACGTAAATCCCATAGGAAAGCACACCCAAAAGTTCCCAATAACGCCAGGGGTTGGCCTGACAGGCTAGGCGAGAAACGGGCTGATTTTGGCGAAATCCATAGTAAGCGTCGCCACGCTCAAAAGCGACGATAAACAGACAAACGGCGATGATCGATAACGTCGGGCCGATCGATAAAATATAGTCACTTCCCGAAATTTTCCAGTTCGCACACAGAATAAATACGCCAACGATCACCGTGATCGTTAGTCGTTTGAGACGGTTTGTCTCCAAGAATTTCTGGATGATGCTATCGATAACTCTGGTGTTTTTCGTGTTTTTCGTCGATAATTTTAGTCGAGATTTTTGAGATGACTTGATTGAGTTCAATAGTAAGGGATTGAGTAGTAAGCCACAGAGAAAAGCATCTAGATTAGCCGGTAATAAGGTATAGACATAGCGAACGAAATCAAGATTAAATTCGCCGGTTCGATCGCCATGAATCTGAAGTAACACGGCGACAATCACCCCACGCAAAACCAACCAGCTAATCGCAACCATCACGATCGCGATAAACACCTGACGCACCGTCCGAAGTCGATCGCGCACCAGTCCAAACAACAGCGGCGCGATCGCGTAAAACTGCACCTCCGTCGAAAGTGACCACAGCGGCGAATTAAATTGTTCCGGCAGCGTATGGTTATAGGTGAACGTGAGATAGCGCAGTAAAACCCAACTATTTTCCGCTGAGGGAAGCAAGATTGACGGTGCTAAAAAAATTGCCGGAATCAGTACCGCTGCCCAGTACAGCGGCAGGATGCGAGCCGCGCGATTACGCGCATAGCGCCACAATTGCGATCGACGTGTTCCATAGCGCCCGAGATAAAATCCCTTACCGACAAGGTAGCCCGACAGCGTAAAAAATATCCGCACAGCAATACCACCCGGCATCGCCGCCAACCAACCCCAGGGCAAACTCGATAGCACGGCTAATGGAGGTTGACAGTGGGCAATGACGATCACCAGGCAGGCAAGACCACGCAGGATCAGGAAAGCGTCGGCGTGATTCGTTGGGCGATCGGTCTGGTGATCGGGCATAAACTTTGATTGAAACTTAGATCGATTCGATCATAAGTAGATCACAGGTTGATCGATTTTGGAGATCTCAACTGGAAGCTAACGTCAGCTTACAATTACACCCACCAAAACAGACACCCAAAAAAGTTTC
>JAAUPN010000269.1 GCA_012033105.1 Coleofasciculaceae cyanobacterium RL_1_1
TGCGGGTCAAGCTGGTTCAGGGTTTGGAGCGATCGATACTCGTTGGCGTAGTCGAGACAGAGAATCAGTCGATCATCGCCTTGACCCGGCTCATCACAAACAAAATCAAATTTGAGATAGCGCCGTACTTCGGCTTCGTTACCAATTTTATGGATAGTTTTGAGGGAGTAAATCCGCTGGCGTGCTTCATCCACCAGGCTTGAGGGAGCCGTCTGGAAAAGGCGACAGAGTTCGTGGTTGCAGTGTTGAAGCAGTAAGCGCCGGTAGGACGGATCACGAAGGTCGATCGCGGCGGAATCCAGCGGGTCGATCGCGATTGCGGAGGATGCGCCATCGATCGCAGTCTCGAATAAGGCGGCGAGAATTCCCCAGGTTAAAGACGCGGGATAAATGATGGCAAGGTCACGATTAGTGGCGCGGTCAGTGGTTTTATCGGTGGTACGATCGAGATCCAGTGCAATCCAGACGCCGAGTCGATCTTTGGTGAACCGTATCAGACGATGGAGTTGTACGATGCGATCGCTCGTGATGCCGTCCCTAAATTGCAGGCGCATCCGAACTGCGCGAATCGGTGGCAGTGGTTGGGTCGTCTTAAAGCTGAGTTCGTATAACGGAACCGCCACAACATCAGGCGACGCATAGAACGGCGATGAAGACTGAAACACAGACCAAACTCACTCAAGATAACGCTTTCAGCATTACGTATTTGTGCGAACTCGCCAACGGTAAATTTACGCGATATTCTCCCACAAATGCGCAACGGTGTGGCTTGTGGTCAGGACAAACGCATATTAATTTTCAATGCCCTAAACGCGATAGTTCGAGCACTGAGCGTAGTCGAAGTTCGAGCACTTTTCGCGAGGAACCCAGGCTTCGACTCCGCTCAGACTTCGACTTGCCGACTTTGAGCAGAAACATTTTGAGTCTGCGTTTGCCCTGGGGTTTACAGTTTTTGTTCTGGACTGTGGCGGCAAGTTCTGAATGGGTGTCACCCGTTAGAGTGACTCAATTGGCTCGATTTCTAGATGATCGATCGAGGCAAAGCAGTAACCATTACGACCGGCGGTTTTCGCGGCATAGAGGGCGCGATCGGCAGCGACGATCGCCCGAGCAGGAGTTGTGATCAGGTTGGGCGTAATCACGGCAGCTCCGAGACTGAGCGAAACATGATGGGTCACACTCGATCGCTCGTGGGGAATCCCCAAAAACTTAATCTCAGCCTGTATTGCCTCAATGACCTGCTGCGCCTGATCTGTTCCCGTCTCCGGCAACACGACGATAAACTCCTCACCGCCATATCGCGCGGTTAGAGCCGTACCACCATCGGCTAGCTCCCCGCTTGCCGTATTCATGACGGCTCGCTTGAGAGTCAGTGCGACCTGTCGTAAACAGTCATCACCGGCTTGGTGACCGTAGGTATCGTTAAATTCCTTGAAGTGGTCGATATCGCACAGCACGATCGTTAGGTCGGTTTGACGATCGCGGGCATCCTGCCAACATTCGGCTAGATAGGCATCAAAGCAGCGACGATTGGCGATTTGGGTTAAGCCATCGATCGAGGCCAGACGTTGTAGCTCATCGTTGGCCTGTTGCAGTTCGCGGGTACGAATCTGAACGCGATTTTCGAGATCATGGTTAATCGTTTCGAGCTGCTGAAATGAGGTTTTGAGCCGGACGGCCATCTGCGCAAAGGCGGTGGCTAGCAGGTGGAGTTCGTGAATATTTTGGGGGGGGATGCTTGGTGTATCATGACTTTCACATCGATCGAAGCTATGGGCGAGGCTACGACTGGCTTTTGCCAGGGCATTAATCGGGGTGGCGATGTATCGCGCGGTGACGACACCGGCCAAAACAACAACCCCGATCGCGATCAACGAAATCCTAATCGCATTGTGCGACATCGCGAAAATCGGTTTCATGAAATCGCGTTCGGGTACAACCACCACGATCGTCCAGTCCAGCCCACGCGGATCATGGAAGGGTAAGGTTTGCACCAGAACACGCTCGTTTGCAATCTCAAAGCTTTGTTGTGATGGATGGTTTGGTAGCGTGTTGTGATAGTGCGCGAAGAGCTGCTGACTGGTTTCACGAACGAGTAGCACGCTGCTATCTTTCGCGGGCAACAACGGCGAGTCTCGACGATAGGCTTGCTCCGGTGTCGAAGAGCCGATCGTATGACCATGATGATCGAGTACAAACGCTTCGCCGGTTTTGCCAATGGTCAGCGTACTGAGAAATCGCCGATTTGCTCCAGACGTAAATCGGCACTCGCCACACCAATCAACTGACCCGCTGCATCAAAAAGCGGACGGTTGGCCGAAATCACGGGCTGTTTCGAGCCGTAATACTGAAAGACATCACTCCAAGTGGCCTCACCGCGATCGACCGCAGCGCGATACCACGGACGGGTTCGGGGATCGTAATATTCACGAATTTGTACCCGTTTGACCGGTCGGCCATCGCGATCGAGCTGCCATTTCTCAAAAAAATTCGTATCGCCAAACCAATCCAGCAATAATTCTGACCCATCACCGATGCGGCCAATTCCAACATAGTTGCCCGTCTCACTGGCAATGCCGGTATAACCCAATTGATCAAAACGCTGCATCTGCACAAACAGGTATTCGCGCAACGCCTCGCGATCGCTCAGGTTAAGATGACCCAGGGCAATTTCATCCACACTTAGCCGTGTTGCTGTATGCACGTCTTCGAGATAGTGGGCGATTTCTTCCGAGATCCGATGAGCCAGCTCGATTTGTAGCTTGGCGATCGTGATCGCGACGGCTTTGCGTCCCTGATGAAACGAGATCGCCGCTACAATCACGATCGCGATCGTCAGTTGCAGCGCAAACGGCGCAATCAGAATCATCTTCAACGAAAAACGGCGCGGCCAAACGCGACGAAATCCCATACGTCGAAAACGTCGCAACTGAAAGAAATCAATCATAGGACGGAAAACTGCGGGCGGCGATCGAGGAGATAGATGAGAGCGATGGGTTAGAAGCGATGAACCGTCAATACCTATAATTGTTCATTATTAATCGTGACTTGCCCAAGTATGGACAAAATTGTCTAGGCTAGAACCGCTTTGATTGTTGGAGAATCGGCCTGTGACGGTTGTTTTTGCTGGTGATATTGGCGGAACCAAGACAATTTTGCGGTTGGTGCGCGTCGAGACGGTCGTTCCAAATGCACCGATCGCGCTCGAAACGCTGCACGAAACCACCTATTCAAGTCAGGACTACCCCGACTTTACGCCGATGGCGCAGCAATTTCTGGCGTCGGCGTGTTCGGCGTTGGGAATGCCGACGATCGCGGGGGGCTGTTTGGGTATTGCAGGGCCGGTGGTCGCGAATCGTGTCGAACTGACGAATTTAAGCTGGATGATCGACGGCCATCAGCTCGCCCACGATCTGCACCTGCCGTTCATGACCCTGATTAACGACTTTGCCGCCGTGGGGTACGGAATTTTTGGCTTACCCAGTTCGGCGTTTAAAACCTTGCAAACGGGACAGATCGATCGCACCAAACCGATCGCGGTTCTCGGAGCAGGAACCGGCCTCGGCGAATGTTTCCTGATGCCGACCCAGACAACGATGGGGACAGCGGGGTCAAACTACGCCGTGGGAGCCTCCGAGGGGGGGCATGTAGAATACGCACCGACGACACCGCTAGAGTTTGAGCTAGCGGACTATATTCGCACCACAGCTCAGGTCGATCGCGTCTCCCTAGAGCGTGTCGTCTCTGGCTCAGGCATCCTGACGATTTATCAATTTCTCTGCGATTGCAAATTTGCGAACGATCCGGTGGCGGGACGCTATCTCGATAGCACGACCCCGGCGGCGGCGGTCTCGCAAGCGGCGATCGCGGGCGATGACCCGATCGCGGTGCAGACGATGGAACTGTTTGTCGATGCCTACGGACGTGCAGCGGGGGATCTCGCGCTGCATCTGTTGCCCTACGGTGGTTTGTATATCGCGGGTGGCGTAGCGGCCAAAAATCTACCGTTACTCGAAGCGGGCGATCGCTTTTTGAAAAGCTTCCGCCAAAAGGGTCGGGTCAGCAGCGTCTTGGATGCCGTGCCGCTGCATGTGGTGCTGGATGCAGATGTGGGTGCGATCGGATCTGCTGTATGTGCTGTGCTATCGCGCTAGGGAGAGCCTTCTACGGGTAGTACCGACGTAAACCCTCCCCGACAAACACATCAAAGGCCAGTCAAGAGATCGTGGATGAATGCATAAGCTTTGAATTCGCCCAACGTGTTACAAATCCGGCGGTCGGCTCGGCACATCGAGATTATTTGACGGTGTGGAACTGGGGATGGGTGTCGCGGCTGGGGTCGCGGCTGGGGCTGGGGTCGGCTCTGGGGTCGGAGCCAGGATTGAGGCTGAATTCGGAGCTGGGGTCGGAGCTGGGGAAGGAGGACGCAAGGGCGAGCGGATCGGTGTTGCCAAATAGTCCGCGCTACTCACTTCGTCATAGTTCTCGATCCGAAAAACCAAGGTAAATCGCTGCTGCATTTCCTGCGCAATCAGGTTTTCCACAGCATAGACCTGCACCGGCGTTAATGGATTATCTCGGGTGACGCGGACGTTGAGGTAAGCGGTCGGAGGTGACGTACCCCAATCGATACTCGTGCCAATTAACTCGGTTTGGCGACCAACGGTGATCGTTTTGCTGACCAGGGTTTTACGGAGGGTTGCTTGCAGTTGCACTTGTCGTGCCAGATTGCGGAGGCCGAAGGAGAGGGGAATCACGATCACCCCAATGAGGATCAGTGTGGAGGACAGCGCCCGCGTAATTTTGCTGCCCTGGATGTAGTAGCCCGCGATCGCAAACACGAGCATACAGGCGAGCGTGATTCCCAAGAGATTGGTGGTATAGAGCAGTAACGCCCCTTTGGCATAGTTTAAATTCCCCTGGGATAGGCTCAACCCCACGACACACAACGGCGGCATCAGAGCGACCGAAATAGCCGTGCCTGCCAAAGCATCACTCACATGGGGGCGCACTTTGGCAAATCCGGCGATCGTCCGT
>JAAUPN010000270.1 GCA_012033105.1 Coleofasciculaceae cyanobacterium RL_1_1
GCATTCTCCGGCTCTCGTTCCGCAGCTTCAGATAGGCCTCTTCTTCACTCAACCCTTCGCTGCGCTGCAAAATGCCCTTGGCCCGCTCGACGACTTTCCGCGTCACGAGTTCCATTTCGATCTCCTGCTTTTCCGCTTCGACTTACCTTATCGGGGCAGCTGGACATTTATCCAATCCTAGTAACTCATACGTTACTTTTCAGCAACGGTCACGTCAGGCGATCAAAATCCGAAACACCCTCAATGCACGCAATACCAGGAATCGCCCATTTCACATCGGCGATCGCGCTAACGATCGCCGCCTGGCCGTCGCTGCTTCTCGAATAAAGTTCAAGGCAATCCGGCCCTTACTGGCAATGCCGACCATGGCATCATCACAGCCATTTTCGTAGAGCGCATCCACATAGTCATTCGGATCAACCTGCGGGTCAGCCAGCCGGAACTTCAGTGTAAAGTCAAATTCTCTCATCCCGATTCACTCTCCTGCTTGAAGATCACCGCTCAAAACCCCGATCGCGCCCAGCCTGCCGTTCTCGCTGCTGCTTAGACCGCTCAATCACCCGCTCAAACTGCTGAAACCGCTGCAAATCCTCCTCTGTCACCTGGCACCGGGTCAAATCAACCTGTCCCGACTGGCCCTCCAGAATCAAACCCTGCTGCCGCGACTCGATCGTCAGCCGTTCATCTTCTGGGTCATAAATCAACCGATAATTCCCCTGCGAATGGGCATAGCCCAACCGTCCCCATTGATCACGCCGTCCCACCTGGTTCAAAATCCGGATCGCTGATCGCGCCAATTCATCCGCTAGTTGCTGTTGCTGAATGTCCACTTCCGGTTCAACTGGAACCCCAAACTCCATCAACGATCGCAAGCGCTCGTCGTCCCGTGCTGCGTCGTAGCTCACGCCTAAATGTTTCTGCAAACCGGGAAAGCTATAGCGCTGGCCGAGCTGGTTCCCCGCAAATGCCACCTCATCCAGTCCGTAACTAATCCCTTTACTTTTCCCAGTACGGGTCCATCCATGGCGCACTTCAACGCCCTGGCGCAATAACCGTTCAAATAACTCCGGCATCTCCGGCTGCCCGATCGCTGCTGCCTCAATTATTCGCTGCAAGCGTGACTGAACTGCTTCCTCACCAGTCACCAACTGTTGCTCTAACTGTCCCTTCGTCGCGGCCTTTTTGCCGATTTCCCAGGAGTTTTGCACCGGGGTTAAACCGTATTCCGCCTCCAATCCCCGAATCACTTTCTGCGATCGAAACGCATCCCGCCACAGTTCCACCGCTTTGCCACTATCCAAATGAATCCGACTCGCCACAATATGCAAATGCTCATGTTCCCGATCGCGGTGCCGTGCCTGGAAAAACTGATAGGCAGGCAGCTCATCATACAAAAATGCTTCCCGCTGCTCTGGGTAAGATGACGCTTCCAGAATCTGGGGATCACTCGCCGCCATAATCATCCCCGCCATGTACTTCCGACCGACCTCGGCGAACTGTTCATCGGACAAATTTTCGTGATGCGGTAGGGATAAAGTCAGGTGCCAAACTGGGTGTTTTAGCTGCGGATGCAAATCCTTCGAGGCCATAAATTCTGCCGTCAAAGTTTCTGCACTCAGACCACCCATCGTCGCGTCAATTAACTGGGCTTGTTCTTTCTCCAAGACGTAGCGCGTGGTGGCTCGAAAGCTGCCGTTGTGCATCACCTTACCAATCATGGCTGGTCCCCACCGTTATCCTCATCTTCGTCCGGATGTGCGTCCGCCAGCGTATCCCCAGCCGTCACGAGCTGCACCTTGATTTGGGCCAGCATCGCCTTCAATTCCGTCAGCGTATCGCGGTAACTTTCCAGCACACTGGTCGTCCCGGTTGGGGCTAAGGAATTGAGCACTTTCGTCTGCTGATTCAGGTTGACGCCGATCCGGTTTAGCTCGATGTACGTCTGCCGATTGATTGCCGGAACTGGCACCCTAGGACGCGGCATCGGATAGCCAAATAATCCACTCCGAATGTAGGTCGATGCCGCCACGCCCTGACACAGTTGATCAAGTTTTTCGCGCTCCTCGATCGTCAATCGAATCGTGATCCGTGCAGACCGATCTCCACTGGTTGCCTCGTCCTGCTGATCGACTTTTTTCCGCTTGCCCATATCCCTTCCTCGCTATCTGGTGCGATCGCGATTTTGCCGTGATCAAGGTCGATGCGTCCTGGGGGGGTACCATCACACCCGATCTCCGTCGGGGTTCTCCAAGGGGCTGTCCTTGGACAAGCAATGAGGTTGTACCCGCCTTCAGCGGGGTAGGACACAAAGTGTCTGACAACCTCTTGCTTGCCTACCGCTGACGATCGATTATTTAGTATAGGCTATTCATCATAAGCGGTTCGCAGGCGAGACAATTTCGACCACTGGCCGACAAGTTAACGACATTTTTTAAACCAGATTAGTAACCAGATTTTTAACCAGGTTAGTCACCGGGTTTTAAACCAGGTTAGCCACCGGTGTAAAAATTGTCGGATTCTTTAGCGTTCATCGTCGGTTAATTGTCGAGATATACGCAGAGCCGGAGAGAGTCTTTTACCCTCAGCCGCCGCTTTAACGATGTTTTACCGACATTTGACCGACATTATTGGCGCGTTTAGCGGAGACCCGATCTACCCCCAAAAAACTATGGTGATGAGAGCTCTGATTGCCCAGTTTTTGCGTTCAACGGATGACGATGTATGGAAAAGATGCCGATTCAAAGACAAAAGGTGGGGCCATGGACCCAAGAGCAGGTGGATGAGATGTTGAAGCGGCTCAAGGATCTTCCACCACCAGCGCCGCGTATTACCAGTCTGGCAAAGCTGATTGAGGTTTCCTATGACGCAATCACCGAACTCCGATTGAAGGGCTACTCCTGGGCCGATATTGCTCAAATCCTCGAACAGGAAAGCGAGTTTAAGGCGCTGCCAAATACGGTGCGGGATTCCTATTCGCGCGTGACACGCAAACGAAAGGCAAAGAAGAAAAGGAAACGCTCAAGCTAGCGACGCGCGATCGATGCGATCGCGTAGACGTACAAGGTCCAGTCAGACATTCTCGTCTTTGCGCATTTGAGCAAGGGGCAACATCAACGTCAGCGAATTCATCGGTGATTCTTTGAATCCATACTTGACGTAGAAGGCTTTTGCTTGCTCCGATATGGCGTGAACCAGCACCGCGCGGATACCCACAATTTCAGAGGCTTGCAAAATTCTCAACAGGGCATCCCGTAAAATCAACGGCCCTAGCCCATGGCCTTGCCACGATTGATCAACCGCCAAACGACCAATGACCATGACGGGAATCGGGTCAGGGGCATTACGTCGCAACGCACTTGTCGCCGCCGCCTGCCTTTCTACCGCGCCAGTCGATAAACAGTAATAAGAGGCCAGAACTCCATCCTGATCGCACACGACATACGTCCTTGCGGTGTCACCTTCAGCTCGACGCGCTCTGTGCTTCAGCCAATGATTCAAATCGTCCTCGCCACAGTCAAACGATTCAACCTTGACACCGGGATGCAGCCTGGTCGGAGGCTGCAACTGATTTAATCTTCGTGCTAATCCCACGGCGCAGACTTTGAGAGGAGATTTGCAAGCGCGGTGTTGGGAGAGGTCGGCTCATCCAGTATTTCAAGAAAACGCTCATATTGAGCATCGTCTAAAGCGAAGAAAGTCTGGTCAAGAATCACGCCCTTCGCCTTCTCACAAGCTGAATCTAAAATAAACTCCGATCGCGTCTTGCCAGTGAGGCGGGCCGCTCGATCAATCAAATCGCGCTGAGAATTTTGTGCCCGAATATTAATCGTCGTGTTTTTGTTGGTGTTATGAGCAGTTGTGGCCATCACTGGCTCCTGCAAGATAAAACTAGACTGTGATAAAGCGATAACACATAAAATCTAGCTTTTTGTATATACAACGTCAACACAATCATGAGCTTCAGGATGATCTACACGATCGAGCCACTGGCTGACCCGATCGTGGGAAATACCGTCGCGATTGCGCTTATATGCCTCTAGGGTTTGGAGACTCTGAGCCGCCATTGCCGCTTCGGTAAGAGGCTGGAATTCTCCCTGGTGATTGATCTGGCCGTAGGTGAGATCATTGGTGTCGCCCATTAAACGGCCAAAGTCATCGAGGCTGCCATCGGTGCCGGACAGCCACTCTAAGACCAAGGCTTTGACGGCTTGATCTTCCATAGATTGAACTTGGTCGAGGAGCTGGGTGCGATTGGTCATGGTGACTCCTGGTGTGAGGCCGATCGGCAAGCGCTTACCTGAATTTTACACGGACCATTCGGGGTGTTGGGTTCAAGCGGTGCTTGAAGCTGGAGACTTTGGAAAATGTGTACAATGTGTACACTACATTCTACAGACCACCATGGCCCAAACTGAAACGGTCACAATCCGCTTACCTGCTGAGGTTAAAGGCAAACTGACAGCACTGGCAAGCAGCACGAACCGGAGCAAATCATGGCTGGCGGCACAGGCGATCGCGGCCTATGTCGAAGAGCAGTCCTGGCAGATTCAGCAGATTGAGGCAGCCGTAAAAGTAGCTGATAGCGACCAGGCGGAATGGGTCGATGGGGAAGCCGTTGATCAATGGTTGGGAGCCTGGGGCAGTGAGCATGAGCCAGCAGCGCCGCACGGTTAGGGTATGCGAGTTAGGTATCTTTCGTTCGCGATCGCGGATTTGGCTGAGATTCGGGCCTATCTCGGGACGAATTATCCATCCCTGGTCACAGAGGCGAGGCAAAAGCTGCGGGACAGCCTGAATGGGCTGGCCAGGTTTCCGAATCTGGGTCGATCGGGGCGCGTCTTTGGCACGAGGGAGCTGGTTATCCCGAAGGTGGGGAAGCTGACCTATGTGGCGGTGTATCGCGTGGTGGGAGATGAGGTGCAGATTTTGCGGGTGCTGGTGGGGAGGAGGGATATTGATGGGATTCTGGCGGAAGGCTTGGGGATGAGGATTAGCATAAATCCGTATTTCTTCAAACCCGCATTTCTGTAAAAA
>JAAUPN010000271.1 GCA_012033105.1 Coleofasciculaceae cyanobacterium RL_1_1
TGTTGCGTGTTGGTGCTCGAAAGCCCTAAATATCAACGCGCGACAGCATTTTGTCTCGATCTGCATTATCGATATTCCGGTCTTCCTATTCGTTTTTGTCCGCCATCATGCCCAACCGTCTCGCCCAATCCGCTAGCCTCTACCTGCGTAAACATGCCGATAATCCGATCGACTGGTGGCCGTGGTGTGAGGCGGCGATCGCGACGGCACGACGGGAAAATAAACCGATTTTTTTATCGATCGGCTATTCGAGCTGTCACTGGTGCACGGTGATGGAAGGGGAGGCGTTTTCGGATGGCGCGATCGCCGCGTTTTTGAACGATAATTTTGTGCCGATCAAGGTCGATCGTGAAGAGCGCCCCGATATCGACAGCATTTACATGCAGACGCTGCAACTGATGATCGGGCAAGGTGGCTGGCCGCTGAATACATTTTTGTTGCCGGATAGTCTGGTGCCGTTTTACGGCGGGACGTATTTCGGGATGACGCCGATGTACGGTAGACCCGGTTTTTTGCAGGTGTTGGCGCGTCTGCGTGAGATGTACGACACCGAAATCGAGAAGCTGCGATCGGTGGAAGCGGATCTAAAAACGGCGCTGCTACGGGGCGATGAGGATGCGTCGTCGGTACAGTCGCTGGGGGATGCGGTCGATCCGACGGATCGACGGATGGCCGATCGTGTAATCCTGGCGCGGGGCTTGGCGATCGCCGCCAAAATCACCGCCCCCCACGGGCGAGCCCCGAGTTTTCCCTCGCTGCCCTATGCCCTGACGGCATTACGTGGCTTGCGGTTTGAGGCCGATCGCGAGCTTGATCGTGCAGTGGAGCGTGAGGTCGATCCCTATCGGGTGTGTAATCAACGGGCGATCGATCTCTGTCGCGGCGGAATTTACGACCACGTCGGCGGCGGCTTTCATCGCTACACCGTCGATGCCACTTGGACTGTGCCGCATTTTGAAAAGATGCTGTACGACAATGGCCTCGCGTTAGAGTTTCTCACCGAACTCTGGCGGGCGGGCGGTCGCGAACCGGTGTTTGAAACGGCGATCGCGGGGACGGTGGAGTGGCTTCAGCGTGAAATGACCGACCCGGCGGGATTTTTCTACGCCTCTCAAGATGCGGATAATTTCACCACACCGATCGTGGCAGAGCCAGACGAGGGCGCATTTTATGTCTGGTCGTGGGATGAACTCACCGCTGCGTTAACACCGACGGAATTCGCCGGACTTCAGCAGCGTTTCAGCATTACACCGGACGGAAATTTTGAAGGCCAGAATGTCTTACAACGACACGATACCGGGCATCTTAGTGCCGTCGTCCGTACGGCACTCGATAAACTGTTTGCGTTGCGTTATGGCCTCGATCGCCAAGCCTGCGATCGCTACGAACCTGCCCGCAACAATCACGAGGCGAAAACCCAACCCCGATCGGGTCGCATTCCCCCCGTGACCGACACCAAGGCGATCGTCTCCTGGAATGCCCTCACCATCTCTGGGTTAGCCAAGGCTGCCGCCGTTTTTCACCGCGAGTCGTATCTTGATCTAGCTCGTGGGGCAGCGGATTTTATCCTCCAGCATCAGCGATTAGGCGGGCGCTTGCAGCGCGTCAGCTACGACGGCAAATCGGCAACCATCGCCCAAGCGGAGGATTATGCCTACCTGATCAAAGCTCTGATTGATCTCCATCAAGCCTGTCAAACCCTAGCGCCAGGAGAAGCGATCGCCCAGACCTATCTGGATGCCGCGACCGCCCTTCAGACCGAATTCGACACGTATTTGTGGGATCACGATCGCGGCGGCTACTACAACACCGACGATCGCGCCGACCTGATCATCCGGGAACGCAGCAGCCAGGACAACGCCACCCCCGCCCCCAACGGCATCGCGATCGCCAACCTAATCCGCCTCGGGGCGATCACCGATGACTCCGATCGCTTTGCCCAGGCCGATCGCGCCCTCGCCGCCTTTGCCTCCCTGATGCGCGACACACCCCAAGCCTGCCCCAGCCTGATCGCCGCCCTCGACGATCGCCTGCACTACGCCCACCTCCGCATTCAACCCCACTGGGCGAAAGCCTACCTCGATCGCTACTTTCCCAGCACCTCCGTCACCGCCACGTTCGATTTACCGACCGATATCGCCGGGATTGTTTGCTACGACCTCACCTGCCAGGAACCCAGTCACCGACTCGATCAAGTCTTTGAACAAATTCAGGCACGACTCGATCGCTAAACCTTGAACGTTCCAGCCTGAGCGTCGTTAACATCATTCTTGAATCCCTCCGATCAGCGTAAATTTGGCAAACATTACGGATCGTCAGTTGTCGCTAATGCATTGAGTACAATAGGCAGGCCGAATCGGCTCTCGTTTTCGTACCGCACTGAGGCGAATCATCCTGTTTGCCAAAACGTAGCACTGTCGATTAAATGTGGAGATAGTTTCTCGTACCCATCCGTACGTGTCTCTCTACTGACTCTTTCGCGTCTTGCCTCGCAGAGGATGTATCTCCCTATGGAGGAGGTTATATGAGTTCCCCTTCCCGGTCTATCCAAAATTCCGACGTCGTGACTAACCAATCTGATACCAATGCGAGCGATCTCCCGATCGCCCGTCCACCCAAGCGACCGAACCCACCGACCAAACCCACCGTAGACGCATCCACGGATGTCCATACCCATCAGTCTGCAATGAAGCTTCAGGCTCCCGTTAAGCCCCTACCTCGACCGACAAAAGCGACCACCATTGCCAAAACGTCGAAGCCCGCTTCTGCTAAGGCGGTGACCACCACCACGACAACGGCAACAACACCCATCGAGGTTGATCGCTCTCGACCGATTCCCGCACCCAGTGAGCCGAAACAATTTCGTGCGATCGGGCTGATACGCGGCAAATACGTCCCCTCAGAAGAACAGTTCACCTGCGGAACTTTCTTCAGCGATGATGGCGCCGAAATCGACTCCGTGTTACTCGGTCGGGTGATGAGCCTGATCAAAAAACATATCAATCTCGAAGAGTCACACCTATGGGTCGTATACCCGCGCACCCAGCAGGAAAGCGGCTCACTGCACCTACAAATCGTCGGTGTTTGGGAACCCGAAACGCTGGCTCAGGAGGAAGAGGAAACCGACTCGGAGGAAAAGCAGATTGCCTCATCCGACGTTGAAGATGATAACTACTTCTCGATTCGTGGTGAAGTCGTCTTCTATTCTGAAGAACGTTCCTGCACGGTGGTTAAAATTCGCCAAGCTCCGCGTAAAAAAGGCGATACGGCTCGCTACTTCAAGCTTTCGCTGAATGGCAAAATTGAAGGCCGCACCCTCGGGCATTTCTGGGATTTTCATGTGCGCCGCAATGGCACAATGCTCGCCATTGAGCACGGCGAATGCATCGGCCCGATGCCGCCGAAACGCAATGCGAAGCGCAACCCAGGACGCAAGCCGTTTCGTAAAAGTTCGATCGTGAGGATCACAGCGCCCAAGAGGCAACGAAACCGACCGGTCACGATCGCGATACACCCAAGCCCCAGCTTCGCAGCAAAAACGAGAGCGACGTTGCGTCCACTGCGACGGAATAAATCGCTGTTGCTGGCTTAATCGGCTGGCTTGCACCGTGACCGAGACCTTGGATAGACCCTAACCCCGGAGTGAATACTTCGGGGTTCTTTTTTGAAAAATTTCACGCACTTTGCAATCTTGGTAATGTGATACAGCAATCACCGATTGAGTTAGGACGCATCAAAAACTGAGAGCATTGAGCGGAGTCGAAGTGCGGTTTTCAGTTTAGACGAGAGTATCCTAATCTAATCGCTACCTGCTATAACTCATACGAAATCCGGCTTGACTTGTGGAGATCATGAAAAACTCCCATGAACACTGAGCGGAGTCGAAGTGCTCACCGGAAACCGCTACTTTGTAAGCCGGACTTGGTATCAAACACTATTCGCCCGGATGAACTTAGATCAACCGATTGAGTTTGGGGAGTAAATCGGCGATCGCCCGTCCGCGATGACTATAGCGGCGTTTTTCCTCCTTGGGCATTGCCGCAAAGGTTTTACCCGCTGCGGGGACATAAAAGATCGGATCATAGCCAAACCCACCGACGCCCTCCGGTTCAACAATTTCACCCGGACAAACCCCCTCGACCGCGATCGCAATCGAGCCATCGGGACGCGCCACCGCGATCGCGCAGAGAAACTCCGCATAGCGATCGTCAAACTCTTGCAACTCAAACAACACCCGCCGAATCCGATTGTTATCATCCAGACCATAGCGAGCCGAGTACAAGCCAGGTGCGCCATTGAGCGCCCGCACCGCTAACCCTGAATCATCGGCGATCGCCCAGTGGCCGGTCGCCTGAGCCACGGTGGTCGCTTTGAGGGCAGCATTTTCCGCGAAGGTCTTACCCGTCTCGACCACATCGAGATCTGCGGGTTTCGGCTGGAGTTCCCACGGCGTATCTTTGAGATAGGCCGAAAATTCCGTCACCTTGCCGGGATTGCCGGTGGCAACAACGAGAACGGTCATAGTTAGAAATGAATAAACAGGATTTTAGACTCGAACACCAGATCGTGAGTTCGATCAACGCGAAATCTCGACCTTACTCTGTTTTCCCAGAGACCGGTTTTCCCAGAGACCGCGTTTCGACTTCGCTCAACGCTCTCTCGGCGTGCGGATCGCCTTAAGCATCTCAACGAGGACATGATGCGCGTCTTTCGCATCGGCTAGCTCCCGATCGAAGGTAACGCGTACTGGAGTCGGTTGGCCGTTAACTTGGGCGGTGATGTCCATACCACGCGTATCGATCGCCTCCATCACGGCGGCAGTTGCGCCCTCACACTGGCCGTAGACCGTGGCGTACTGCACGATCGCATCACTGTGATCATCGTTCATGTGCTTGCAGATGCGATCGCTAACTGCCGAAGAAATGCCTGTTTCCTGTGTCATGGGTCAATGGAACGTAAAAGGTGAATAAATGGGATGAATGAACGGCGTGATTGCGTCACCGATTCATTATCGGTCAGCGGTGGATCATTCC
>JAAUPN010000272.1 GCA_012033105.1 Coleofasciculaceae cyanobacterium RL_1_1
AGTCGAAGTGCGATCGCTTTTCGCGGTAACACCCAGGCTATCGGCAAGCCGACGCTACACGAACGACTCCGCTCAGCCTTCGAGATTTCGTCTTTTTCAAACCTAAAATCTTCGTGCAAGAGGTCTATTGAACCGACCACAATCCTGATCGTATGTCCCCAATTCAGACCGATGGGCAATGCCTCAGCCCGTGCGCTACAACTCCGCTCGTCCGTCGTTCCGTAACATTGCCTACGCAGCCTCGCTCATTGGCGATCTATCCTTCAAATAGATGTTTGTCAGCAAGACCTAACATCTCTCGATCCGTTGGAATGGACGGGGACTGGTCTACCGTGAATTGTGAGCGGTGGATCGGCGCGTTTAACGGTTAAGTAGATCGCAACCGAGTCGGATCTGTCTGGCGATCGCTGAGTCTGATCCGCTTCAGTACAATTCAAATGTTTACGGGGAAACGACGCTATGAGTACGGCAACAACGCTGTGGGAACGCTATCAAACCTGGTTGTATTACAACGAAGCCCTGGGACTCTATCTCGACATTAGCCGCATGAGCTTTGATGATGCTTTTGTAGCATCGATGCGTCCGAAGTTCGATCGTGCCTTTGCGGAGATGGCCGAACTTGAAGGCGGCGCGATCGCCAATCCGGACGAAAATCGCATGGTCGGTCACTACTGGCTGCGGGATGCAGACCTCGCGCCCACAGCGGAGATCAAAGCCGAAATCACCACCACGCTCGATCAGATCGAAGGCTTTGTCAGCCAGGTGCATTCCGGTGCGATTACCGCGCCCAACGGTCAGAAATTTACCGATGTCCTGTCGATCGGCATCGGCGGATCAGCCCTCGGCCCCCAATTTGTCGCCGAAGCGATCGCCCCCGTGAACGCCCCGCTGGCGATTCACTTTATCGATAACACCGATCCGGCTGGCATTGATCGTACGATCTCCCGCATTGGCGATCGGCTCGCCACCACCCTGGCGATCGTCATCTCCAAATCCGGCGGCACGCCCGAAACCCGGAACGGGATGCTCGAAGTGCAAGCCATTTTCGCCGATCATGGTTTGGACTTTACCAAGCAGGCGATCGCAGTTACGGGTGTCAATAGCAAACTCGATCGCGTCGCTAAAACCGAAGGCTGGCTGGCTCGGTTGCCGATGGCCGATTGGGTCGGCGGTCGTACCTCAGAACTCTCCGCTGTCGGTCTGCCCGCCGCTGCACTCCAGGGTATCGACATCCGCGCCATGCTCGACGGCGCTAAAGCGATGGACACCGCCACCCGCATCGCCGAATTGGAACATAACCCCGCCGCGCTGTTGGCTCTGGCCTGGTATCACGGCTGCAACGGTAAAGGCGAAAAGGACATGGTGATTTTGCCCTACAAAGATTCGCTGCTGCTGTTTAGCCGCTACCTGCAACAGCTTGTGATGGAGTCCTTGGGGAAAGAAAAAGACCTAGACGGTAACACGGTGTATCAAGGTCTCGCGGTCTATGGCAACAAAGGATCGACCGATCAACACGCCTATGTTCAACAACTGCGGGAAGGTGTGCCGAACTTTTTCGCGACGTTTATCGAGGTGTTGAGCGATCGCGATGGCGTCTCGCCCGAAGTTGAACCGGGGGTCACAGCAGGCGATTATTTGTCGGGTTTGCTCCAGGGAACCCGCAGCGCTTTGTATGAGAATCAGCGCGATTCGATTACGCTCACGGTTAAGACGGTGGATGCCTTTACCGTCGGCCTATTAATTGCCCTGTACGAGCGAGCCGTCGGTCTCTATGCCTCGCTGGTCAACATCAACGCCTACCATCAGCCGGGAGTGGAAGCGGGTAAAAAAGCAGCGGCGGCGGTGTTGGAGTTGCAGACGAAGATCATGACGGCGCTCAAAACGGCGACGAAACCGTTAACGCTGGAGGAGGTGGCGATCGCGATCGATCAGCCGGATGAAATTGAGGCGATTTATAAAATCCTGCGTCATCTGCACGCGAACGATCGCGGCGTGACGATCATCGGCAATCTAGGCAAACCGAGTACGCTTCAGGTGTCGATCGTCGGATAGATGCGGGGAGAAGTCGGAGTTTTGCGAAAACTCCGACTTCTGAGCTTAGAGCTAACCGTTCCGATCAAAAATTTGCCAAGATGAGAAGACGGGCGATTCAGACCGATCGAGCAGCGCCTAACGGAGAATGTCATGACGATCGCAGCCATCCAAACCAAGCCATGTACAGCGGAGGATTACCTTACCGCTGAGGTTCAGTCCGACATGCGCAACGAATATCGCAACGGAGAAATTATTCCAATGACCGGTGGGACTCCAGCTCACAATGAACTTATCTCAACGCTGATTTTTCTGCTGAAATCAGCCTTACGAAAGCAGCCTTACAGCATTTTTGTCACCGATCAGCGGCTCTGGATTCCCGATCGCAACATCTACACCTATCCAGACGTGATGGTGACACCGCGTCCCGCTGAATTAATGCCGAATCGTAAGGATACGGTGATGAATCCGCTCCTACTGGTGGAGGTTTTATCGGCTTCGACGGAAGGTTACGATCGTGGCGACAAGTTTGCCGCCTATCGGACGATACCGACGGTGCAGGAATATGTGTTAATTGCCCAGGATCAGCCGTTAGTTGAACAATATGTCAAACAGTCAGAATCAGAGTGGCTGTTTGCAGAGACTCGGGGTTTAGAGCAGGGAGTGACGTTGCGATCGGTAGAGGTGGAAATTGCGCTAGCTGATTTGTACGAGGCGATCGAGCTTGGGTAAGCAGCCGGATTTCTGGCGCAAATTTGCCTAGGCTCTCAGGCTCGCTTGATGCTGAGAAGTTGGAGTTTTTTGAAAACTCCAACTTCTCAGATGACTTCTGAGATAATGGGCGGGCTGGTTGACCTCAATGAATTTTCTTGTCTTCCCCGTTGCTATGGCTATCGTCTCGTCAAAACCTAGCAACCCCTCCGACGATCGAAATGATCGCAACGATCGTAACGCCACCAATACTACCAACGCCACCACCGCCAATCCACAGCCCGACCCCACCCTCCTCACCGCTAGCGAAACCGACGCCGATCGCGACCCCACCCAACCCGACGAAACCCTTCGCCCCCAATCCCTCGCCGACTACACCGGCCAAAAAGACCTCAAAGCCGTATTAGACATCGCGATCGCGCCGCCAAAGCACGTCGCGAATCCCTCGATCACATCCTGCTCTACGGCCCCCCCGGCCTCGGCAAAACCACCATGGCGCTGATTCTCGCCAGCGAAATGAACGTTAGCTGCAAAATCACCACCGCCCCCGCCCTCGAACGCCCCCGCGATATCGTCGGCCTGCTCGTCAACCTGCAACCGGGCGACATCCTCTTCATCGACGAAATCCACCGCCTCAACCGCGTCGCCGAAGAAATCCTCTACCCCGCCATGGAAGACCGCCGCATTGATGTCACGATCGGCAAAGGTTCCAGCGCCCGCACCCGCAGCATTGCCCTCGAACCCTTTACCCTGGTCGGGGCGACCACCAAAGCCGGATCTCTGACCGCACCATTACGCGCCCGGTTTGGGCTAGTGCAGCGGCTACGATTTTATGAAGTGGATGAACTCACCGCGATTATTACCCGCACCGCCGCCTTGCTCGACACACCGATCAACACTGACGGCGCTGCCGAAATCGCCCGCCGATCACGCGGCACGCCCCGCATCGCCAACCGCCTCCTCAAACGTGTCCGCGACTACAGCCAAGTCAAAGCTGACGGCACAATCTCACTTGAAATCGCACGCACTGCCCTAGAACTGTTTGAGGTCGATCCCATGGGTCTTGACTGGACCGATCGCCGCCTGCTCTCGATGGCGATCGAACAGTTCAACGGTGGCCCCGTCGGCCTCGAAACGTTGGCCGCCGCCACGGGCGAAGATGCCCAGACGATCGAAGAGGTCTACGAACCCTACCTCTTACAAATTGGCTACCTAGCTCGCACCCAGCGCGGTCGCATTGCCACCCCAGGCGCATGGCAGCATCTTGGTTACACCCCACCGATCGCCCCGCCGAAAATCCCAGCTATCCCTCACCCTCGATACCAAACCGAAACCGAAACCGGAACCGAAACCAGAATCAGAGCGCTCCAACACGAGCAATTAAGCCACCTGTGATGAACGCAAAAAATGCCGGACTACATCCGCCGGTGGCTCCGGTTTGCCATACAAAAATCCCTGTGCCACATCACAATTACATCGCACCAAAAAGTCTCGTTCCGCCTCAGTTTCAACTCCTTCCGCAATCACACAAAGTTCGAGGCGATGCGCCATTTGAATAATCGAACTGGCGATCGTTGCAGTTTTTGAATGGAGGTCGATCCCTTGGATGAAATCGCGATCAATCTTCAAAATATCAAACGGAAAATGCTGCACATAGCCCAACGATGCATAGCCCGACCCGAAATCATCGATCGCAACTCGCGTACCCAACTGACGTAACCGCTGAAAAATCGAAACCGTTGCCCCCATATCACTCACCAGCATACTTTCCGTTAGCTCGATCGCGATCCACTCCGCCTGACAACCCGTTTCTGCCAATATCCGCTCAAACGTCTCAACAAAATCATTAGCATCAAGCTGACTACTTGAAACATGAAAACATTCACAGAAAGATAATTCGGCGGCATAAATGTCGCACTTTCCTGCTGCTTCCAGCTCACCATTTGTAGGCAAGCTTGCCGTATCACCCACTCACCCAGTTGAACAATAAATCTGGTTGATTCAGCAATTGGTAAAAACTCATTCGGTGAAATGTAGCCACGATGCGGATGCTTCCAGCGAATCAGTGCTTCTAGACCATGTAAATCTCCAGCTTCATTTAAATTATATTGTGGCTGGTAATACAGTTCAAATTCATTATGGCGAAGACCCTTTGCTAGACAGGGCTATTTCATTCTAAAGAGGCGCTGTAATGTCTCCAGGCCATACTTGCAGTATCGCTCCGCCTGCGCCATGTTTTGAAAGCCATCCGAACGATACAGATTCAGGGCAAAGTTGCGGGCGACCG
>JAAUPN010000087.1 GCA_012033105.1 Coleofasciculaceae cyanobacterium RL_1_1
GGACGAAAGAGCGAAAACAGCCTAACCGAGGACTGACGCAAAACAGACGCGATCGGGATTACGATTCGGGTCTCAACGCAGTTTCAATCCCTGTACCAGCAAGACGAAGCAAACCGGTCAAGGTCTCGATCATTGACGAAATTTGATCAACTTCACAGTTTGAAAGACATCGCAAAGGCTAGAATAGCGAGACTATGGTAAGCGAACGAGCTGACTTTCGCGCTTTCCCCCACTACCCCCACCGTTCAATAGCCGCCTAGTCTTCTTGGAGGGCCTGTCTTTGTCTCGCCGCTATCTATTTACCTCGGAGTCCGTCACCGAAGGACATCCCGATAAAATCTGCGACCAAATTTCTGACACGATTTTAGATGCTCTGCTTTCGCAGGATATCAATAGCCGTGTTGCCGCTGAAGTCGTTGTTAATACCGGCCTCGTCTTAATTACTGGCGAAGTTAGCACGAACGCGAAGGTCGATTACGTCAAGCTCGCTCGCAAAAAAATTGCGGAAATCGGCTACACCAATGCTGATAATGGGTTCTCGGCGGACAGTTGCGCCGTGCTGGTTGCCCTCGATGAACAGTCGGCGGATATTGCCCAAGGGGTTGATGCTGCCCAGGAACGTCGCGATGAAGCCAGCGAAGCGGAACTCGACGCGATCGGCGCAGGCGATCAGGGTTTGATGTTTGGCTTTGCGTGTAATGAAACGCCGGAGCTGATGCCGCTGCCGATCGCCCTGGCGCATCGCGTGTCGCGCCGTCTGGCCGCTGTGCGTAAAACGGGAGAACTGCCTTACCTGCGCCCGGATGGTAAAACCCAAGTCACTGTGCAATACGAAGACGATAAACCCGTCGGCATTGACACAATCTTGGTTTCGACGCAGCATGATGCCGCGATCGGCGACATCACCGATGACAACGCCGTCCGCGACAAAATCCGCGCTGATCTCTGGGCGCACGTCATCGAACCGATCTTCGCCACGCTTGAGATCAAGCCCGATGACAAGACCCGCTTTTTGGTCAACCCCACCGGTAAATTCGTCATCGGTGGCCCTCAAGGTGACGCCGGTTTGACGGGACGTAAAATCATCGTCGATACCTACGGCGGCTACTCGCGTCATGGTGGCGGTGCGTTTTCGGGTAAAGATCCCACAAAGGTCGATCGCAGTGCGGCCTATGCCTGCCGCTATATGGCGAAAAATATCGTCGCGGCGGGTCTTGCGGATAAGTGTGAAGTGCAGGTGAGCTACGCGATCGGTGTGGCACGCCCGACGAGCATCACGATCGAGACATTCGGTACAGCGAAGGTTGACGAGGATAAGCTGCTCGAAGTGGTTGGTGCAAACTTTGAGCTACGTCCTGCCGGGATTATTCAAACCTTTGATTTGACGAAGATTCCCAGCCAGCGTGACGGTCGTTTCTTCCAGGATACGGCGGCCTACGGTCACTTCGGTCGTACCGATATCGACCTACCGTGGGAGCAAACGGACAAGGTAGACGCCCTTAAAGCCGCCTTTGCTCCGGCACTGTCGGCCACCTAATATGCTCGTGAGTTGGTCCATGAATGGCATGAATTAACACAGGAATTAATAAAACTGAGGCAGGATGATTTATAGCAGAAGCCGATTAGATTAGGACACTCTCGTCTAAGTTGAAAACCGCACTTCGACTCCGCTCAGTGCTCTCAGCTTTTTTGATACGTCCTAAGCAAATCGTTTTTTGCCATATATCGATCTCCTGCCTCGGTTTGATTGATCTGTCGCGAGGAGTGCCACAACTCAATGAATGGGCGAGAAGTCCGACTTTTTAGAAAAGTCGGACTTCTGGAATGGGCAATTATTTTCAGTTAATTCGCGAGCCCAATGATCGAATCCAGGATCGAATCCGCCACCCGATCGCAGACACCGGCTTCACCCATCGCAGCTCGCATGGCCGCATATTCGAGCTGCATTCGCGATCGACATTCGCGATCGTAGAGCAACCCAAGCGCCGCTCGAAAAATGCGATCGGGCGTTGCCATCTCTTGCAACAACTCCGGGACTACCTCACGCATCAACACTAAATTTACCGGTGATGCAAACGGAATCTCAAACTTTAAAAAGGTTCGCAACACCCAACTCGTAAACGGATGCAGCGCATAAATCACCACCTGCGGCACACCCATTAACGCAAGTTCAAGGTTAACCGTTCCCGATTTGGTTAAAGCCAGATCGCAGGCCGCAAGCCTGGTTAAATCATCATTGGGGATAAAGGTCGCATTCAAGCGATAGTGACGGATGGCCTGTTCGATTTTGGAGCGAAACTGCGGCTGTGACAGGGGAATCCAAAATTCAAGTTCGCGCTGGCCGTCGCGTCGGGCGCGTTCTTGCAACTGTTGAGCCGCTGCAAACATCGGCTGCATGACATAGTTCAGTTCTTGCCGACGTGAGGCGGGTAAGAGTGCGACGATCGTCCGATCGTCCGGCACGTCAAACCGGTGGCGAGCCGCAGCACGATCGAGCGGCTGAGGATAGGTATCAATTAGCGGATGGCCGAACCAGTCGGTTTTCGCTCCGGCTTCGCTGTAATATTTCGCTTCGGCGGAAAACACGGCAATGATGCGATCGCAACAGTCAATAATTCGCTGCGTCACCGATTCATTTTCCTGCCACACCCAGGCTTGGGGCGCAATGTAGTAGACCACGGGCTTGCTTGGATCAGTCTCGCGCAGGTAGCGACCGATGACCATATTGGGGGTCATGTAATCGATCAAAACGGTCGCATCCGGCGGATTTGCTTTCAGGTAACGTTTCGCCCGACGCTGAACCGCCAAAGTCGGAAAAATAAACGGTAGCGACTCGATCAAACCCATCGAACCGATCGCCGTCGTATTATCAATCGAGCGACGCCCGCCCGCTCCATGCGCTGACCGCCTAGCGCGACAATTTCCAGCTCAAGACCTCGGGTGATCGCCTGCTGGTGTAAGGCTTTGACCAAGAATGAACCTTGGAGATCGCCCGACACTTCACCGGTGCTAATAAAAATCCGCTTAAACGGTCTTCGTCGATCGCCTCGCGGATCACTCATCATTGGCCGCACCCTGCAACATCTTGCTGGCTTTCGCGCCCAGTGTCAGTTTACGTTTACCCCGCAGCGAAGCATCGACAAAGGCATGGAGCCGCTCAACTTCGGGAAATGACGAGAGTGCCGCCATTTTTCAAGGGCTTCTTCCGTCCGCAGCCCCGATCGAAAGAGAATGCGAAAGGCTTGCTTGAGCGCCGATCGCGTTTCCAGATTCATTCCTGCCCGCCGTAAACCTACCTGGTTCAGCGCCCGCGTGTGACAGGGTGATCCTTCAACCAAGGTGTAGGGCGACACATCGCGCGTCACTCTACTTTTACCGCCAATCATCGCCAGTGTGCCGACGCGGACAAACTGGTGAATGCCCGCCATACCGCCGATCGTCACGTTATCTTCGATCGTCACATGACCCGCGAGACCCACCGCATTGGCGATCACGGTATGGTCGCCAATGACGCAGTTATGCGCCACATGGACATAGGCCATCAGGAGATTACCACTGCCAATTTGCGTAACCTCACCATCGTAGGTCGCGCGGTTAATCGTCACATACTCTCGAATGCTATTGTCATCGCCGATCCGAACCTGACTTAAAGCCCCGTTATACTTCAGATCCTGGGGTACAAGACCGATCGCAGCACCCGGAAAAATGCGATTCCGTTCACCAATAATCGTGTCGCCTTCAATAATGGTATTGGCATGAATGATCGTATCTCGCCCGATTTTAACGTGCTCGCCAATGATCGCAAATGGATCGATTTGCACGCTCGCATGAACCTGCGCACCGGGATGCACGATAGCCGTGGGATGAATCATAGTGCTGCTCTCAGCTCACCCGCCACGAGACCTTCACAACGTTTTGCAAGGCAAAGATCTCGCAGCGACGGCAGGATCGTCCCTAATCGTTGATCACAGAAAACATCAGCTCGCCTTCGATGGCCAGTTGTCCTTCCACTTCCGCGCGGCCATGAATTTTGGCGTAGCGTCCCCGTTTCGTCCACAGCACGTTGATCGTCATGACCAACTGATCCCCAGGAACCACCGGGCGGCGAAATCGCACTTGATCAATTCCGGCAAAGGTAAACAACCCTTTGTCCATCTCCGGCATTTGCGTGAGGACAACGCCACCCACTTGCGCTAGGGCTTCCACCATCAACACACCGGGCATAATCGGACGACCGGGAAAATGGCCTTGAAATTGCGGCTCGTTAAAGGTGATATTTTTAATGCCGATCGCGCTTTTCCCCGGTACGTAGTCGATGATGCGATCGACCAAAGCGAAGGGGTAACGGTGGGGAAGGAGCGCGTGGATTTCTTCAACACTTAAGGTTGTTTTCGTCGGTGCGGATGCGACCTCGGTGGTTGTGCTCGTGTCGGTGTGAGTCTCGACCTGGGATGGATTCGCATCGATGAGTGTAGACATAGTAAATGTGTTGATGTGAGTAACGACAGGTCTTCGGATATTCAGGGTATTTAATAAGGAGAACACTCTCCGATCGCGCGACCCAGATCGATGATTTCAGCAATTTCAGCGATTTCAGCCCGATCGAACGATCACTACGGGCGATAGATCACCCCTCGCGGTTACTGATCGCGCGTGCTAGCGCAACATGCAAAGCGTGACTGGCCTTGTAGGCGACGTAGTGTGCTCGCGGTATCGTACCGAGTAGGCTCAAATCGCCTACTAAGTCTAAGATCTTATGACGCACTGGCTCATTTGCAAATCTTAGGGGTGGATTGAGCCAGCGCTCACCTTCGCAGACCAGAGCATTTTCCAGGCTACCACCCCGAATGAGTCCCGCCGCTTGGAGCTGTTCTACCTGGTGAGCAAGACCAAAGGTGCGGGCGCAGCCGATCTGTTGAACAAAGTATTTCAGTCCCGTCATACAGGCTGGATCAGTCTCCATCGCTGCACCCTCTGGCGACCAACTGTGCCACTGTTCGCCGATCGCCGCTTGATCAAAGGCAATCCCGTAGCTAAACCGCAATTCCGGCGAGGGGAGCGCCGTAACGGAGGCGTCCCCTTGTTGGATCGAGATCGGTATATCAATCATGGGTTCGCGGCTCGTCGCGGTGGGATCGTTCGTGCCGCATGGTGCGAGGCCGACCTGCTCGATCGCCTCGCACCAGTCCCGCGCCGATCCGTCGAGGAGCGGCACTTCCGCCCCATCGATTTCGATCGTGACATCACTCACCCCCGCTGCCGCCAAGGCAGCGAGTAAATGCTCAACGGTTCGCACTCGCGCCCGTTCCGGTGATGGCATCGATTCCGGGGGGCTTGTTGAGGCGAAGGGCGGTGCGATCAGTTCGGTGGACAGTTGGGTTTGACAAACCGCTGCGATCGAGGCCGGAATGGTGGGGCGATCGGCGAGATGACCCGCACGAAAACACGACCGGTTCCAGGTGGAGCCGGATGTAACACGACGGTGGTTGGAGCGCCGCTATGCAGGCCCACCCCTGATCGCGAGACGCTCGATCGCAGGGTTTGGGAAGATGTGGGAGTCAACATCATGGTGTGAACGTCAGCGTGAGAACGTTAGGATAAACAGGCCGACCGACGTAACGAAACGAGCCTAGAAACGTTGGCCAATGCCGAAATGGAACCGGCTATCGCTCTCGTCGTTGACCCCAAAATCCACCCGAATCGGGCCGATCGGTGAATTAATCCGCAACCCAACACCATAGCCAAACCCGCTGCCCGGTTTATCCCGCACACCCGCCGGATCACCGGGAACATCATTCCCCGTACCCAAATCCGTTGCGGCATCGAAGAACAGCACACCACCCAGGAACGACAGGATCGGGAAGCGATATTCGGCGGTCGCTTGCACAAAGGTGCGACTCGAACCAACGGCTCCTTCTTCGTATCCCCGTACCGAGTTGACCCCACCGAGGATAAAGGCTTCGTAGGGTGGGAAATCGCCCAAAATCGTACCCGCACGCACATTAAAGGCCAGGGCTTCGGCTCCCTCATCGGTAAATTTCGTAAAGTCTACCGGGATGAAATAGCTGTAGCTGGCTTGGACACTGTTAAAAAAGATGCCGTCAAACGGAAGCGATTGTTCGGTACTCAGGCTCAGGCTGTAACCATCGGTGGGGTTGAGCCGATCGTCGCGGCCATCATAGCTCAGGCCAAAGCGCACGGTTGCGAGGAAATCGGTACCGTCATCGTTGAAGGCTAATTTGCGTTGGCTGCCGGGAACAATTAATGCATCGCCATTGGCATCGCGTACCACATCACCATTGGCATCACGCACCCGTTCGCCTTCATCAAGGGGCGAAATCTCACCATCAGCATCGCGAATCGAGACTTCTTGTACCCGCAATCCTAGTGAGGCAAGCCAGGAGGGATTGCGATCGAAGACGTTGCGGCTCAGGGGACGCGAGAACGTGATCGCTGCACCGGTTCGATCGATCCGAGGGCGATCGCCATTGGGCAGTTCCACGTCCGGCTGATTATCGGCGCTGTCGTAAACCAGCGAAATGGATCGACGCTTAAAGAGATTGACGTTGTAACTGGTGCGATAGGGATCGCCCGCAATCCAGGGATCGGTAAAGTTGGCATCAAAGAACAAACCACGGGTTCCCACTTGCATTTCTGCCCCGAGGCGCTGGGCATTACCACCGAGGTTTTGTTCTTGATAACTCAAGGTGCCGAAGAAACCGCTTGAGGAGCTAAAACCCCCACCGGCTGCGACGGAGCCGGATCGCCCTTCGATCGCATTAATCGTCAGAATCGCCTTACGGGGATCGGTTCCCGGCTCGACGGCTAGGTTGACATCATCAAACAACCCAAGACCAAACACACGCTGGAGATCGGCCTGAATCGTATCGCTATTGAACACCGATCCGGCTTGGGTTTCCATCTCCCGCGTGATGATAAACGGGCGCGTCCGACCTTCGACCGGTTCGCCGTCTTCATCAAACTCTTCACCGTCTTCGTTCAGATAGCGAATCCGAATGGCTTCGATTTCTCCCTCGGCCACATCGATCGTCACGGTTCCATTGGCCGAAACCGGCGGGGGGGCAGCAGGGCCAGTTTCTGGGATCGGCGGCGGATCGACGACCTGAGCGAGGGCATAGCCACGTTCGTCATACCAACGATTAATGGACTCAATACCGCGCTGAAAATCGCGCAGATTGAGCGTCCGGCCATACTGAGCGCCGAAAATTTCATCGACGATGCTTTGGGTTAAAACTTGATTGTTGCGCAGCTCGATCGCGTTGAGCTGTGGGTTTTGGCGCACGACGAAAATAACGCGCACACCCAGGGGCGTTTCCTCCGCCAGGGGTTCGACGCGCCCGAAGAAACCGGTCGCATAGATGGCGTTGATGTCGTCTTGAAGCTGCGAGCTGGTGGTGGTGCGTCCGGGTTGGGTGCGGATGACTTCGTAGACGAGTTGTTCCAGATCCGGGAGGAGATCGCCGCGATCGTCTCGTACCACCACTTCCGACACGAGGACACGCGGCTCGCTAGTTGTTGTTGCTTGGGCGATTTCAGTCGGAGTCGCTAATTCTTGGGGGGGAAGGGTCGCGTTGGCCTGGGCTGGGTTGACATCGAAGGTGTCGTCCGTCGCCAGATTAGCGACATTGCCCGAGTCAAGACGATCGGAGCTGGGATCGAGATTGTTGGAGTTAAATGTCCCGATCACAGCGTTGCGGCGACCCTGATCGCGATCAAACTGCTCGATCGCCGTAGCGACTCGTGCCGCTGGCCGGGTATCTGGAGTGTTACTGGATACGGCGGGAACGCTCAAGGTCGGGCGACTCAGGGTCGGGTCGATCGCCAGCGCCGCAGCGTCATCCGTCACATTGAACGTTAGATCCGATGCCGTTAACGCCCCTAAGTTGGAGTCCGCGTTATCGTTGCCACTCTCCGCCACGTTCGGAACGATCGGCGATTCAGAATCTCGTTCAACCCAGAGAAGAGGGTCACCAGAGACAGAAAGCTCAGAAGCGGACAGCGCATCAACGCTAGCCGTCATGATCTTGCTGGATGTGCCTGTTTCGATGGTTTGTCCGATCGCCGTGGGGGCGATCGCGAATCCCGAAGAAGCCGCGACGAGCGCGACCCAGAGACGCGACCACTGCACCTTACTCACTGTTTTTTCTCCCTATACCCGTCCAAACGGGACAAACACGATTACAGATTGAATCAATTGACCGGGCATACTGCGTACAATCATCAGCAGCATTGCTAGGGGGATTGTATCGGATGATGGCAAATCCGGCCTTAACCCAAGGGACGATTCATCATTTGGGTGTGTGCCGATTTGGCATCGTACAAGGATCTACGTTGATCGAAACCCAGCCAATTAAGCATCCCAATTAAGCTCAAAGTTAGACATAAAATTAAACATAAAAAGGAGGCGTGATCCGCCTCCCCTTCCTAATCGTTTGCGTCTAATCTGAACTGAGAGAGTTTTCCCACAGTTCGCCATTGGGTTGGGTTTGTTGCGACCGCAATTCACTTAGATTCCCAGAATCAAGGACACGCAATCAGAACACACCACAACCGTTCAGCTTGAGATTTCGAGGATATTCCCCAATTAATAAGCATCCTGGATCTCGAAAAAGTCCGGCGAAATGTAATCTTTACGCAGCGGCCAGCCCTTCCAATCTTCCGGCATCAGCAAGCGCTTCAGGTTCGGATGACCCTCATACTCAATGCCGTACATATCGAACGACTCGCGCTCCTGCCAGTCCGCACCTTTCCAAATCCAGTACACCGACGGCACTTTCGGATTGGCACGCGGCAGAAACACCTTGACGCGGATTTCCTCCGGCTTCACCGCATCATCACTGACCTTGATCAGGTGATAAAAACTCACCAACTCACGACCGGGGCCGCAATCATACGCACCTTGGCATTGCAGATAGTTAAACCCGTAGGCGTAGAGTGCGGTACACATCGGCAGCAGAAAGTCTGGCTCAACGCGAATCACTTCGACGTTTGACGTATCCGCCGGTAAGGTCTCGTGGGTGAAACCATTGGTCGTCAGCCAGCCGGAAATCGGGCCAGCGGTGACGATTTCTTGAGTCGATTCAGCTTCAGCCATTCTGCTCCTCCATTGCTTTTTGTGCCGCCGTGGCTTGCAGTGCGGGCGGGATTGGCATACCCATTGCATCGGTCAGCGCTTTGGGCGGAACCTTGCGGGCTTCGGTGCGGATATAGTCGCCCGTCAGGATCGGCGCGACGGATTTCATCTCGTGCTTGACCGTCGAGTACCGGTGGGTTTGGGTGATCTTGCTGCGCTCGGAGACCGATTCATTCGCGACTTTTTTCCGCAGTTTGATCACAGCGTCGATGATCGCTTCCGGGCGTGGGGGGCAGCCAGGAATGTAGACATCGACAGGGATCAGTTTATCGACACCGCGTACGGCGCTTGGTGAGTCCACGCTGAACATACCGCCGGTGATCGTACAGGCTCCCATCGCGATCACGTATTTGGGGCCGGGCATCTGTTCGTACAGGCGCACCACAGCAGGAGCCATTTTCATGGTGATGGTTCCGGCGGTGATCAGCAGGTCGGCTTGACGGGGACTGTTACGCGGGACGAGGCCGAAGCGATCGAAGTCAAACCGTGATCCAAGGAGGGCAGCGAACTCGATAAAACAGCAGGCTGTACCGTACATCATCGGCCAGAGGCTCGACAGCCGCGCCCAGTTGTAGAGGTCGTCGAGGGAGGTGAGGACGATATTTTCCGAAAGTTCTTGGGTGATTTCGGGGCGATCGACGGGGTTGAGCAAGCTTTGAAGATCCGGCGCTTGTAAGCCATTGGTTTGCGTTGTTTGAGTTGTCATTGTGTTATCGCTCATGACCATTCCAGCGCTCCTTTACGCCATGCATACACCAGCGCGATCGTGAGGATGGCGATGAACACCAACGCCTCAACAAAGGCGAGTAATCCGAGTTTGTGAAAGGCGACCGCCCAGGGATAGAGAAACACCGTCTCTACGTCAAAGACGACAAAGACGAGGGCGAACATGTAGTAGCGGATATTGAATTGAATCCATGCGCCACCGATCGGCTCCATCCCGGATTCATAGGTTGTGTAACGCTCGATGCTCGGTGTTTTCGGACGAACGACTTTGGATGCCGTCAGTGCCAACACCGGTATGAGACTACAAATTAGTAGGAAGCCGAGAAAGTACTCGTAGCCGCTAAGAACAAACACAGGTGTATAGCTTTACTTATATTTACACGTCATGATAGGCGAGCCATTACCCGGATCTCAAGGTCTGGAATGATGATGTGATCGCCTCTGCTTATTCTAAAGGCAAGGATCGCGATCGCGCTTGCCGTCGCTATCGGTCCACCTAATCTAAGAGTTGAGCTGGAGTGCGATCGGATCGTTAAACTTACAGTTACGTTATGAATTATCTCGCTCACTTATATTTGGCTGGATGCGACGATGAGGCGAGGCTCGGCAATTTTCTTGGGGATTTCGTCAAGGGGACGCTCGATCGCCAGCGTGATTGTTACAGTGCTAACGTGATCGAAGGTATTGCGTGCCATCGTGCGATTGATCGGTTTACCGACGATCATGCGGTCTATCGTCGAAGCTGCGGACGGCTCGATCCGCAGGTGCGACGGGTGGCGGGCATTGCGATCGATCTGGCCTACGATCGCCTTTTGGTCGAACACTGGTCGCAATTTTCCGACCAACCGTTTCGCGCCTTCGTGCGCGATGCCTATGCGCTGCTCGAACGTCATGCGGCCTCGCTACCGCCTCGTCTCCAGCAGGCGCTACCGTTCATCCTCTCCCAGGATTGGCTCGGCTCCTATGCCACCTGGGACGGTGTGGAACTCGCCTTAATGCGAATGTCGCGGCGGATGAAGCGATCGGATTTATTGGCGGAGGTGTGGCCGTCCCTCGCGTTGTGCCGGGAAGAACTCAGCGCCGATTTTCTCGAATTTTTCCCGCAGGTTATTGCCTTTGTGGCCGCTCGATCGGGCGCAATAACCTGCAATTGATTAGGATCTAGGGTGACGATCCGTAAAACTTTGGGTCTCACCAAATGTCAACGTACAATCGAGCGTAGGACGGATCGGTCTGCGAGGTTGCCCCTCATTCCTTCTCCGATCGACGAATTGACGCATGTTCAAACCGCGCCGAGATCGACCATTGCGCCTAAGCTTTCCCAAATGTTCGCTACTGACCGTCACGATCGTGCCGTTTGTCGCCCAGGTCGTGATTGTGGTGAGCATCACGGGTTGGCTTTCGTTTCGGAATGGGCAGCGATCGGTCAACGACCTGGCGGATCAGCTCCTCATCGCCTCGGCAGATCGGCTACAAACTGAGATCACACAATACTTACAGCGTCCGAGTTTGGTGAATCATGCCATTCGCGGCACGATCGAACTCAACCTACTCGATTTCGATAACTCGGCAGCCATAACCCGCCTCTTTGCCCAGCAGCTCGCCTTTTATCCGACGATCGATACGATTCAATTGGCCACCAACGATGCGAATCGCGATTTTATCGGGCTGGGGCGTGCTGGATCAGACGGGGATGATTTTGTGATCAAGCAGGCTAGCCCTGCAACGAATTATGACTTTGTTCAGTTTCGTTATCAGCCTGACGGATCGGCAGGGTCTGAGCTTGAGCGTACGCCCAACTATGACATCACAACCCGCGACTGGTACACCGATGCACTCTCGGCCGATCGCGCCCTCTGGAGTCCGATCTACTCGATGTTCAGTACGAAAAAGCTCGGCATCATGCGAGCGGAGCCGGTGCGTGATGCTGAGGGTCGGACGATCGGTGTGATCGGGACAGATTTAAGGCTGGATGCGATTGATCGCTTTTTGCACAATGCCGCCATTAGTGAGCGAGGCGAAGTGTATCTGATTGAGCGCGGCAGTCATGATCCGATCGCTAGTTCCGAGGGTGAGCGGATGATCGCCGAACAGACAGACGGAACAATACGACGCCGCACCATGTCCGAATTTTCCTGGCTCGATCGTGTGGTTCGAGCCAGCGAGCAGACCGGAGTACAACCCTGGAGCATTTCAGAACGGCAACACTGGTCGATCCGGCTCGATGGCGATCGCTACTTTGTCCAGGTCGTGCCGCTCGATCCGTCGATCGAACTCGATTGGCTGCTCGTGACGATCGTGCCAGAAGCGGACTTTTTCGACCAAATTGATGCACAAACGAATCAAACCATCATTCTGTGCGGTGTCGTGTTAGTCCTTTCGATTACGGCTGGAGCGTTAATCGGTCGCAGTATTAGCCAGCCGATTTTAAGCCTGAGTCAGGCCACCCAAGGGATTGCCTCCGGACAACTCGACCCACAGGTTTTAGTGGTTCGATCCTCACGCTTGCGGATTCGTGAAATCGAAGTGCTACGGCGGGCGTTTCAAACCATGCAAGGACAGATCAACCATGCCTTTGATCGATTAGAGGGTCGTGTGGCGGAGCGTACGGATGAACTCAGCCGATCGCAGGAGCGTTTCGCCTCGATTTTTCAAGCCTCACCCACCCCGAGCGCGATCGTTGCCCATAAAACCGGACAAATTCTGGAAATTAATTCCAGTTTTTTAGAGCTATTCGAGCTGGAGGATCGGGCAGATGTGATTGGTCAGAACGAGCTGGAGTTGGGTCTCTGGAGCGATCTGAATCGACGGCTGGAATTGGTCGAGCAGGTTGAGCGAGGGGATGAGATTCAGACCGAAGAGGTGGAATTGCGGACGAAGACCGGCACGATGTTAACGGTGCTGTTGTCCGCGACCAAAATTGATCTCGATGGTGAGTTGTGTTTACTGGCAACGGCGATCGATATTACGGATCGCCGTCGTCTGGCGATCGAGCTGCGCCAGTCGAAACAGTTCCTCGATAGCATCATCGAAAACCTGCCGCTGGCCGTATTCGTCAAAGACGTGCGCGATGATTTCCGTCTGATTTCACTCAATCAGGGCTATGAAACCATCTCCGGTCGATCGCGCGAGGACATCCAAGGCAAAACCGTCGCCGAACTATACCAACCCGACCAAGCCGCCCTATTTCGTCAGCACGATCTCGATACGGTGGCACAAGGCACGATCGTGGCGGTCGAAGCCGAACCCTTTACCAATGCGATCGGTCAAACCATGACCCTACGCACCGCAAAAGTTCCCATTCGGGATGAGCAAGGCGCGATCACTTATCTACTCTGTATTTCCGAGGATATTACTGAACTGCATCGCAGTCATGCAGAGCTACACGCCCAACGGGAAGCCGCACTTGATGGCATCCTTGTCTTCGATGAACGGGGAGAAATTTGCGCCCACAATCAGCGGTTGCTAGAGCAGTGGGACATGTCCGCTGAGTTGTTTGAACAGGGAACCGAAGCGGTTATTCAAGTGATTCGATCGCAGCTTCGCTTACCCAATGAATTCAGCGCCACCCTCGCCTATCTTCAAGAGTTTCGATTTGACACCAGCCGCGACGAAATTGACCTGATCGATGGCCGTACATTTGAGCGCTATTCCAGCCCGCTCTATTCCGAATTCAATCGCTCAGACTCCGATTTCAGTAATGAATATTACGGGCGCATTTGGTTCTTTCGCGACATGACCGAACTCCGCGAAAAACAGAAGCAACTCCGCGCGAATGAAGCGTATATGCGGATGATTCTCGATAACATTCCCCAACAGGTGTTTTGGAAAGATACAAACCTGGTGTTTCAGGGCTGCAACCGTCACTGGGCAGAGGCGGCAGGGCTGGCCTCACCGGAGGAGGCGATCGGTAAGACCGATTTTGATTTATTGCCAGCGGAATTAGCCGAGGAGTTCCGGCAGCGTGACCAGGAGATCATGGAAACGGACACGCCGATGCTCCACGTCGAAGCGGTGAAGTTCAAACCGGGCGAGGATGGGACAAAAATTTGGCTGGATATCAATAAACTGCCCATTCACGATCGGCAAGGCCAGGTGATCGGCATTTTGGGCGTGCTAGACGACATCACGGTGCGACGCGAAGCCCAGGAAGCCTTACGTCTAGAGCAGGAGCGATCGGAGGAGTTGTTACTGAATATCTTGCCCAAACCGATTGCCGAACGGTTAAAGGTCGATCGGGGAGCCATTGCGAAACATTTCGATCGCGCCACGATTTTATTCGCCGATATCGTGGGCTTTACACCGCTCTCCGCCGAGCTAGAGCCGATCGCCCTCGTAGACTTACTCAACCGCATTTTTACCGCCTTTGATCGGCGAGCCACATTCCACGGGCTCGAAAAAATCAAGACGATCGGTGATGCCTATATGGTCGCGGGGGGAATCCCGATGGAAAATGTCTATCACATCGAGGCAATGGCCGAAATGGCTTTAGATATGCAGCAAGCCATCCAAACCTTACGCGAGGAGCTGGATCGGGATTTTGCCATCCGAGTTGGGATTCATGTCGGCCCTGTGGTGGCGGGTGTGATTGGTACTAGCAAATTTATTTACGACCTATGGGGTGACACCGTCAACGTCGCGAGTCGCATGGAATCCTCCGGATCTGCCGATCGAATCCAGATTTCCGCCGCAATGTACAAATGCTTAAAAGGCCGCTATCTCTGCGAGCCTCGGGGCGTTGTCGATGTCAAGGGCAAAGGCTTAATGGAAACCTACTGGCTCAATGCGCGATCGCCATTTCACCGTTACGTCAGCGAAGCCGAGCGGCTACAGTTCCAAGAGCGAGACGCGCAACAACGCGAAGCCAATCAAAACCAAACATCGCCTTAAAACGTAGTCGTTAGCAGCGACTTAAGACGCGCGAATGAAGACCCACGAGTTAATACGCACCACTGCGGTCAAACAGCATGATATACACCGTTTTAAAAATCAGCACAATATCGTATAGCGGAGTCCAGCGGCGTTGATAGCGTAGGTCAAGCTCAACCACATCTTCAAAACTTTTCACCCGCGATCGGCCATGAACTTGCCACTCTCCCGTAATCCCCGGCTTCACACTCAGGCGCTGCCAATGACGTAGGGAATAGTGTTTCACTTCATCCGAGGTGGGTGGTCTGGTTCCCACCAAACTCATATCCCCCATCAGCACATTCCAAAACTGTGGAAACTCATCAATACTCGTCTTTCGTAGTAGCTTGCCGACGCGGGTAACCCGTGGATCGCGCTTATTCTTAAACATCAGTCCTTTACTTTCATTGGCGATCCGATTTTTTTGTCCATCAGCCCGATCAACCATTGAACGGAACTTCCAAATCTTGAACGGACGACCATACAGCCCGTGTCGGGTTTGCGAATAAAACACCGGCCCTGGACTGTCGATCGCGATCGCCACCGCAATCGGTATCAAGAATACGCCCAAAAGAACTAGACCGATGCAGCTTCCAATAATATCGATCGTTCGTTTGATCGGCGAGTCGATCGATGGATGAGTCCGCGCTTGAGTGGATACGATTGACGTCGTTGAAACCATGAGGCTCAGGAAAGTTCTTTAGCGTTGTGCGGGCAGTAGAGCAAACGACAGCAAACATTCATGCCATGTTCTGATAATCCGGGTCTGATAACCAATTGGAGCATTTTTGATCCTTCATGTCATCCAAGGATTAATCAGCCAGGGTACGGTGAGACTTTTTTATAGAATATCCGAGACCGTATAAAACTTAGATTTCACAACCCTGCTGGGTTGTCTGCGAGTTAGAGGCTTAGGCAACACGCACTCGATCGCGTCAAAAGGTGAGTTAGCTTGACCTGAGCGCAAAAACTGGTGTAAATATTCTCAGGGAGCCAGCACGCTTGGTCAGAAATCTCTACAAAACCGCAGGAACTTCCTCAGACCATCACACTGAGCGATCAAATGCACCGGATTTGCTGCTCTGCGGTGGAGAAATATGAATAGATGGCGAACCCTACTTCCAGCATAGGGTGATTGCTTTTGTTGGTGATATCGTAAAAACACGCGATTTTTCTTAAAGTTTTAGCGAAGTTTGGGCAGGATCGGACTGGATACACTTAGGCGATTGGTGCTTGGTGTCACCCAAGTGCAGAGTCCTACGATACGAGCTGCGATCGCGGTTGACAGGCACGTTCAAGCCCCCAAAGT
>JAAUPN010000273.1 GCA_012033105.1 Coleofasciculaceae cyanobacterium RL_1_1
GTGTCGTCGCTTCGGTCGCGATTATGAGCGTAAACCTCTCACTGCTGAATCTTGGCTTTACATTGCCTCGATTCGCTTGCTTTTGAGGCGTTTGGCCTGAGTATTTATACTTTTTCAGAAGTCCTCTAAAGGTACTTCGACAGCAAGTTGATCGCTATGATTATGCAGGTGCATTAGATTATCTACCTTTAACTCGATTCAAAAACGATCGAACCTTGCATGAGTTACTAGAGTACGGTCGAACTCGTTTAGCGCTAGATTCTGGCTCTGCCTACAGAAACAGTACGAAACTGAGCCAAGTCTTGGATGAATCCTCGAAAAATTCGATTGAAGGCTTGAAAGAGGAAAAGCCAGCATACATTCTCCAAGAATTATATTGGCAAATGCAAATCGCGCGTAAAAATAAGAACTATGCTAGCGTTCTGGTATTTGGTAGTGCGTTTCTAGAACATGCATCGCGTTTTGAGATTAAATGCCGTCTAGAGTTACCCGAGCCGCAGTGGAACAGTCCGTGGAATGATATTAGCTTGGAAGTTGTCGAGAGAATTAAGTCTCACAATGGCGGTTTACTGTATAAAGGTTTAAAAGAGAAAACAAAACTTGCACTCAATCGAGAATATCCTGGCTTCAATCGAGTTGTCTATCAAGATATCTTAAGTAATCTTGGGTTAGATTTCGATCGGCACTGGATAATGCTCGACGATCTGGCTAAGATTCGCAATAGCTACATTCACGAAATGAAGGGTGTTGCCGATCTGCGTGTGAGTTCGATCGGTCAAAACTCTCAGAACAGCATGGAAGGTATACTGTACGCCATGAAATCTATACTGCAAGCAACTGGCTGGTCTGTACAAAGATTGAATGCGTTCGATATTTTGAATCAAATACTATTGAATAGGATGCAAGTTGCTATTTAGCTAAAGCTCCGCTCACTTCTGCGGCTGAGGCACTGGAGCAAAGCGGCTCAACGAACGCGCATCGTGCTGCCCGAGTCGCTACCAGCGATCGGATACCACGATGCAGCCTCCCTCACCTATCCTGAAAACAGACGATCGCCAGAGCCAACCCCATGCTCGCCGAGGAATGAACCCGTGAAACCTGCCAGCGTTCTACTCGAACTTCCCATAGAAAACGACTGCGGCCTCACTATCAGCCTGCTCGGTTTTGCCGAACTCACACGTCTTAACCCCGAACTTCAACTCGAACGCACCCGCACCGGAGAACTTATTCGTGAACCCACCCACAGGCTGGGAATCGAGCAAACGCAACAGCACTCTCAACGGCCTGTTGTTCGCCTGGTGGCTCGATGCTGGACAGCCCGGACACTTATTCGATTCGTCGGGTGGCTTCATTTTGCCCAACGGTGCAGTTCGATCACCCGATGCGTCTTGGGTCAGCGATGAGCGCTGGAACGAGCGCAATGACGACACCAGCACCGTCTTCGCCAATGTCTGCCCCGATTTTGTTGTCGAGCTACGATCGGCGACCGATCCACTGCCGCCACTCCAAAACAAGATGGCCGAATACATCGATAACGGCGCACGCCTTGGCTGGTTGCTAGACCCGCAAAATCGCTGCGTCGAGATTTACCGTACCGACGGTAGCATCGATCGCCAAAGTTCACCCACCACGCTCTCCGGCGAAGCGATTCTCCCCGGCTTTAAGCTAGCGCTTTCGTGGATTTGGACGAGTTAGACTTCCTGCAATTGCGTTCGCCCGGATCTAAACGTACTGCTAACGATTCGCGCTTCCTGGTTTGACATTTCCACACAGCCTGGATCACTCGGCCTTAGTCCCTACTTCATACTAAATCCTCAAAGTCTAACTACAGATAGAGCCTCAAGTATCGATGCTCGACCGGTAATCGATGCCACTGTCACCTCACTCAACTCCAGCAACTGCTCCTTGAGCAACTCACGCAGCTTATTGAGGGTCTTGGGACGCTTCCAGCGCAATCACTGGTTGATGGATCAAGATGATGTTGTGGGAGACCACATTCGAGCACTGAGCGTAGTCAATAGCCCTCGCGAAGCGAATAGTGCGGCTACTTTTCGCGATTCCACCCAGGCTTCGACTCCGCTCAGCCTTCAATTAACTGTCTTAAAATGTTCATGCAAGAGGTCTAATCCACCAACGTCGAGAGACTTTCACTCTTGTTGCTTCCGTCAAATGCGTAGCGGTTGATCGCACTTACATCCTAGATAAAAGTCAGAATCAGAGCGATCGCCAGTCACCCGAGGCGATGAAGGCCACCCAGTAATAGGGATGGCTATATTCTGCGTCAGCGATGAAGGCTCGCTAGGTTGCTCGCAAGGCTTCGTCCCGTGGGGTTCCGGCTATGAGTCGGTTGTAGTAGTCCACCATCAGCTTTTGCGTGGCGGTGTCGTCTACTTTCCACAGGCTGATCACTTGGCTGCGAGCACCGGCCAGTACAAGAGCACGTCGCAGGCCGTAGAGTCCTTCTCCGGTGAATGTTTCTCCGAGGCCGGTTTGGCAGGCGGAGAGGACGACTAGTTGTGTGTTGGATAGCTCTAGTCCGGTGACTTCGAGGGCGGAGAGGATGCCGTCTTGGTCGGTTCCGCTTTGGCCTCCGGCTGCGGCTCCGGCGAGAATGAGGCCGGAACTGAGCAGGGGGTTTTCGGTCTCGGATACTGGCTCAAAGAAGCCGTGGGTGGCGATGTGGAGGATGCCGAGTGGGTCGGGTTGTGCGATGGCGGTTTTAATCGCAAGTTCGGTGGCGTTGAGTTGGGTGTAGAGGCTGGCGTTGGGGAGTAGGGCAGCGATTTGCTCGACTTCTTGTTGGGTTCCGGAGAGGCGGGGGAAGATGCGATTCTCGAAGTCGATGCTACGGGTATCGGCCTGGGCGATTTGAGTGCCTGCGACGCCGTAGGTGGGGTCGCCGATGAGGGCGGCGGAGTTGATGGGTGAGCCTTCGTGGGTTAGGCGCATCAGGTCGCGACCGGAGGTGAGGTAGCGGAACTGATAGTGTTCTACGAGGTAGTGGCCGGATTCGTCTACGAGGGCTTCAAAGGGAATTTGGTTGAGTGCGCCGTCGGGGGGAGAGGAAGAGGGTGTGGTGTCTCCTAGGTGTTGGCGGATGGGGAGCGATGATGCGTTGTTCGAGTTCGTGACCGGTGGTTTTTATTTGTTTTTTGGATGTGCTGGGATCGTTTAGGTCACTGGAAAATTGTTCGGCGGCTTGGTCGATCTCGGCGGCGGAGCCGAGGTCGATGCCGTTGATGCGGCCATCGGGGTGGAGGATGTAGGCGGCGTAGCGGGGTTCGCCCAATCGGTCTTGGCGTTGTGCCGTTGGGTCGAAGGGTTGGTAGCGGATGAATTCGACTAGGGCTGTATTCGCGGGGAGTGCGGCTTGTAGGTCGCTGAGGTTGGGAGAGGCGGTGAGGTTGGCGAAGTCGCGGCTGCGGCGACTGAGGGTGTCTTCTAGTTCCTGAAAGCGGGTTTCGAGGTTTTGGCGTTGGGTGCGGAGGTCTTCGGGTGAGAGGGTCGGAGGCGGGTTGTAGGTGAGTGCGGTGAGCCGGGAGGTGACGGTTTTCAGTTCGTTGAAGAGGTTTAGGGTCTCTGGGTCGTCGTTGAATTGAGAGCGAAGGTTGGTGAAGAGATCTAGGATGCGGCCTTTGCGTTGAATGATGGTGCTGAGGGCTAGCTGGGTGGCTTGGGTGTTATCGGGGAGATGATGGAGAGAGAGCGTTATCGATGCATCTAAAGTCTCGGCCATGGTAGCGAGGTAGTCGCGTTTGTTCGCATCTGACCCACCGACTAGGTTTTGCCGTAGGACATGCTCTTCAATGGAGATCCCACGACGTAGATGAGTTATAGTTTCCCCATATTGCCCTTGACTCTGATACAGCATTGCCAAACTACTAAGACTTACAGCCGTATCTGGATGATTACCTCCCAGTACATTCTCAAAAATATTTAGAGGCCGTGTAAAAAGAAATGTAAAAGGAGTGTGGAAGTAGAGCCGAAAACGGTAGAAGAGAGAAAGCAACTTGTTCAAGGTAATCGCATGGCATACCCTAGCGACCTGAGTGACGCTCAATGGGAACTACTCGACCCCGTAATTTCTCCAGAAAAGCCCGGTGGTCGGAAGCGACGTGTCGATATCCGAGCGGTGTGCAATGGCATCTTCTACCATCTGAAGACAGGGTGTCAGTGGCGGATGCTACCAAGAGACAATCCGCCCTATTCGACGGTGTACTTCTATTACCGCAGTTGGCAAGTGATGGTAGCTGGGAGCGAATCAATCAAGCTTTGGTACGCGAGAGCCGTATCCGAGCGGGTAAGCATCCGCTGCCCTCAGTGATGGCGGTAGACTCCCAATCGGTGAAGACCAGTGAAAAAGGGGGGAGGTCTGTGGCTTTGATGGAGGCAAGAAGGTGAAAGGCCGCAAACGTCACCTCATGGTTGACTCTCTGGGTCAGGTGATGAAGGTTATCGTCACCGAGGCGAATGGGGGTGAGCGCGTGGGTGCTGCTTATGGCTTGATGGAACTGCGCTTGCAATATCCTGAGCTGACCGAGCGGTTGACGATGGTGCTGGCCGATGCTGGCTATCGTGGGGATAAGTTCCGACTTGCGGTTTGGCTTTTGTTCCAGGCGGGGGTGGAGATTCGAGAGAATCTGAAACGAGAGTTTGCGGTGGTTGCGAAACGCTGGGTGGTGGAGCGTACGTTTGCTTGGTTCAATCTTTATCGGCGACTGAGCAAAGATTATGAGTTGTTACCTGAGGTCTCTGAGTCCGCTGTTTACGCCACGATGCTTCACCTCATGCTACGTCGCCTTGCTCCTGCTTTGTAAACCTCTCTTTTTAAACGACCTCTCAGGAATAATCGCTTAGATCAAATCGCCGTAACAGCGCTTGATCCAGGGCCATTTCATTCTTTTGAATACCAGGTAGGATGAAGTTCTGCGCAATTACGATATCTGAACAAGATGACGAGCTTACCTATAGATTCCCCAGCAGAGCGTATTGAAATCCTGGAAGCCT
>JAAUPN010000274.1 GCA_012033105.1 Coleofasciculaceae cyanobacterium RL_1_1
CGTCGGCTCTCTCGGGATTTTGCTTGCCGTCATCGCAGGCTGGAGTTCTTGGAAAATTTTTAGCGGTGTTGCAGAACTATTCCCCGCTCCAGCGCCCACGCCCGTAGCCGGTGTGGTTCCCACCCCAACACCAGACGGCTCGCCTACGCCTGCCGCAGCCCCACAAACCTATCGCCAACGCATCAACCTTTCCCCTGGCGGTGACGTGAGCCTCGATGGTGAACTCAAAAGCAATGAGACCTACGACTATCTGGTTCAAGGCCAGGTTGATTATGAGTTGAGCGTATCCGTCGCGGGCGAACAAACCCTACTGACGGTGCTAGATCCCCAGGGAATCGTCCTGGATGGTGGGAATCGCATCTCTAGCTGGAACGGGACATTTTTGAAAGATGGCACGCATATTTTGCGGCTACAACCGGTTCGAGGGCTAGAATCCGCAACCTATACGCTGCGTCTTGGACTCCAAGCTCCAGCCCCAACCCCGACCCCGACAGCCACCTCCAACCCCGACCCCGACCCCAACGCCTCAACCCACACCGCCTCCTCAACCGACTCCGACCCCCACCCCAATCTCCAATCCCGGCGTTCAATCGATCGATCTCACCTCACGCAACTTTGCCGAAGCGGGCGGCACGATCGAGCCACCACAAACACAGCGCTATCAGGTCACGGTTAGCCAAGGCCAAGTCTTAAGTGCAGAGCTTTCCAATAACGCGAGCATGACGATTTTGAGTCCGGATGGAAGTGCAGTCGCGACCAATACCATCTTTTGGTCAGAGGAAATCGCCGCCGATGGGGTCTACATAATCGAAGTTAATGCGGTTCAGCCCGTCACGTTCTCGCTCAAGCTTCAGGTGCAGTAACCAGCCAGCCAAACTCAAACTCCGTCTCTCAATGTTACGAAACATACAGATTGACGTTGAGGTGTAACGACCGCCGTACTGCCCGCAGGTGACTGTTACATTTGTTGACAGGATTCCGAGGCATCTGAACGGCGGTGATAGGATGCCTTCAAAACCCGTTTTGTGAGAACGCTTTTTATGGCTGAAGAACTGACCGGACAGACTCCCAAGTTCGGTGGCAGTACGGGTGGCCTGCTGACCAAAGCAGACATCGAAGAAAAGTACGCCATCACTTGGACAAGCAAAAAAGAACAAGTCTTTGAGATGCCGACGGGCGGTGCCGCCATCATGAACGAAGGCGAAAACCTGCTTTATTTCGCACGCAAAGAGCAGTGCCTTGCCCTGGGTACGCAACTGCGTACAAAATTCAAACCGCGTATGGAAGACTACAAGGTTTACCGCGTCTTCCCGAATGGTGAGACCCAGTACCTCCATCCGGCGGATGGGGTTTTCCCGGAAAAAGTCAACGAAGGTCGTGAGTTCGCTGGTAAAGTCGATCGCAAGATCGGTGACAACCCGAACCCGTCCAAGTTGAAATTTAGCGGCAAAGAGCCGTACGATGCTTAAAGCAACTTAAACGTTGAGTTTGCAATCAGCTTTTCAATTCGCAATTAAACTCCGGAGGATGTAGGTTGAGCTGCATTCTCCTTTTTTGTGTGCGTTTATGTGTGATTTTTATCGGCGATCGCCCAAGTCTCAGCCCGTGCGATCCTCGAAGAATTAGGGAACGATTAGAGTCGATTAGGCTTTCGCTCTGTCCTACCCAAACGGTCAATTACGCTCATACCCTTCATGATGTTTCCGAGTTTTTCTGAATTCGAGCAGCTCGCCCAAGCGGGCAATTTTGTGCCGGTATGTCGCGAGTGGATTGCCGATCTCGATACGCCAGTTTCGGCATGGCTCAAAGTCTGCCAAGGTGAACCCTATAGCTTTTTACTAGAATCGGTCGAAGGGGGAGAATCGATCGGACGCTATAGTTTTCTCGGTTGTGATCCGCTCTGGGTGCTCGAAGCACGGGGCGATCGCACAGTGCAACACCACCGTAACGGTCAGCGCGATGAATTCAGCGGCGATCCCTTTGCTGTGCTGGAACGCTGTCTCGATGCGTTCCAGCCCATTCATTTACCGAACTTACCCCAAGGGATTGGCGGACTATTTGGCTTTTGGGGTTACGAACTGATTCAGTGGATCGAATCGCGCGTACCGGTGCATCCCAACCAAGCCAGTGGGATTGCCTCCCTACCGGATGGTCTCTGGATGCAGGTCGATAATCTATTGGTCTTTGACCAAGTTCAGCGCAAAATTTGGGCGATCGCCTACGCCGATTTGCGCGATCCCCAGGTCGATCTTGTCCACGCTTACGATGCCGCCTGCACACGGGTAACCACCCTGGTCGATAAGCTCAAAACCAGCCTCGAACCGCGTGAAACGATCCTCGAATGGCAGTCACCCCAAACCAGTCAGGCTCCGCCGTTAACCTACCGCAGCAACACCACTCCAGAGCACTTTAAAACCAGTGTTCTCAAGGCCAAGGACTACATCAAAGCGGGGGATATTTTTCAGGTGGTGATCTCGCAGCGTTTGTCCGCACCCTATACGGGCAAACCCTTTGATTTATACCGATCGCTGCGATCGGTCAATCCCTCGCCGTACATGGCCTTTTTTAACTTCAACGATTGGCAGTTGGTCGGCTCAAGCCCGGAAGTGATGGTCAAAGCCGATCGCCAGGATGACGGCACGACGATCGCCACGGTTCGCCCGATCGCCGGAACCCGCAAGCGGGGCGCAACCCAGGCCGAAGATACCGCATTGGCCGAAGACTTGCTCGCCGATCCGAAGGAGTGTGCCGAACACGTCATGCTCGTAGACCTAGGACGCAACGACCTCGGGCGCGTTTGTGAAAAGGGAGCGTGTACGTAGACGAGCTGATGACGATCGAGCGTTACAGCCACGTTATGCACATCGTTAGCAATGTCATCGGCCAGCTCGAACCGGGTAAAACTGCCTGGGATTTACTCAAAGCCTGCTTTCCCGCTGGAACCGTCAGTGGTGCGCCGAAAATTCGCGCGATGGAAATCGTCCGCGAACTCGAACCCGATCGCCGAGGTCCCTATTCCGGCGTTTATGGCTACTACAGCTTTGATGGTCAGCTCAACAGCGCGATCGCCATCCGTACGGCGCTCATCTGTCCAGATGAAACCGGTCAGCCCACCGTTTCCGTCCAAGCCGGAGCTGGTCTCGTCGCTGACTCCGATCCCCAAAATGAATACGAAGAAACGTTAAACAAAGCTAAGGGCGTCCTCGAAGCGATTCGCGCGTTGTCTGCCCCCCAGGTCTAACACCTCTAATCCCGTTTTTACTTCACTCTGTACCCCATGCGACTCGTCTTTTTCGGCACACCTCAGTTTGCCGTGCCGACACTCCAAACTCTGATCGATCATCCCGACGTTGAGGTTGTCGCTGTGGTCACCCAACCGGATAAACGGCGCGGACGGGGCAAAAGTCTCGACCCCTCGCCCGTCAAGGCGATCGCCGTCGAAGCCGGAATCGATGTGTGGCAACCGGCTCGCATCAAACGCGATGAGGTGACCCTAGCGAAACTACGCGAGGCTCAGGCCGATGCCTTCGTGGTCGTCGCCTATGGTCAAATCCTCTCGCAGGAAATTCTTGACATGCCACGTTTAGGCTGTATCAACGGTCACGGCTCGCTCTTACCCGAATATCGTGGGGCTGCGCCGATTCAGTGGTGTTTGCACGACGGGGCGATCGAGACGGGGATCACGACCATGTTGATGGATGCGGGGATGGATACGGGCGCGATGTTACTGAAGCGATCACGTCCCATCCACTTACTCGATCACGCTGGGACATTAGCCGCCGGACTCGCCGACGACACAGCGGCACTGATGGTCGAAACCTTGCATGGCCTCGATCGCGGCGACCTCACGCCCAAGCCCCAGGACAATGACCGAGCGACCTACGCGCCGTTGATTAAAAAGAAGATTACAGCTTGGACTGGACGCAACCAGCGATCGCGATTCACAACAAAATTCGCGGCTTTCACCCGAACTGCATGACGACATTTCGCGGCCAGTCTTTAAAAGTTAAGGCCAGCGCTCCGATCGGCCAAGCCTGGCAGGATCAGTTACCCACCGAACTTGCCGCACTCGCCCCCGAAATCCCCGAAACGGCCAAACTGGGCGAGGTGATCACCATGATCAAAAACATCGGCCCGATCGTCATGACCGGCGATGGTTTGCTCCTGCTTCGAGAGGTTCAGCTTTCAGGCAAAAAAGCGGCCTCGGGTTGGGATTTTGCGAATGGAACCCGTTTGGCGATCGGCGAATTGCTCGGCGGATCGTAGATTTTATACGTACAATCCCCTGCATCATCGTCATCGCATGTCTTCGTCTTCCCGAGATCTTCACAAATGCCCTGTTACACTGAGCCACGAAAAGTATCGACTCCAACTCACATCTAGTTCCTCGTCTTTATGAGACGAACTCAAACCATGATCAAATCAGTTTTTTGCGGGTCTGATGTCCTGTGGCGTAATCGCTACCACATCGGCACTGGCGATTGCAGACGAGAGCGAATCCTACTCCGGTCAAGTCAAACGTGTGTGGGAAGATGGTTTCCTCCTTGAAACCTCCGAGCGAACCATTACCGTCGATTCTTACGATGTTTGTGGGGATAATACCGGACGACACATAACATCGGGTGATCAGATCACGGTGACGGGCGAGTTCGAGTGGGGTGAGTTCGATGCGTTCTCAATTCAGGCTGAGGACGAAACTTTTTTGTGTGATTAACGAACTGTTTCGACGGTCAATTTGACACGTAACCAGAGAGAGGTCGGATTTCTTAGAGAAATCCGACCTCTCTTAAATTAAGGAATTAAAGCTATCTAAACAGTCCATACATTAACGTGAGTTCGGGTTAAGCAAATTAGCTGAAATCTAGATACTGTAAGGTTTCCCTTGAAGCTGACCATGCCCTCATCCCCCAGCCTCTTCTCCCATGTTGGGAGAAGGGGGGTCAAACAAACATGAAGGATTTCAAAGTCCCTCGCCCAGCTTGGGAGAGGGATTTAGGGAGAG
>JAAUPN010000088.1 GCA_012033105.1 Coleofasciculaceae cyanobacterium RL_1_1
GACTGTAGCGATCGCGCCCTGGGCCACCCGTTAAGACATCCTTCCCTCGATCGCCCGATAGGCGATCGTCTCCCGCGCCACCCGACAGCGTATCGGAATCTTGCCCACCAAACAACGCATCGAACCCATCTCCACCGTCGAGCGCATCCGCCTGACGGTTACCGTACAAAACATCGTCTCCGGCCTCACCAAACAGCAGATCGCTATCGCTACCCCCGATCAAGATATCGTTGCCCGCGCCGCCTCGTAGACTGTCGTTGCCTTGGTTGCCCGCGAGGGTGTCATTACGGGTTGTGCCGGTTTCGATCGTGTTGCCTGCATTGGCAAGAGCCAGCGTTTCGTTAATAAAACCGAGGTAGGCCGATACCCGCGTATCGACAAAGAATTCACCAAAACTAGAGTTATTGCTTTGAAAGCCGGTGAAATCCACGCGATCAATCGCTGGATCAAGACCATAGGAGGCAATCCCGACGATCGCGCCGTTAATCAAGGATGGACTGCCCGAATCGCCGGTACTGGACGCCACTTCCGCCGCTCCTAGCCCAAGATCGACGATGCCAAACTGTTGGCCAAACGCATCATTGGTCGGGTTGCCATTATCAAAATCGTAGGCAAGCTGTGTGCCGGGAACCACGGGCAGCGGCACGGCGATATCCGGGCGACTGGCGAAAATGTCGCTGATGGCATCGTAGCGATTCAGTCCCGATCGTTTACTGCGATTCGGATCATCGGCTGGGCTGACTTCACCCGTAAAACCCGTTGCTTTGATGCCATAGCCCACTCGCTGGAAGTTTTGCCCGACTTCGTTGCTCTCGCCATAGAGCTGGTAGCGATCGGCTGCGTCCGGGGCTTGGGCTTCGAGTTCGATGAGGGCGATGTCATTATTCATCGCGGGGTCATTTGTCCAGCCCGGATGAATCGTGATTGCTTTGATGTCGCTGCGGGTAATGCGTCCGTCGGGTAAATCAAAGACGATCGACAGCCCTGTGGGGTCGGGGTTGAGGTTGGGCGTACCGTCGGGATTGTTAAAGCAGTGAGCGGCTGTGAGAATGTGGCGACCGTTATAAATCAGTCCGCCGCTACAGTCAATCAGCCCATCGCGGCTCAGTCCAATGACCCCAGTAAATTGATCGCGGGGAACGCGATAGCTCGCATCATCCGGGTTGGTTTGCGGGATCGAAATGTGTTGGCCGGGGGATCTGTTGGCTGGGGGTCGTTCTGGGGCTGGGATGGCGGAGGCGGAGATGGGGGAAGGCATGGCGGTGAGAACGACGGGCAGTGTCGGGGAGTGATGTAGCGGTAGATCTCAGGGTTGCATCGCTGCGATCGACCATACTCCTGCTAGTCCAACAGACTGACAATCGCCTTGCGAGTTCCGAGTTTACTGAGCGGCTTTGTAAAGCAGCTTGGCGAGTTTTAGGAGTTTGGCCTTCTCGAAGGTTTGTGTCAAGATTTCCGTGGCCGATCGCAAATCCTGCTTGACGATCGCGATCGTCTCCCATTCATCGGTCTCAATATCTGCGAGCTTAACCAAACTCGGGCTAGGCGAAACGGTGGCGCTGGCATTGCCCGCAAGGATTTGGCTGGCGGCTCGGAGTTCCCGAATCGCGAATGGAGCGAGGATGGTGTAGGGGTTATTGGTATTGGCGATCGCGCGATCAACGGCGGCGACGAGTCCTTGCCAGCTTTCGTTTGCCGCGCCAATCTCGTCTAGGTGGTTACAAAATGTTGCAAGTCGCTGGCGGGTTTCGGCGCTGTCGGGTTTCCGAAACACGGTGAGCATTTGTTTCAGAGCGTCGCCCACCTGCTCGACGAAATCGGCGGGTAGATTTGAGGTCGTACTCAGCTTTGCGGGTTGTGCGATCGCGGTGGTGGGTGCGTTGACCGGTGCGCCTCCGGCTAGCAGATAGTCCAGATGACTTTTGAGGTCTCCGAACACGGGTTCGACACGATCGAGGATTTTGCTGGCGTCTTCGTCGCGCAGCCCAAAAGGGCCTTGGAGCATTTCGAGCAGGTCACGCAGGGCGTCGAGTCCTTTGAGAAAAAGGCTTTCGAGTTTTTGATCGATCGGTAGTTCGGTGTTGTCTTTGAGGATTTTGAAGTAATCTTCGAGGCGGTGGGACACTTTTTGGATGCTGCTAAAGCCCAGCATGGCCGCGCCGCCCTTGACGGAGTGGGCGGCGCGAAACATTTCGTTGATTGCTTCGTTGTCTTCCATGGTGGCTTGCAGGTTGAGCAAGCCTTTTTCGAGGGTGTCGAGGTGTTCTTTGCCTTCTTCGATGAAAAAGCGAATGATTTCTTCAGAAGCCACGGGGCAAACTCCGAGCGTGAGGTTAGCGGAGAGGCGCGGTGATCGATTGCGCTTCGAGTTCTATTCTAGGCGAGGTTGAATCGGGGCGGGAGTCTGCGTTTGCCCTCGCATGAGCCTATACACAAGCAGATTTCGTATGATTTGGTGATTGACTGATCGTTGATTGAGGTTGATCGCTCAACGCTTAAAACCCTAGCAAATACAAAGACTTACTAGGGTTTTAATCAGTATGATGCTGCGATCGCGAGGCGTTGGCCTGGATGAACCAAGCCCGCTGCTATCTAGAATCTAGGCGATCGCGGCCATCTTCACATCACTATTGGCAAGCAGATCTTGCAGCTCTTCCGCGTCAACGGTTTCCTTCTCGATCAGGATTTCCGCTAGCTTGTCGAGTACCGCACGGTTTTCCACCAGCACCGCTTTCGCACGCTTGTAGGCCACCGCCACGAGCTTACCGACTTCCTCATCGATCGTCGCTGCGGTTTCTTCCGAGAAATCACGCTCGGCAGCAATATCGCGACCCAGGAACATGTTGCCCTGTTGACGACCCAGAGCCACTTGACCGAGACGCTCGCTCATCCCGAAGCGGGTCACCATTTGGCGAGCCACGTTCGCGACTTGCTGCAAGTCGTTCGATGCGCCCGTGGTCACTTCCTCGTCACCGTAGACGATTTCTTCCGCCAGACGACCACCAAGGGCGACCGCCATTTGGTTTTGCAGGTACGATCGCGAGTAAAGACCCGAATCCATCCGTTCTTCACTCGGCGTGAACCAGGTCAAACCACCGGCAGCACCACGAGGGATGATGCTGATTTTTTGCACGGGATCATAATCTGGCATCAGCGCACCGACGAGCGCGTGACCGGCTTCGTGATAAGCCACCAGCTCTTTGCGCTTCTGGCTCATGACGCGGTCTTTCTTCTCAGGACCAGCCAAGACACGATCGATCGCATCGTTGATTTCGTCCATCGAGATTTCCGTCAGGCTGCGACGAGCAGCGAGGATCGCCGCTTCGTTGAGCAGGTTCGACAGATCCGCACCGGTGAATCCAGGGGTACGACGGGCAATCTTGTCGAGATCCACGTCTTTCGAGAGCGATTTACCGCGAGCGTGAACGTTGAGGATTTCCAGGCGACCAGCGTAGTCAGGGCGATCGACGACCACTTGGCGATCGAAACGACCGGGACGCATCAGTGCTGCATCCAGTACGTCGGGGCGGTTGGTGGCTGCCACGAGGATAATTCCCGTGTTGCCTTCAAACCCGTCCATTTCGGTCAGGAGTTGGTTCAGGGTTTGCTCACGCTCATCGTTACCGCCACCAAGACCGGCTCCACGCTGACGACCGACGGCGTCGATCTCATCGATAAAGACAATACACGGGGCGTTTTGCTTGGCTTGCTCGAACAGGTCACGGACGCGCGACGCACCGACACCGACGAACATTTCAACGAATTCCGAACCGGAGATGCTGAAGAACGGCACACCTGCTTCTCCCGCAACGGCTTTCGCCAGCAGGGTTTTACCCGTACCTGGAGGGCCGACGAGCAGCACGCCTTTGGGGATTTTCGCACCGACAGCGGTGAAGCGATCGGCGTTTTTCAGGAAGTCCACCACCTCGGTCAGTTCAAGCTTGGCTTGCTCAATACCGGCAACGTCGCCAAACGTGACTTGGGTTTGGGGTTCCATTTGGACGCGAGCCTTGGATTTACCAAAGTTCATCGCCGGGTTGCCCGGACCGCCTTGGGCACGACGCAGGAGGAAGAACAAACCGACCAGCAGCAAAATCGGGAAGAAAAGGCTGCTCAGAACCCGGAAGGCTGTACCCTCGGTTGATGGCGGCTGAACGCGCACATCCAGGTCGTTTTGCGTCAGAATTTGAATCAGTTGCGGATCGTTCGGCAAGTTAACTTCAACTTTGCTTTGACCGTCCGGGTCGGTATACGTCGCCATCGAGCGATCGGAGCTGATATTGACGTACCCTTCAATCTGACCGCTTTCGACGGCGCGAATGAACTCGCTGTACTTCACGGTCTTAGCCATTTGTGGCTGTTGGTCAAAAAGGCCGTACCGAGGCGATCGCGACGATCGCCAGAAGAGCGTACAGCCCTGCGTTTCTCCACCGTTTATTCACCGGCGTGTTTCCTCCTAGTTGCGTTCGACGGTTCGCGCAGTCTTAGTGACGCTTGCGCCCACGGAATTCTGGTTTATGAATTCTTTTGTTAACTAATATTAACCTTTTCTGGGAATTCTCGCCAGACGGCTCAGGTTCAGCGTGCTAAGTAACGCTATCCACTGTGTTTATCTTAAACTGACGCTCTGGCAACAAACGCGCTACGTAACGCCTCCAGGGGTGTTTGATCTGCGGAGAGGGGAAACGTTAGGGTCTGGGCGTCGTTGGTGGGGGAGTTGAGACGAACTGTAACGATCGGGACAATCTCCACACCACTATTGCTGTAGGCCACGGTTTGAAAGGAGCGATACAGCTCGGGTGTCCAGGGTTCGCGATCGTCAACATCTATATCTTGACCTTGGCTATTTGGGCTAACGCACTGCGATCGCAAGGTCTCCAAGATTCGCTGTCGTACAATACCGGGCAAAATCGAACCGTTGATCGGCGGTGTGTACCAGGTGCGATCACGATAACCCCAAAGGTTGCCGGTACTCGTTTCGAGCCAATGACCCGCAGTATCGGTCAGGATCGCTTCACCGTTACCGTGCGATCGCGCCGTTTGCAGCGCCGACCAAGCCCCGAGATAATTGCCGGTTTTATACCCTGCGAGCGATCGAGTATGGCGATCGGGCGGGGCAACCCAAGCGGTAATCCCGTCGCGCTGCATCGTGGCGAGGTTGTCCGGCAGATACCGCCCCGAGACCAGTTCGCAGCCATCGGGAAAGAGGGTCACGCGCAACAGTGGATAGTGGGGGGCGAGGCGGTGTAATCCTTGGATCACACGCGGCCAATCCGGATCACTCCAGCCGAAATCCGCGATCGCCGTTTCCAGTCGCCGACGATGCGCCGACCACGCCGTACGCTGATCGTTGAGATCCGCGCCATACACCCGCAGCGTCGAAAATACCGTCGCGCCAAACATCAAGCCCGGATCATTCGCCGCGATCGGGACACGTCCATCGTCATAACACTGGCCGTCATACCAACAAAGCTGTACACGATCGCCCATAATCTTCAAATTTCTGTCAAATCGCTAACGTTTGCGGGTAGTCTTAACTCTGTAATTTTCGATAGTTTTAGCGCAAATTTAGATGCTCGACGCGATCGTCGGTGTCTCGGTCACGCGCTTCAAGGAGGCTGCTAGTGGAACGCACGTTTATTATGATCAAGCCCGATGGCGTTCAACGCGGGCTCGTCGGTGACGTTATCAAACGCTTTGAACAAAAAGGATTTACCCTCGCAGGCATGAAATTCATGTCGGTGAGCCAAGAGCTGGCCGAACAGCATTACGGCGTTCACAAAGAGCGTCCGTTTTTCGGCAGCTTGATCGAATTTATCACCTCTGGCCCGGTGGTGGCGATGGTGTGGCAAGGTGACGGCGTGGTGGCTAGCTCGCGCTTGCTCATCGGCGCAACCAACCCGCTGACGGCTGATCCGGGTACGATTCGCGGCGACTATGGCGTCAATGTGGGTCGTAACCTGATCCATGGTTCGGATGCGATCGAAACCGCACAGACAGAAATTGCACTGTGGTTTGGTGATGATCTGGTGGAGTGGATGCCGACCGTGACTCCTTGGATTTACGAGTAGATTTTCTAAGCTAGGAAATTAGCGTTTTCTAAGATCTTAATCACTGAGTGAATTGGTCTTAAATGAACAGCCAGATGTTTCTTAATTCAGAAGAAGCATCTGGCTTTTGCATATTTTTTTGACTACAATTTGGGTTTAACGCCGATCATTAGCGTGTTTCGGGCAGGCGAGACGCCCGCGCTACGGGTGTACTAATCAAATTGAGAATTGCCGCTCAAAGGTTACGCCAACAAAAAATCAGTATTTAGCTAACTATTTTTTGGGATTTCAGTGAACTTTACGATCGTTCAAGCCAATTACTTAGACCAACAGCAAAGCGAGGAAATTTCTTTGCTAATGAATGCCTACGCAATGGATGCAATGGGCGGCGGTCAACCTCTTGATGCTCACGTCGTTGATACAATCGCGGCAGAACTGGCAAAACGTCCCTATGCTTTCAGTTTTATTGGTTACGTTGATGGAAAAGCTGCTAGTTTGATTAACTGTTTTGAGCTATTTTCAACCTTTGCTTGCAAGCCCTTAATTAATATTCACGATTTCATTATTTTAAAAGAGTTTAGAGGCTATGGATTGAGCCAAAAAATGCTGGGACATGTTGAAGAATTTGCGATCAAGCAAGGGTGCTGCAAGTTAACCTTAGAAGTCTTGAGCGGTAATGAAAGTGCCAAAGCGGCGTATCTTAAATTTGGGTTTGACAACTATCAGCTCGACCCATCAGCGGGTCATGCCCTCTTCTGGCAAAAACCGCTGTAGAACGGCCAAACTTTCCAAAATATTTCTAGACAATTTATCTCGCACTTTCGCCTAGCGTCATAACCGCTGCGATCCAAAAACTGCACATCTTCGATTTTTATACCCGGTTTTTTACACCAATTTTGTTCACACCGTTTCCTGATTATTAATGTCGTGAATCGTCCGATTTATCTCGACTATCATTCGACCACCCCGATCGACGATCGCGTCCTCGCCGCGATGCTGCCCTACTTTCGCGAGCAGTTCGGCAACCCCGCAAGCAATTCTCATCTATACGGCTGGGAAGCGGACGCGGCGGTGAAACTGGCGCGGGAAAAATTGCAGCGGCGATCGGCGCAGAACCGGACGAAATCATCTTCACAAGCGGCGCAACCGAAGCGAACAATCTCGCCATTAAGGGCTGCGCGGAGGCAAATATGTCGTGCGGTCGGCATATTGTCACGGTTTGTACAGAACATAGCGCCGTGCTCGATCCCTGTCATTATCTTGAATCGCTGGGTTTTGAGGTGACTTATTTAGCTGTTAATGATGAAGGATTAATCAGTGTCGAAAATGTCGCAGCAAGCCTCAGAAATGACACGATTCTGGTTTCGGTGATGGCGGCAAATAATGAAATTGGTGTGCTACAACCGATCGCCGAAATTGGTCAACTGTGTCACGATCGTGGCGTGTATTTCCACACCGACGCTGCCCAGGCGATCGGCAAAATTCCGCTCAATGTCAGCGAACAAAATATTGACTTAATGTCACTCACCGCCCACAAGATCTACGGTGCGAAAGGCATCGGAGCGCTCTACGTGCGGCGTCGCCATCCACGTGTTGCGATCGCCCCCCAACTTCATGGCGGCGGCCACGAACGTGGCCTCCGATCGGGAACGCTCTACCCACCGCAAATCGTCGGCATGGCCGAAGCAATCACAATCGCGATCGCAGAAATGTCCACCGAATCGGAGCGGTTACTGGAGCTACGATCGCACCTCTGGCAGGCGATCCAACCACTGGGCGGAGTCACCCTGAATGGTCACCCCAGCCAGCGTTTAGCGGGTAACCTCAATGTCAGCTTTGACGGGCTGAATGGCGATCGGCTGTTGCGGGCTTTGCAGCCAGTGGTCGCAGTATCATCGGGTTCAGCCTGTACCTCCGCGCAGGCGACACCGTCTCATGTATTGCAAGCAATCGGGCGATCAGATGCATTAGCTCGTGCCTCGATTCGGTTTGGCTTGGGTCGGTTTACGACGCTCGACGAGATTGAAACGGTAATTGCACTGATCTGCAACACCGTGCCACTGTTACGCGATCGTTGAGCCATGAGCAACTCAAATTAATTCACGATTAACGCTGTTAAAACGTTAATTTAGTTCATAGCTTCTGCCCTGAATCTGACCGTAACGGCGACCCGTATTGTATTCCCCACTATTTTTAGCGTGCATCACGGCTCCGTTCAAATTCACCGCGCCACCGCTCAAGATTCTCGCGCGATCGCCGATGTCCTCACCCTTGGGTTTCATCAAGGGGGCTGGATCGAGACGCTACTTCAACCCCTGTGGCATTTCTCGCTCTACGACGATCTACGTCATCGCCTTGTCCCGAGTACAACGCCCTACGCTTGCTGGCTTGCAACCTACGATCCCCCAGATGACTCCCCATATCATCCCCAACTCGATTCCTTCGAGCGAACCACGCTCGACCCACATCCCCTGCATACTCACCGGCAACGTACCCCGATCGCGACCGTCGAACTGTCTGTGCGTCCGTCCGATACCTGGAGCCGCGATCCCTGGTTTTGGCAAACGTGGCAATTCAGGCCGTCTCAATCATTCGGGCAATTGAGACCGAACGGACAGCGCAACCGCAAGCACTACCCCTACATCGCCAATCTGGCCGTAATCGCCTCGGCTCGTCGTCTCGGCATCGCCAGCCGTCTCCTCGATCGCTGTGAACGCACCGCCCTCGCCTGGGGCTACGATCGCCTCTACCTCCACGTCCTCGAAAACAATGCCCCAGCTCGATCGCTCTACCATCGGCAAGGCTACCAACTGCAAAAAGCCATCTCTACCCCCAACACCCTCTGGCTCAATCAATCACGCCAACTACTCATGTGTAAAACCCTGCCATAACCTTCCGTCAAGACTAATTCTGTAGAAATCTGCGAGCCGTAATCTCACCCACATCCCAAGCTTGAGTGTTCAATTTCTCTTTATCTTTTTCAAAATCTGTTCAATGAAAGCTAAAGTGGCGAACACGACGATCTAACGTCGGGTTTTCCGTCCTCTTCAGTCGGGTTAACCGTCTTTAATGGCTCGATCGTCCCCACAGACTGACCCGCACAGCCAAAGAGTCAGCATTTTCGCATACCGTAACCGACCCAACTGGGTTAACCTTAACTATATATCTAACGTGTATGTCGAAATATTTCGGCAGCAACCTCCACTATCTGAAGTCTAATCGCGCACCCTATGGCAGCCGACTACTACGAGCTTCTCGGCGTTTCTCGCAGCGCCGACAAAGACGAGATCAAGCGTGCTTACCGTCGTTTAGCCCGTAAGTATCACCCTGACGTGAACAAAGACGCAGGGGCTGAAGATACATTCAAAGAAATTAATCGCGCTTACGAAGTGCTGTCCGAGCCGGAAGTCCGGGCGCGTTACGATCGCTTTGGCGAAGCTGGCGTCAGTGGCGCTGGTGCTGGTGCTGGTGGCTTTCAAGATATGGGCGATATGGGCGGTTTTGCCGACATCTTCGAGAGCTTCTTCGGCGGCTTCGGCGGTGCAGCAGGCGCACAACAGCAACAAGCTCGTCGCCGTAGCGGCCCCGTACGCGGAGACGATCTGCGCCTTGACCTCAAACTCGACTTTAAAGAAGCGGTTTTCGGCGGCGAAAAAGAAATTCGCATCAGTCACCTCGAATCTTGCGAGACCTGCTCGGGAACCGGTGCTAAACCAGGAACTCGCCCCACCTCCTGCTCCACCTGTAGCGGTTCGGGTCAAGTGCGTCGCGCGACCCGCACCCCGTTTGGTAGCTTTACCCAAGTGTCGGTCTGTCCGACCTGTAATGGTACCGGGCAGGTTATCGAAGACAAATGCGGAGCCTGCGGCGGTAAGGGTCAAAAGCAAGTTACGAAAAAACTCAAGATCACGATTCCGGCAGGGGTTGATAACGGAACACGCCTGCGGGTGCAATCCGAGGGAGATGCCGGACGACGCAATGGCCCACCGGGAGATCTCTACGTTTATCTCTTCGTTAATGAAGACGCGAGCTTCCAACGGGAAGGCATTGATATTATGTCGTCCGTTTCGATCGGCTACCTCCAAGCGATCCTGGGCTGTACCCTGTCGGTTAAAACCGTTGATGGCGAGGTGGATGTCGAAATCCCCTCGGGAACTCAACCCGGTCGAGTGGTGACCCTAGAAGGTCGTGGTGTACCGCGTTTGGGCAATCCGGTTAGTCGTGGCGATCACCGCATTACCGTACAGGTTGAAATCCCAACCAAAATTTCGTCGGAAGAACGAGATTTGTTAACCAAGCTCGCTGAGATTCGTGGCGAAAAAGGTCTAGGAAAAGGGGGAGTCGGCAATCTGTTTGATAACTTGTTCCACAAGTAACATCAGGTTTTAGGTCTCAGGTTTTAGATCTCAGATTCTAGTCTGAGATTCTAAGTGTTAGACCTCCTGTTAAGTCTTGAACTGAACGTCAGTATAAAAGTCAGACCCCCTGTGAGTAATGTGAGCGACGAAACTCCAACCTCTCTCGCGTCCAATATGGCGCAGCCGGATAACTATATGGATTTACGAGGGACACCCTGTCCCCTAAATTTTGTGCGAGCGAAATTACGTTTGCAGCAGATGCGATCGGGGGAGTTCCTCGAACTGTGGATTGATTCGGGTGAACCGGTCGAGCAGGTGCCGGACAGCCTGACGATGGCGGGCTATGCGATCGAGGCGTTGTTTGAGCAGGCTGATTATTTTGTTCTGCGTGTACGCTGTCCTGTGTCTGCCTCGTGACTGGCCTCGGTTGTCTACCGAAGATGCCGCCATGTTTCTTGGGAACTGTTTTGGCGGTTCAGGCAAATTTTTATCAGGTGCGGATCGATGCCTGGTCGGATCTGCCGGAGGGAATGCTACCTCCGGAATTTCCCACGCGGTGGTTGTTATGCACGCGCCGGACACGCTTAAAGAAGGTCGGACAGCGGGTGATGGTGGGCGATCGCGTCCGGGTTGAGGAAGCAGATTGGCAAGGAGAACGTGGGGCGATTTCGGCGGTGCTGCCGCGTGAAACGATGCTTGATCGTCCCCCTGTAGCGAATGCGGATCGGCTCTTACTTGTCTTCGCGATCGCCCAGCCTGCCCTTGACCCCAACCAACTGAGCCGCTTTCTCGTCAAAGCCGAAGCAACGGGCATCTCGGTGCAGTTGTGTTTAAGTAAATGTGATTTGGTAAGCGAGGCGGATCGACACGCTTGGTGCGATCGGCTGACGACCTGGGGTTACACGCCGATCGCGATCAGCGTGGAGACGGGTTTAGGCATTGATGCATTACATGCAGGTTTAAGAGGACATACGACGATCGTTTCGGGGCCTTCGGGCGTGGGAAAGTCGAGCTTGATTAATGCTCTGATTCCGGAGGTGCATCTCCGGGTCGCGAAGGTTTCGGGCAAGTTACAGCGGGGTCGCCATACGACTCGGCATGTGGAGCTATTCGAGCTAGCCGAGGGCGGGTTGTTAGCAGATACACCAGGATTTAACCAGCCAGAGCTAGACTGTGAGCCAGAACAGTTAATGGGATATTTTCCCGAGATTCGGCAGGCGATCGCCGAGGAAAACTGTCAGTTTAGCGATTGCCGCCATCGCGAAGAGCCGAATTGTGTGGTGCGCGACCACGAGTGGGAGCGCTACAGTCTGTATCTGGAAATGTTGGTTGAGGCCGAGGCGATCGCAGAGGCTCGTGAACGGGAACATCATCAGGGTGGTCAATTCAAGGCGAAGACCGGGCGCGATGGTCAGCAGGAGTATGAACCGAAGCTTGATCGGCACAAGTATCGGCGGGTTTCCCGTCGTCAGCAGCACCAAAATTTACAGGATTTGTGTGCGGAGTTAGAAGCAGCAGAGGCGATCGAGCAGGCAGAAAATAGTCCGTTGCCAGAACCTTTTTCGTAACACTACTACTTAATTGGACATATTTGGGTCTCTATTTTTGGTGATTCGATTACAGCGATTCGATCGCTATCTGCCATTCTGGGTGTTGGCGCGATCGGGGCGGTGTTGTGGTGCGCTTCTATGCTATTCACCTCATTTCAAGCCGGGTTTATGGCTGCGGCACTCCTCGCGAGTTCGCCCTTCATGGTGTTGTACTCGCAAGAAGCACGACTGAAGCTACACAAAAGCTGGCCGACCTGACCGGTTATCAGAAAAATGGGTTTAAAACCCCGCCCTTCTAGGACGGTGGATCATTGCTGAGGAGTAACGTGCGCGATTCATCTTCGATGAGGGGAATCAGTAAGCGGGTGACGACTCGGCCATCATCGAGTGCATCGATGTAAAAGTAGCCGCCCATCGCCAGCATGACGTGATGATATACCGCGAGATGAATGCCGGGTGGATGATCGAGTTCGGATGTGGTCAGGCTGGCAAAATTGTAGTGATTTTGGTGATTGAGACAGCGTTGGAAGATCTCGATTAGGTGTAAATCAATGACGCCGGAGTCGGTGATTGCCAGTTCGAGTAGGGGGGTGTTGGGTCGATCATCAAGGGTGATCGGGCGATACCAAATATCGAGCCGCCCGCCGATCGCTGATCGCTGACAAGCCCAGGTGAGAAGCTCGTAGAAAATTAGTTCGAGTTTGTGGCGATCGGCTTGGACGATCGTATTGCCTTCTCGGTGGACTTGCAGCCAAAGCTGACGTTTTTTGAGCAGTGGATCGCAGCGATCAAGCGCCCGCTTGAGCAACGTCACGAGAGAAACGGGCTCGCTGGCAAAACTAAGCTGCCATTGTTCTTGCTGAAGACTGGTCTTGAGATTGTCGAGGTTCTCGCTCAAGACGCGCAGGGTTTGCTGGCCGTAGAGCCGTTCGCGTTCCACCTCGGACGCGTGGTCGGCTTGACTAACATGAGTTAGATCAAGCTGGTTAACCAGTCGCTCAATCTGACGACCAGCCGTGCCTAACGTCCAGTACAACGACTCCAGTTGACGATGCTTATACCAGTTCAGCGGTTCGAGGGCGTGCCGTTTATCGTGCAGTAGGCGTGTAATTTGGTCGCTGCGTTCGCTCTGCACCAGTGCTTCTAACAAAACCCGTGCGGGTGATAGCTGTCGATCGTCCCAGCGTTGGCCGCGATCGACAGCGATAAAGATAGCACTGGGCGCACTGTCCGGCTCAGGACGTAACGCCAAAATATAGAGCTGACCGGTAAACGTGCCTCCAAGCCAAGTTCGGGTTGATTCGGGCAACTCCCTTGAAGAAAGTGGCCCGAGAAATCCCTGGGATTCAAGACTTTGCTGCAATAGTGAATCGTTCCCGATCTCGATCATTGTGCCAGCGCTGATCGGTGAGGGTTGATCCTGACCGCCGGTTGAGGCAACAACCCGTGCAGGAGACAGATCCGGCGCTTTCGGTAGTTGCAATAACACCACAAAATCCGCATCGAGCCAACGACACACCTGTTTGATCAGATTCCGCTCTGGTGTCTCGCCGATCGAACGTTGTTGAAGGCTTGACAGCCCTCGGGTGATGGTGGTCAGAGCGGTTTGAAGGTCGCGGTTGCTGCGATCGCTTTGAACCTGATCAATCTGAATCGCGATCTGTTGTCCTGTCCATTCCAGCAGGCGAAGGGTTTGCCCGAGCCAGGGGCAGGGTTGAGGATGACCGACCACAATTAGAAATTCCGGCGGTTGACCCGGATGAACATTATGGAGTGCGATCGCACTCCACCCCGCTGCCGCAAAGTGGGGCTGCCACGCGCTGAAACGCACATCAAGAGCATGGTTCTGACGACTGCTGCCGGAGACCGCAGCATTCATGTCGCCACCGAGGCTGAAGGTAATATCGTCTAGGGCAATGGCCTGGGTGTTGCGTTCGAGAAGTTGGTAATCGATCAGGCTCAGGGTCGGCAACGGTGATGGAATCGCGCCCGTTGGCGATCGCTGAAACGCCACGATAAAAGCATCCTGCGTCGGATCGAGCTGGAGCATGGCAACCTGCTGCACTCCCAGATGCGTGCAGATTTGGTCGGCGATCGGCTCGAAATTAAGATTGACAAGATTTGCATCTTCAGATGCCGTAGGGAGCGTGGTTAGATTGCTCAGATTTCGACTGGCTTGGGCCAGGGCGACGGTTGCTGTATGGCGATTGTGAAGCTGTTGATACCTCCAGGTTGTGCGGTGAGCCGAGGCCGCTAGGGCGATATTACGCGAGACACCATGCAAAAACTGCTGTTCGTCTTTCGTCCACATTCGAGCCGCCCGAGCCGTCACCGCCAGAAAGCCCAGGATTTCGCCCCGATCGCCCTCGCAATGCCATAGGGGCGCGGCAAGGAGCGATCTCGCTTTCAGTTGGTACATCAGTTTGCCCGTATCGATGCTCGGCAAAGAGGAGTACGATTCGCCGATCGCAACGGGTTGATTTTTGAGCAGATGATCTTGAAACTCTTCCAGCTCCGCGATCGGTAAACTCGATGCTTCCACCTCACTCATCTGATCCGGCGGCACAACGATCGCGCGATCGGTCTCGATCCAACTCGGCAAGTCCCGCCCTTCTAACACCATCGCCAGCTCATGGCGTACAAACCGGTGACGATCACGATCGATCCAATACAGTTCCGTTTGAGTGGGCTGAAGAAACTGTTGAACTTCGTGTAAAACTTGTTCAATGCGCTGCCCAAAAAGTCCCGATCGTTGCAGATGTTCCGCTGCCGCTAACAAGACTGTATGAGGTTGTTGGGCTTGAAGACGTTGTTCCTCCAGTTCGCGCAGAGAAAGGATATTCGCGAACTCTCCCAGAATAATCGTGAGCTGGGTCGTTTCGAGGATGTCTAGCGCGAATCCCATGCGATCAGAACCCAACACGACAAGACCCAGGCACTTTTTACGTGAGTGATGGGCAAAACAAACGCACTCTGAATACCAGCCTGCCGAGCGGCACGGCTCCAATCGCCCGCATTTTTTTCCCGTTGTAGATTGGCAATATAAATCGGGCGCTGCTGGATGACCACCTGTTCGAGGGTGTCACCAGACATCAGGCCAAAGGAGTGGCGCAAAGCACGGCGATTGTCACTCGGTACAACGCCGCCCTTACCCGTAATTTTGTGGGTACGCCGATCGTATAAACCCAGCCAAATCAGCGGACAGCGTTGAAACTGATCGCGGAGGAAGTCCATAACCACCTTAACGAGCATTTCTGTACCGTCCGTCACGCGCAGACGCTGGAGAATTCGCCCCAAATCAAGCGTTAACTCATTGCTAGCGGTTAGAGAAGATGGCAAGGGAGAAACGATCGATTCGTCGTTCATGGTTCGTGATGCAATAGACCGGCACGATGCTGAAATCAGCAGCACATCTGCAAAGCAGGCGTAACTGAGTAGAGACCCGAGACGTTGAATGATGGAGTGCGTGTGGAGTGCATGGCCGAGATCGCCGCTGCACTTTCGGCGGTCACCGAAGGTCACCGAAGTCCGACTAGCGATCGCCCAGCGATCTCAAGCGGCAACAGTCATTCGTCATAACGAAAAGACGGTCTGAGTCGCGCGAGGACGACATGAGATAGTAGATATTGACCCGGTACTGCAATGATCGACAGGCGCTGGCGCGTTGACCGACTCGCTTGAGCACTCAATTTCCTCACCATGGATCTGTATTTAGACTTCATCCGCCCATTGTTCTTTTCGGGATTAAATGCCGATCCCGAATGGATGCACAATCAATTTATCGGGACACTCGCGGCTCTCTCTCAGCGATCGCGTCAGCCCGGTTTTCACTGGATTTGCGATCGGCTTTACCGCAGCTATAACTTCGATGATCCACGCCTTGCCCAAACCCTGTGGGGCATCCGATTTCGCAATCCCCTCGGGCTG
>JAAUPN010000275.1 GCA_012033105.1 Coleofasciculaceae cyanobacterium RL_1_1
CATTGCCATGCGCCCCTACGAATAGAAAGGATTGAAGTGAGGATTTTTCGGTTTGAAGTGGATCAACCATGGTGAATCTGTAGGGGCGCATGGCAATGCGCCCGCGATCTCGTATCGCTTTTATCGATCCATCCATTCGTGGTGGGAGTAGGCGTTTGCCCTGGTAGCCTTGCAATTCGATGCAATGGATTCGAGTTCTTTTGCTACGATGTAGAATCGCGACTTTTACTTGGCAAGAGCAAGCCTTCGTGTTCTCGAACCTTTGCTTGTCTGTTGCTCTGCTTTACGTCCTAATTTTCAGTTCGTTAATTTGTTAGCCCAGTCCTAACGGGAGAAATCATCATGCCTCAGCGCACACTGCACGGCACCAGCCGCAAGCGCAAACGTGTATCCGGTTTTCGTGTCCGACTCCGCACCAAAAATGGTCGTCGTGTCATCAGCTCTCGCCGTCGTAAAGGCCGCGCTCGTCTGTCGGTATAGTTCGATTAGCTGAATGCGAGTCGTTCGTGCTACCTCGTCATCACCGATTGCGTCATCGCAATGATTTTAATACCGTCTACCAGCGTAGTCGGCGAGTGCGTGGCTCGTATTTGAGCCTTCGCGTACACGATCGCCGTCCTAACCGTTCGGCTATGTCTGAGAATGATGCTGCGATCGCGGCCACACGAATCGGTATTTCTGTAAGCCGCAAGGTTAGTAAGCATGCCGTTGTACGCAACCGAATCAAACGTCAGATTCGGGCTGTATGGCGGCAACTGCTCCCTCAGGTCTCCCCTGGATTCGATGTTATTACGATCGTGCATCCTTCAGCTTGCGAATGCAATTGGTCTCAATTTCTGTCAGAATTGAAACAATTAGTAACAAAAGCCGAGGTGGGCTATGGGGATTCGTGAAGAGGTTTTTTATGAAGGTGGGCCGCACGTTGGTGATCTCATCATCAACATCTTGATTGGTTTTACCTTGGTGGGCTTGCCGCTGACCTTTGGGGCTGTGATTCGGGCGATTTGGCTGCGCTTCCGCATCACGAGTCGTCGCATTTCTGTCACGGGTGGTTGGCGCGGCAACGATCGCACCGAAATCATTTACAAGGAAGTGGCCTCGATCGTCACCGTGCCGCGTGGTCTCGGCCTATGGGGTGACATGGTGCTGACCCTAACCGATGGTAGCCGTCTGGAGATGCGATCGCTGCCCAACTTCCGCGAAGTTTCGGCCTACATCCAAGAACGCATCCCGACCAAAGCACAGGAAGCCGCTCGGTCTGTTAAAGTCTAGCGGGTTCTCACAGGTCAACTTTGGATAGAAACGTCCTGCATCCGGATTTGCCTAGACAATTGCCCCCTCCGAATTCCCCGCTGGGCATTGTTTATTGAAGGCCGCCGCACGAGTCGCCGTACCTGATGAGTACGGTTTCGACACTGTGCGTTGTTCGTTTCGTCATGTAGAGTAGACCTGACTTATTGAAGCTCTGAATCACTGACCATTTGTCTTTGTTCCAGAGCTTTGGTCACTTCCAATCCGGAAGTGCAAGTTTGAGTTATAGCATTCAGCATTTAGCACTAGAGGCGCATGGATTTCGGTATCGGCTTTTTGTCCAATAACGTCATGATCCCGATCCTGGATTTGTTCTACGGGATTGTGCCGAGCTACGGCTTGGCGATCGTGGCGTTAACACTTGTGATTCGCTTTGCACTGTATCCCCTCAGTGCCGGATCGATTCGCAACATGCGCCGGATGCGGGTGGCACAGCCCGTGATGCAAAAGCGGGTCAAGGAAGTGCAAGAGCGCTACAAAGATGACCCGGCACGTCAACAGGCGGAAATGAGCGAACTCTACAAAGAGTTTGGTAACCCGCTAGCGGGCTGCTTGCCGGTGCTAGTGCAAATGCCGGTACTCTTTGCCCTATTCGCAACTTTGCGGGGATCACCGTTCTCAGATATCAACTACAGCCTTGAAGTTGAAATCTTCCCGCAAGAGCAAATCGAACGGATTCAGCCGCAGGTCTTCGCCAGTGAAGCGAAGAATATTTATCTGTCGGATAACGTCCATACTCAGGTTGCCGCACTGCTACCGGCAGGCAATCGCTTGATTGTGGGCGATAAAACTTCGGTTGATTTCCAGACCCTTGAAGGTCAGCCGCTACTCAACACCGTGGAAGACTACGGCACAGCGAGCGAGCTGCGTCCTGAGTGGAAGGTTACGAGCGGTTCGGAACGTCTGATGATTACCGAAGACGGCCAAATCGAAGCGCTACAACCAGGGAAAGCAACGATCGAGGGGACAATCCACGGTCTCGCTGCCGATAAAGGATTTTTGTTTATCGAAGCGCTCGGACGGGTCGGCGCTCGTAGCGAAGATGGCGTGATCCATTGGGATATCGTTGCGATGGTCTTGACCTTCGGGATTACGCTCTACATCAACCAATTGCTGTCGGGTCAAGGCAAAACGGCGAATGCAAACCCGCAACAGGAAACGATCGGTAAAGTCACGCCGATTATTTTCTCGGGTATGTTCCTCTTCTTCCCGCTACCGGCTGGGGTGTTGATGTACATGACGATCGCCAACATTTTCCAAACGCTGCAAACGTTTATCCTGTCGCGTGAGCCGCTGCCGGAAAACTTGCAAAAGATTGTTGATGCCCAGGCGAAAGAAGCCGGTGAGGATAACCGGGATGCGCTGCCCTTCGAGCGGAAAAAATCGAAGAAAAGCAAAGCGAGCTGAAGCATCAACTAAATCGCGACTGGATCGCTGAGTAAGGAATTCTCTAAAGCCCACCGTGTTTACGGTGGGCTTTTTGATGGGTTGTGAGGGGAGCTGTGATGGGAGCCGGATAGAGTGTGGTGATCGTGAGTTTGATCAAAGATCTCGCGGATCATCTACAGTCGTTAGGGTAAGCGCGATCACCGTTCGCGCAACGTGATTCACGGGAGGCATGACCAATGACGGACACAGGCCAAAGCGGTGACGCTCAGGCACGACACTTGGAACGGGGTCGGCAATGGTTAGCATCGGTGTTGCAGTTGGGCGCGATCGAAGCCAAGATCGCAGCGGAAATGCTGAACGGTGAAGCGTGGCTGACGATCGAGCCTGTGGACAACACCGACGCGATTACGGCGGCACTGTGCGATCGCCAGGAACACGCTCTGGATGCGCTGCAATATCTCGCCAATGCCACGTTAAACTTTGAAGTCGAGCCAGATTTGCAATGCTCGTACACGCTAGAGATTGGGGATTATCGCAAAACGCGCGATGCGGAACTCAAAGAACTGGTTCTAGAGGTGGTGGAACGGGTGCGATCGAGCGGTCAATCGGCAGAACTGGCCGGGTTAACGTCCGCCGAACGCCGCGAGGTGCATCACTACCTGAGTGAGTATCCCGATTTGGTCAACCATAGCCACGGTCAAGAGCCGCACCGTAAATTAGTCGTGGCCTTGAAGGTCGAACCCGCGTCAGGTGAATCCGCGCAACAGCCAGACGAAACCTAAACGCAGGCACAGGCTTAACCGTACAATTTGCCGTAAGGAGTGTGAGGACTGTTCATTCAGCTTGCCTGAGATGCCTAACCCCATTTTCGATCGAATGTTCCAGTAAATCCTCACGACTTAAGCCAACATTTGACCGCGATCTCTGACCGATCGCACCAAGCCCACCGATTGCGATCCTGCCGATTTTTTGCCACGGTCCACCGCTGATGCAACCGATTCACATTCCCGACCTGCTGAGAAAGCACGAAGCCACGACCGAGATTGAATTTGAAGAGGTACTCCCAGACCTCGAAACCTTGATGCCCATCAAGGGCGTCGTGCGGATTGTGCATCAGGGGACGTATCTTGATGTGTCCGCTCAGGTTTCGACGATCGTCACGCTAACCTGCGATCGCTGCCTACAGCAATACAACGATCGCGTGAGCATCACGCCCCAGGAACCGATTTGGCTCGATGAGCAAATTGGGCTAGAGGATTTTGAAGACGAGCGCGAGGTGTCGATGGAAGATTTGGTCGAGTCGATCGATCCCCAGGGCTATTTCGAGGTGGATGAGTGGCTCTATCAGCAGCTTTGCTTAGCCTTGCCCCATCCGAAACACTGCCGCCCGGACTGTCCTGGGGTTGAGATTAAACCCACTGCCAACGGCCTCGTCGATGCACGGTGGTCGGCACTGCAACAGCTTCAGGGAAAGTTACCGTCAGATAGTTGAGGGTTGATGTTTGCCACACGATTAATCAAATCAACCGCTCAGTCTCTCGTTGCGTTTTGCCCTCAACTCCCGTGTTCTGAACACTCACGATCGCATGGCTTTTTCGGACGAATTTGATCTCCTGCTGCGGGCGCGTTACCCGTTAATTTATGTCTCGACGCTGGAGGAAGAGCGCATCGAGCGGGCGTCGGCGAGGTCGCTCAAAAACGTGGTGAGCGACCAATCTATATCTGGGATTTCGTGGACGGCTACCAGGGCAACGCCAACGATGCCGGAGCCGCCAAACGCAATCCGCTGCAAGCCCTCGAACAGCTCGAAAAACTCCCCGCCGACGCCCCCGCAATCTTCATCCTGCGAGACTTTCACCGCTTTCTTGACGATATCGCCATCTCACGCAAACTTCGCAACCTCGCCCGCAAACTCAAATCCCAGCCCAAAAATGTGGTGATCATTGCGCCGATCGTCCAAATTCCCCGCGATCTCAGCGAAGTGCTAAACGTGCTGGATTTTCGCCTGCCGACGGTGGACGATATCGCGATCGAGGTTGATCGGCTAGCGGGCGCGATGGGTACGAAACTCGAACCGAGTTTACGCGATGACATTATTCGATCGTGTCAGGGACTTTCGCTCGAACGGGTGCGGCGGGTGCTCGGCAAGGCGATCGCCCTCGATGGCGCGTTAAACGAAGACGTTGTGCCGCTTGTACTCAGCGAAAAACAGCAGACAATCCGCCAAACCCAAATCCTAGAGTTTTACCCCGCCAGCGAAGCGATTTCCGATAT
>JAAUPN010000089.1 GCA_012033105.1 Coleofasciculaceae cyanobacterium RL_1_1
TATTGCGAGCGGCATCCAGCGCCGTAGCTCGTGATGCATCTAGCCAGTCAACCCAGATGACCCCAACAGACCGCCGAAGCGTTGACGTTGCATCGGTGTCTTGCGTCAGTCGCTGTGCAGCGCTCTGAGCGTCACCGAGGGGAAAGCTCGCACGTTCGGAGTCGTCCGAGTTATCCGAGTCGTCCGAGTCGTCCGAGTCTGATCCCGCCATCGTTCCAGGAGCCGAGACTTGAGACCGATCGCGCAGACCCATCAGCGACGCGATCCCATCGGGTCGATCGCGCATCAAGCTATAGGCCATCACCCCCCCCGATCGTACCGAATGCAACGATCAGGGGCGACCCATTCATCGTTTTGAAGCAGCTTACTGCGCTTCGGAGCCTGAGACAAAGCTTGAGGATCTGGCACGATATTCACTCCCGATCTTAATTAATCTTGACGTATTGCCTGACGACAAAACGAGAAAAACTGATCCTAACATCTACATTTTTAAACAGGCAAAACAGCCGGTTTAAAGACGCAGGGCAATACGCCCGACGACCAATCGACACCCGATCGAGCGAGAGGGATCTGCGTTTATCTGGGAGGATCACAGCCTATCTTCACTGGGTTCATCAGACATCCCTCGTACCTCTCCCTCGCCACATACACAATTGCGACCTTTTGCCTTCGCCTGATATAGATTGCGATCGGCCTGAGCAATTAACCGAGTGGGCAACGTACCCGAACGTGGAATCGTACTCGCAACACCGATGCTCACCGTAATGTAGTCACTCACCGACGACCCTTTGTGGGGAATGGTTAACTCACGGACGGCATGGACAACATGCTTCGCCACCGCTAACGCCCCAGCGAGATCCGTATTGGGCAAGATAATCGCGAATTCCTCACCCCCATAACGCGCCGCTAAATCCGTCACCCGGTGCGCTTGCGATTCAAGGGCATGGGCAACCCAGCGAAGACAGGCATCACCCGCCTGATGACCGTAACAGTCGTTGTAACGTTTAAAGTGATCCACATCGCAGAGTAGGAGAGAAATCGGCTGGCTGTCGCGCAAGGCTCGCCGCCATTCGGTATGAATGTACTCGTCAAATTTACGCCGGTTCGCAAGCTGCGTTAAACCGTCTAGGGTTGCAAGGCGCTGAAGCTCTGTGTTGGCTCGGGTGAGAGCTTGCTCGGTCTGTTTGCGCAGCATAAATGAGGAGAGCTGCGAGGCTACGGCCTGGGTTAGATCGATCACCCGAGCGTCACGTGGGCGTTGGGTCAACGAGAAAAACGTCAGAACGGCAAGAATTGTCCCGTCAGCATAGATCGGCAGACCATGAGCTGATTTAAGACCGACCTTCGCAAACAAGGCTTGATCGGACATTAAACCAGGGGGACTGTCCAAATGTTCGAGCCACAGTGAGCTGTTCTGTGCCCACACACGACCGGCAAGACCCTGATTTTGAAGAAACGTGAATTTACGCCGTTCTTGCTCAAAAGAAAGGTAGGAAAACGGGTGATTAGGATTGGGATTATGTGAACCCCAGCAGTACACTAACTGATCAAGCTCTGGGTCAAGCGTCCAGGCTTCGCCGATGTCCCACTGAGCAATTTGACAGAGTTTTGTCAGAACGCTATTAAAGGTTTGCTCAATGTCTTTAGCTTGGACAATGGCTTGTCCTGTCACCAGTAATAGTTGCAGTTGTTCTTCGGATTGGTGACGCAGCGTAACGTCCGTTAATGAGCCGGACATCCGAATTGGATATCCCCGATCGTCCCACTGGGCTTGGCCGCGATCGAGCACCCAGCGGTATTGACCCGTCTGATCACGTAAACGGTACTCTGCGTAGTAATTGGGCGTGACGCATTCAAGGTGATAGCGAATAAATTCCAGCACCCATTCCAAATCATCGGGATGTACTCGGTCTTGCCAACTGCGTCTCAGGGGTGGCAAAACACCCGGTTCGTAGCCGAGGATCTCCTGCCAACGATCGGAAAAATACATCGATCCATTGGTAATATCCCAATCCCACAAACCATCGTTACTGCCCTGAAGCGCCAGATACCAACGATCTTGATTGGCTTTTAGCTCTGTTTCGAGGTGGTATCGCCTGCGAATTTCTTGCTGTAACCGCAAATTCTGATCGATGAGCTGTGCTTGAATGCGACGAAATTGAAGCTGATGACGCACACGGGCGAGCAGCTCAATGCGTTCGATCGGCTTGGTAATGTAGTCAACGCCACCGACTTCAAACGCGCGTGCAAGGTTGATCGGCTGATCACAGGCACTGATAAACAGGATCGAAATATTTCGGGTTCTCGAATGACATTTCAGGGTGGAACACACCGTGTATCCGTCCATATCGGGCAGGCAAATATCAAGCAAGATCAAGTCTGGATTGATCGATCGTGCTTGCGATAAAGCGCTCAAACCATCACTGGCGATCGTGACTGAATAGCCTTCGCTCGCGAGTATATCTCCAAGCAAAAGTTGGTGTGCAGGAGTATCGTCAACAATTAAAATCTCTCCTTTTTTTGATTGAGATAGGTTTGAAACATCGTTCATGGAAGACTAAAAGACCCAGATGAGCGCAACGCGGAGACGGGTTGAGGATATTAAGGGATGTCGATCTTGATCGCCTGGAAAAGCGTTCTGAACCCAACGTCAATCGATAAAATGAGAGCCGTTAATCTGAATCTGAACAAACCAGAGCGTAACGCAACTTCCGGATTGTTTATCTGACGCTGGGATTAACCCGGCGATCCCTCTTAAGTCTAAATTGCACGACCCGAAATACACCACATCGTCCTATCATCCCCCACGATTGATACGGACTTCCGAGAGAGAGCCTTAGCAGTCCGGAAATGCTCCCCTCCTCCCCAGGCTTAAGATTATCGGTAGATTGATCAGCCTACGCACGAAGCCTTGCAGCCCATCAGCTCAAACAAAAAATGGGCTAGTGATGCTTGATCACTGCCCGGTGTACCAAACGAAGCGCTTGGCTAATTCCCCGTACATATCGATGGAGTACCTACGGAGCCAAAAATACAGGTGTAAAAAAGATGATGTAGAACGCAGAGGATTAGATTACAAAACCATCTAGAATTACAGCATTTTTCTGAACAACAACAATGCCGCTGCGAATGTGAAAGCCGAGATCTTCACGATTCGCCTCTTCGATATTTTCCTTATTTAGAATCTTCACACCCTGACCAATGCGTGCATTTTTATCGATGATTGCGCCGCTGATGATTGTATTGGGTCCGATACCGATCGGCGGTTTATCCACGTCGATATTGGTTTGACGGGCTTGAGAACTTTGATAAAAGTCTGATCCCATAATGAGCGAATCCCGGACGACCGCACCCGATTCAATCCGAGTCCGAATGCCGAGGACAGAATGCTCGATTTGGCATTCCTTGAGGATGCAGCCATCGCCGATAATCGACTCGGTAATGTTGCAGTCGAGCAACTTGCTCGGTGGCAGGTAACGCGCCCGTGTGTAAATCGGAGCGTCGTGATCGTAAAAGCTAAACGGGGGTGCTGGCTGCTGCGTTAACTGTAGGTTGGCTTCATAAAACGCTTTGATCGTTCCGATGTCTTCCCAATAATCATCGAAGAGATAGGCTTGAATGTTGTAATTCTGAGCCGCTGAGGGAATGATTTCTTTGCCGAAATCGGTCTGCTCAAGATTTTTTTCGAGGAGATCGATTAAGACATCTTTTTTGAAGACATAAATCCCCATCGAGGCGATAAATGGTTTCGCTTTAGCTTGCTCTTCATCCAGCCCTAAGCTGGTGGTGTCCACCATCATGGCGTCAAGCTCTGCACCTTTGGGCTTTTCGGAGAAGGCAATGACACGCCCGCTACTTTGGTCGATTTTCATCAGACCGAAGGCTTCGGCTCGATCGCGATCGATCGGCACAACGGATAAGGTGATGTCAGCTCCGGTATCCCGATGGCGCTGGACAAACAGGCGGTAATCCATGCGATACAGATGGTCGCCAGAGAGAATGATGAACTCGTCTACGTCCCAATTCTTCAGCATCCAAAGGTACTGCCGGACAGCATCTGCGGTTCCTTGGAACCACTCGGGATTATCCGAGGTTTGTTGAGCTGCGAGCACTTCGACAAAGCCGTCGCTCATATTCGAGAACGAATAGGCTCTGGAAATATGACGGTTGAGCGACGTTGAGTTGAATTGTGTCAGGATGTAGATTTTCTCGATATCCGAATTGACACAGTTACTGACAGGGATATCAATCAAGCGATATTTACCCGCGAGCGCACCGCCGGTTTTGCGCGCTGCTTGGTCAGCGGATAGAGGCGCGTTCCGGCCCCACCTCCGAGAATGATTCCTAAAACACGTTTCACCGGAAAACCTCCAGGGCTGCCGAATTTTTACATTTAAATTCTTTACGCTTAGTGTCGGATTGTCTGGCGCGATTGGCAAGGGGATCACGAGAATTCGCCCAATCTCGTCAAGTGCGGCGATCGCGACTCGGGTTTTTCCTGACTCGTGGGGCGGGTGCATCATGCCAAAACCATCCCCAACGACCGAGCTAACGCTTACATTTACAAGCTATGGTCGCGTGAGGTCGGTCTCGGCTTGGTGCTGCGGCTTCGTTCCGCACGTTGAGTCTTGTGGTCTACTGACTTTTGAGCCTTACGTCTAATCGATATACGAGTTTGTCCGGTGAGGACGATTGGAATGACCCCTTCTTCTAAATTACAGACGCCGCGATCGCACGATTATCCCTGGCGACCAAGCTAGCCTTCGGGGCTGGCGATGCAGGAGCGGGCATCACAGCCACGCTGCTGGTTTTTTCGTTTCTGGTGTTTCTCACGGATGTCGCCCACCTCAAGCCAGGACTGGCGAGTAGTGTGTTAGCGATCGGCAAGATCTGGGATGCGTTTAATGATCCGATTATTGGTGTACTCAGCGATCGCACGCGGTCAAAATGGGGACGCCGTCACGCCTGGATGATCTGTGCGGCCATCCCCTTTGGCCTGCTGTTTAGCCTGCACTGGATCGTGCCGCCGTTTCTGAGTGAGGCCAATCAGATGGGGCTATTTTGGTACTACGTGGCGGTCAGTATTGCCTTTAATACCGCGTTTACGGCGGTCAATCTGCCCTATACGGCGCTCTCGCCCCAAATGACCCAGGATTATGACGAACGCACCAGCTTAACCGGGTTTCGCTTTGCCTTTTCGATCGGCGGCAGTCTCGCTGCGTTGGCGTTTGGCTTTGTCTTATCTCAGCAAACGTTACCACCGGCCCAGCAGTACGCCCTACTGGGTGGAATTAGCGCGATCGCCTCAATCTTGACGATTTATTGGTGTGTTTGGGGAACAACCGATCCGACTGCCGGTGAGTTACCGCCGATCGAAACCACCCAGCCTCAAGCGTCCTGGTGGCAGGAAATTCGCGATGCGCTCACGAACGTGCCATTTCGCTACGTGATTGGCATCTACCTCTGTTCATGGTTTGCATTTCAGCTCACCGCGACGACAATTCCCTATTTTGTGACCTATTACATGGGCGTTGATTCCTACTTCGCCGTCGCACTCATCGTTCAGGGATCAGCGATGCTGGCACTATTTCTCTGGGCGAAGCTGGGGGAAACGATCGGGCGACGCGGGGTCTATTTTCTCGGGACAGGATTATGGACGATCGCCCAAGCGGGACTGTTTATGATTACGCCTGCACACCAAGGATTGATGTATGTCTTATGCGCCTTGGCGGGGGTTGGCATTGCCACGGCCTATCTCGTTCCGTGGTCGATGATTACGGATGTCACGGATCTCGGTGAGTTACAAACGGGCGATCGGCGTGAGGGGACGTTCTACTCGTTGATGGTGTTATTGCAAAAGCTGGGGTTAGCCTTTGGGCTGGCAATGGTCGGGCAAGCCCTAGAAAAATTTGGGTTTGATAGTACACTTCCCGCTCAATCAGACTCGGTACTGACCGCGCTGCGCGTCCTCGTTGCACCGTTTCCGGCCTGTATTCTGGCGATCGGGCTGGTTTTAGCCTATTTCTATCCCTTAACCAAATCTGTACATGCTGAAATCTTGCTGCAATTAAGCGAGCGTCGTCGCCACGACTCCGAGTGATGGGTTCCATCTGGATTTGCGAGGGTCTGACGACACATCCTCATGGCTGATCTTCGATAAAGTTCCGTCAGAATTCGCCTCCTGCTCCCATGATGAGCTAACAACTAACGCAGGAGATTCTCTTTATCAAAATGATCTTTGTGGTTTGGAATCAATACGGTAAAGGTCGTCAAACCATTTTCACTCGTCGCACTTAAGACTCCGCCCAATTGGCGCACCAGGCGATCGACCAGTGCCAATCCCAGACCGGTTCCCCCTTGTTTCCAAGGGTCAGCATTGGGAATGCGATAAAACTTGCTAAAGATCTTCGGTAGCTCCTCTGGGGAAATCGTGGCCGGGTTGGTGACACAGAGCCGCAAACCCGAACTGGCATCTGAGTTGGGGACGATCGCCTCACTCACGCTCAGGACAATCTCGCTACCATCCGCACTGTACTTACCCGCGTTGTGCAGCAGCTCAACAATAATCCGATCCAAAATCACGCGATCGGTAATGAGGGGCGGGAGCGATGTTTCTTTAATCGTTAGCGTCTGCCGACGGGAAAATAGACGGCTGCGTGTAAAGGCTACCGTTTTCTGGAGCCACTTATTGAGGTCAATTACCGACATGGCGGAGGAATAACCGCCATCTTCCAAGCGTTGTAGATCGAGCAAATCCGTAACGAGTTCATCTTCACGCTTACACTCCGCCTTTAAGATGCCTAAATAGCGATCAATCCGCATCCGCACCTCTTCGCCTAACTCGAACGGCTTGAGCTGAATTTCTAACATTTGAATTGCCATATTCATATTAGAAATCGGTGTTTTTAGCTCATGAGATACGGTACTAAGAAAATCATCTTTGAGCTGATTCAGTTTCTCCAATTCGGCAACCTGTGCCTGAGAAGATTGATAAAGCCGTGCTTGACGAATGGCGATCGCACATTGGTTCGCCACCTGGCGCACCAGACGAATTTCGAGATCTGTAAATTCATGGTGAGACTCATGCACCGCCCATAAATCACCAATCACGCCGTCATTGTCATACATCGAACAGGCCAGCATCGCGACACGCCCAGTCCGATCGCAGTTTTCACGATCCACATTCCGCTCAAACATCGAGCAAAACTGAAAATATTGCTTATCGAGAAGCTGATCGTACAGCTCCGGAAACGCTGACATGTCCGACTCCCGATAAATTTGCGCCGGTAGAAAAATAGCCTCCTCGTACAAAATTTGCGAGGTTTTACGATCGCGATCGTAAATCGCGGCATTACAGGAGCCCACTTGCAGCGCCACCGCCACCTCGCGCACCGCATTCTGCACAATCTGCTCCTCATCCAGACTATCGCGCACCTTATCCGTGATGCGTTTCAGCGTTTCGTCATAATCGATCGCCTGCTGAAACTGAATCGCCTGTTCACACACCTGACGCTTAAATTCAACGCTCTGACGCCGAAGCTGTTTCTGGAATGAGACTTGCTGAATCGCAAGGGCGATCGCCGGGGCGATCTCTTCAAGGTAGCGACGCTTCGCCTTCGACCATGTTTGAGGTGATCGACAATAATGCGCCGACAATACACCCCATAGCGTCATCGCCGGACTGCCCGCATCAACCCGTACAAACAGCGGGACAACCGCACGTGAGCGCACCTCAAGTTGTTCAAGATAAGGCGGAGACTCCTCCGACACACGCGGTACTTCCGTAATACATGCCCCCTCAGCATCATCGAGATACCCCTGAAAATCACAAAAAAGTGTGTCGTGATAGCGCTGTATTAAATCCATCACGATCGGTTTGGCCTGCGGCCATGCTTCCGCCGTGGCCTCCACAAACGGCGTCATTGGACTCGCTTCAGCTTCGTCTAAGGTCGGATGGAACTGCCAAATGAGAACGCGATCGCACTTGAGTAAGGCTCGCAGGTGTTGGATCGTCTGTCTGAGGGATTCACGTAACGGAGCGCCACTGTAGCTTCGCACGACCAAATCATGCACAATCTTCGCAAGAGATGGATGATCCCTAGCAGGGCGTTCACTCCGGCGATCGCGGGGTATTTCCGACGCTGCCTTCGCTAAATTCGCAGGGGGATTCAATTCGCTCATGCGGCTTCTCCAGCAAATGAAGGCCACAACCCATCGAACAAACAAAAGGCTCGGCCAATTCTATAGTAGTCCGCACTAAAAGTTAGGACTGATCGCAGCATCAGCCAGGGCAAACGCATACTCAAAATGTTTCTGCGTCTCAACGAAGTTTTGAGTGACGATGGAGACCTGTGCGATCGCTCATTCCTCTATTCTGGCGTCTCAAACCAAAAAAGCACCCCTTTCAATTTTGAAAGGGGTGCTTTTTTAGTCGGTTGCTCACAGTTTTGAGATTTATCAGCAGATCAATCATGATCAACCTGCTTTTAAATACCTCAACTTTTAAGCAACACCGATCGGGCTAAGTCACGATCTTAGAAGTTGAAGGTCGTACGCAGAACGCCAACCAATGCATCTTCGTTGTCGTTGTCGCCACCCGGAGCGGTTTGCCAGATCAGACCCGGCGTGATGTTGATGTAGTCGTTGAGCGCATAGCGGTAGAACGCTTCAACGTGGATAGGCACATCATCACCGGTGTTACCAGCGATGGTCGTCGAACCGAGATAAGGCTGTGCACCTGCGAACAGACCGAGGAGGTTACCTTCACCACCGAAGTCTTGAACACCAACACCTAGGCCATAGAACCACAGCTCAAGGTTGTCTTCGTTGAGGGTGGTGCTGTCAGCGTCGGTGTAGCCACCGAACAGGTTAACGCCGATCGTATCGGTCGGCATGAATGCAAACTCAATACCGTAGGTGTTCGATTCCGAGACACCAAGACCGTTAGCCGAAGCCGTCCCAATACCGCCGATGCCGCTATCGTAGATGCCGCCACCGTTCATGTAGGTGCGGTTGTAGGTCAGCGCAGCTTGGAAGCTGTCGCCGAGGTATGCCAACTGAGCCAGGATCGAATCTTGACCGTTGAACAGACCTTGACCAGGAGAGCTCGAACCTGCTTGTTGAGCGAAGTAACCGACGGAAGCAACAAGGTCGCCGAACTCAGCGTTCACACCAACGCCAGAGCTGTTGGTACCGATTTTGTAAATCGGGCTTGATTCAGCAAAGCTGCTGATGGTGTGGTTTGCACCGGTGTAACCTTCGAGCATCGGGCTGATGGTCGGTGCGAAATCCTGCCACAGAGCGCCCCAAGGCGAAACGTAGACTTGGATGTTGTCGCCGATCGGGAAGTAGTATGCGAGCCAGCCGATGCCGACATCGTTACCGTTGTCGAAACCGTGGGCGAAGCCGTCCATTTCGAGGCCGGAAACGCCGCCGGTGTTACCAGCATCAAGACGAGTGTGCAGAGCGTCTTCACCGGTGAAGCTGCTCACGAAGTCGAGACGAACACGATCAGAGAACGTGGTTTGGTTATCGTCGAGATCGCCGCCACCTTCAACAAAGGAGTCGTCGCCGAGACCCCAAGCATCGGTCACCGTGAAGGCAACTTCACCGACGAGTTTGGTGGTGGTGGAAAATTGTTGAGCTTCGACGGTATCGAGACGCGATTCGAGGCTATCAACACGACCGCGCAGCGATGCGAGTTGAGCCGCAAAGTCCTCTTGCAGCTTTTTGATGGTTTCAAGGTCGCCGGGGTCGAGGCCAGGGCCACCGACTTGAGCGAGGATTTGATCCAAGCAAGCATTCAGACCGGCTGCGAATTCGTAGCGGGTCAGAGCGCGGTTACCACGGAAGGTTCCGTCAGGGTAACCGGCGATGCAGCCGTAGCGCTCGACGAGGGATTGTAGCGCCTGGAAGGCCCAGTCCGTCGGTTGAACGTCAGACAGTTGCGAAACGGAGGTGACTTGGTCGAGGCTGCTGACGCTTGTGCCGTTCAGCTCTTGACGGTTGCTTTCCGTGATGAAGTCATTAACTGAAAGCTCTTTAGAAGCTTCAACTTCAACAGCGGGTTTAACCGCTTCGGTCGCGTTGGCGTTGGCGGTCAGGCCGACCAACAGTGCTGCGGGGCTAGCCAGCAGCAGGTTCCACATAGATTTTTGCATGTTCTCTCTCACACCTAAACAGGTTTGATGTCAAATTATAGACGAACGATCGAAAGATTAACAATTGAATAAGATTGCATGGCTCAAAAGATCGCCCAAGACTAGGGGCATGACGTAACCCTAAACCTTTAGACGGAATGTCTGCCGTTACGTTCCTGCTAATCAATGTGGATGACTTAAATTCGATATGTGACACACTGGAGGATGTCGAAATCTTAAGAAGTTTAGAGAAATCGACGGGGTCATGATGCGATCTCTGTCGATCTCGTTTTGAGCAATCTCATGGGCAAACAGCGCGTACTTTCGGGCGTACAGCCGACCGGCAATCTCCACCTTGGTAACTATCTCGGTGCGATTCGCAACTGGGTCGAGATCCAAGATCAGTACGATAATTTTTTCTGCGTTGTTGATCTGCACGCGATCACAGTGCCGCACGATCCCAAGGTGCTGGCGGAAAATTCCTATGCGATCGCGGCGCTCTACCTCGCCTGTGGCATCGATCTCGCCCATTCCAATATTTTCATCCAGTCTCACGTCAGCGCTCATGCAGAGCTGACCTGGCTGTTGAACTGTATTACGCCGATCAATTGGTTGCAAGGGATGATTCAGTTCAAAGAGAAAGCGATTAAGCAGGGCGAAAATGTAGGGACGGGATTGCTGGATTATCCGGTGTTGATGGCGGCGGATATTTTGCTGTATGACGCGGATAAAGTGCCGGTGGGTGAGGATCAAAAGCAGCACATCGAGCTGACGCGCGATCTGGTGATTCGGATGAATGATAAGTTCGGCAAGAAGAAAGAGCCGGTGCTGAAAATGCCGGAGCCGATGATCCGCAAGGACGGGGCGCGGGTGATGAGCTTGACGGACGGGACAAGCAAGATGTCCAAGTCGGACCCGTCGGAGTTGAGCCGGATTGAGTTGCTGGATTCGCCCGAGGCGATCGCCAAGAAGATCAAAAAATGTAAAACCGATCCGGCGCGTGGGCTGGAGTTTGACAATCCCGATCGCCCTGAATGTAACAACCTACTCACCCTGCACACGTTGCTATCCGGTCAAACGAAAGAGGCGGTCGCAGCGGAATGTGCCGAAATGGGCTGGGGTCAATTTAAGCCGTTGCTAACGGAAACCGTGATCGAAGCCTTGCGTCCAATCCAGGAAAAATATACGGCGGTGATGGACGATCGCGCCTATCTCGATTCCGTGTTGCGTCAGGGTCGTGAGCAGGCGGAGGCGATCGCTACGGTGACGCTCGATCGGGTCAAAACGGCCATGGGTTTTTCACGACCCGTTTAATTGCCTGACATTGCCTAGCCCGTCTTGAAATCCGTCAAAATCCGCCACAATTCCTGAAAAATCCCGCTATCATCGTTCACCCGCGTTTATCCCTTCGACTCGTTATATGAACCGCGTTTCTTCTCGCCTGCGTCAAGCGGTGCGCGATCGTCAATTTATCGTTACCGCTGAGATTGCCCCACCCAAAGGAGGCGATCCGACCCATATGCTGGCGCTGGCGGCAGGTCTGCGCGATCGTGTTCATGCGGTAAATATTACCGACGGGTCGCGGGCGGTGATGCGAATGGCGTCGCTTCCGGCGGCGATCTTACTGCAACAGCAGGGCATTGAGCCGATTTTGCAGATGGCCTGTCGCGATCGCAACCAAATTGCGATTCAGGCCGACTTGCTCGGCGCCCATGCCCTCGGAATTCGTAACGTGTTGGCGCTGACAGGCGATCCGGTGAAGGCGGGAGATCATCCCAAGGCGACAGGGGTGTTTGATTTTGAGTCGGTGCGTTTACTTCAGGCGATCGCCAAGCTCAATAGCGGTTTTGACATCAACGATCGCGCCTTAACCGATGGCTCAACGGATCTGTTTCCGGGTGCGGCGGTTGACCCACAATCCAAAAGTCAATCCGGCCTGAAACGGCGTTTTGAGCGCAAATTAGCCAGTGGCGTGCGATTTTTTCAAAGTCAGTTAATTTCGGATTTCGATGTCTTGGCGCAATTTATGAATGAGGTGGCGAGTCTTGGGGATGCGCCCGTGTTGGCTGGAATTTTTCTGATTAAGTCGGCGAAAAATGCGCGTTTTCTGAATAAGTTTGTGCCGGGGGTGCAGATTCCCGAGACGACGATCGAGCGGCTCGATCGAGCGGATGATCCTCTGCGGGAGGGTATGAAAATCGCCGCCGAGCAGGTGCGTCTCGCTCGTGAGATTTGCCAGGGCGTTCACATGATGGCGATTCGCCGCGAGGATCTGATCCCTGAAATTCTCGATATGGCCGGAGTTGCACCGCTGACCAGTGTGATCGCCTCGGGCGATCGGCCAACGGACACCTTGGCTAGCGCCACTCAATCACCTCAATCCTTCGCAACCGCGATTGATTAGAGTATTGCCCGAAAATAATCGCCCATTCCAGAAGTCCGACTTTTCCAAAAAGTCGGACTTCTCGCCTTGAATTGATCGATCGTCAGTGATCGGCGTTGAGCTGAATGCGTGGGTCAATAAACTTCAGCAGCAAATCGGCGAGTAAATTTCCAATAATCAACATCACCGCCCCCATCATTAGGCTCGCCATCACGAGATAGAGATCCTGCGCCCGCACCGCTTCGAGAATTAATCGTCCCAATCCCGGCCAGTTAAAGAAAAACTCCGCAATAAATGCCCCACTCAGCAGGCTGGCAAATTCAAACCCGAGCAGGGTGATCAGTGGGTTAATCGCATTGCGTAGCGCATGAACGTAAATCACGCGGTTTTCCGGTAAGCCTTTGGCGCGAGCGGTGCGGACGTAATCTTGGCGCAAGACGTCGAGCATCTGGCCGCGCATCAGGCGTTGCAGTCCGGCAAAACTGGTGATGCTGAGGCGATCGCCGGTAAAAGGCGTGCCATGCCACATCGAGGACGCGCCCAAACCAGGATAAATCCTTGTGAAAACGCTGGTCATGTCGCCGACGGGAAAAAGTGGCGATAACCGCTGCGCCACGATTAGAAAAATCAGCGCTGTGATGAAGCTCGGGAAGCCCTGACCGGTGTAACCGACAATTTGTAGGGTGCGATCGATGATTGTGTTTTGCTTGACAGCGCTGAGGATACCGAGCGGGATCGCGATCGCCCAGGTCAGGATCAAGGAAATAAACGATAGCAGTAACGTTGCGGGTACGCGATCGCGTAGCAAAATTGCCACGTCTTGCTGATATTTAAAACTACGCCCGAAATCTCCCTGGGTGACGATGCGCGTCAGCCAGCGCCAGTATTGCTCATAGGCGGGGCGATCGAGGCCGAAGTTTTGTTTCAGGGTTGCGATGGTTTCGGGGGTGAGGGTGGGATCTTGTGCGAGGGTGTCGAGGTAGCTGCCGGGGGCAAGCTGGACGATCGCAAAGCAGAGCATCGATGCGAGAAAGATCGTAATCGCGGCTTGACCGATGCGCTTAAGGATAAACGCGACAATTTCGTTTTGCACTAGGCTCCGAAATAGGCTGGTGATCGTCGCGATGATGGAATTCGGTTTATTTTTCGGAGCAATTGTCATAGTGGATATCGAGTAGGTTGAGCATTGCCCACCACGATCGGCGTGAATCGAACCTTGGTCGAGTGGGCGATGTCCGCCCGACCACCGGGGAGGTGATGCCCTGAAAACTTGGTCTATAAATGTGTTCTAGACGCTAGGACGCGACCTGATCGGCAATGTGACCGCGTGGAATCGAGGCGATGAGCTTGCGAGTATAGTCGCGTTCTGGGTGGCGATAGACTCGATCGGCGGGGCCGATTTCTTCAATTTGGCCTTGGTTCATCACCATGATCCGATCGCTCATAAATTTCACCACGCTGAGATCGTGGGAAATGAAAATATACGTCAGGCCGAATTCCTCCTGTAGCTCTTTCAGCAAATTCAACACCTGAGCCTGCACCGACACATCCAGCGCCGATACCGATTCATCACAGATGACAAATTTTGGTTCTAAGGCTAAGGCACGGGCGATACAGATGCGCTGTTTTTGACCGCCAGAAAATTCGTGGGGATAACGGTTGATGGCGTTGGAATCGAGATCGACGCGATCGAGTAGATAGCGCACGCGATCGAGGCGTTCTTTCTGACTCGCACCATAGTTATGGATCTGCATCGGTTCGAGAATTGCGGCACCGACGCTCATACGCGGATTTAATGCGTTACCGGGATCTTGAAAGATTGTTTGCAGATCGCGTCGAAAAAATCGCAGCGCTTTGGGCTGCAAGGCCAGAATGTCGCGATCCTCGAAACGGATTTTTCCTGCAAGTGGGTCGATTAGGCGCATCAGGGTACGAGCAAGGGTGCTTTTGCCGCAGCCCGATTCGCCGACCAATCCCAAAGTTTCGCCGGGAAACACTTGAAAGGACACGTCATTGACGGCCATGGTGTAACGCCGTGTTCGTCCGAAGATGCCGCGTTGGGGAAACCCGACTTTTAGGTGTTCGACTTCCAGTAGGGGGGGCTGCCGTTGGAGGTAGGCTAAACGCTGCGCGATTTCGAGGTCGGTAATCGGGGTGTTGCTGGGTTTGGGTTCGTTGATTGTGCCAAAGGTTTCGGGTGCGATCGTGGTGCTAAAGCTGGAATTGAGTTTGATGGTTTCCGCCTCGGTATCGCTGGGGTTGGCATCCAGATCAAAATTGTCCAGATTAAACCGATCATCGTCGGTGTCAAGGGGTTGGCTGGCGATCGTGCTGAGGCGGGCGATCGAGTCTTGGTCAATCTCTGGATTGGCTTCTAGCTCAATCTCTGGATTGGTTTCCGGATGAGTCTCTAACTCAACCTCTGGATTAGTTTCTGGATTGGTTTCTGACTCAATTTCTGGATTGGTTTCTAACTCAATCTCTGAATTAGTCTCGAACTCAACCTCTGAATTAGTTTCTGAATGGGTTTCTGGATGAGTCTCTAGATTCGTTTCATCCGGGCTGATGGCCTCAAGACTGGAGATCTCCCCGTCTAGCTGGGCGATCGCCTCGGGATCATTGCCATCTTCGAGAATGCTCCGAATACGCTCCAGATCCGATCGCCCTTGACCCCGCGATCGCACACCCAACGCCGCACCGATCGGCGCGATCGTCTCGCCCATAACCTGGCCAAAAATCTCCGCATCCGGTATGCGTTCCACAATTTCCGCCTCACCCGCTGTGTTCGTCACCACCTCCATAAAATCCGCGACCGTCGGCAAACAGCGCATCCGCCGATCAAGCTGCGGACGACAGGCGATCAGTCCCTTGGTATAGGGATGCTGGGGCGCGGAAAAAATGCGATCGACCGTTCCCACTTCCACCAGTTCGCCGCGATACATCACCGCCACCACATCCGCCACCTCCGCAATCACGCCCAGATCGTGCGAGACAAACATCATCGACATCTGATGTCGATCGCGTAGCTCCCGCAGCAGTTTCAAAATGGTCGCCTGCACCGTCACATCTAGCGCCGTCGTCGGTTCATCGGCAATCAATAGCGTAGGATTCGACGAAAATTGCCATTGACGTAGTCGGTCACCCGCTGAAGCTGCCCGCCCGAAAGCT
>JAAUPN010000090.1 GCA_012033105.1 Coleofasciculaceae cyanobacterium RL_1_1
GGCTTCCAGGATTTCAATACGCTCTGCTGGGGAATCTATAGGTAAGCTCGTCATCTTGTTCAGATATCGTAATTGCGCAGAACTTCATCCTACCTGGTATTCAAAAGAATGAAATGGCCCTGCTTTGCTAGATTGTTTTCTTGGCTTTGAAGTAACTGTAGGCGAGACAGCTCTAACTGACTCACGCGATGATGTAAAATTTCGACAATGCCATACACTTCCATCGGATCTAGAACTTGAACCAGGTTGCTCTGACTCAGAATTCCCACCAATTCCCCTTGGCTATCAATAATCGGAATACGGCGTATACGACGTGCCTCCATTTGTAGCTGTGCCTCCGCTAGAGATATTTCTGGAGACAAGCAAAATAGCGGCGTACTCATAACATCTACAACCGTTAATGTTTGCAGATCGAGACCTAAGGATTGCAACTGTACAATGTCACGCTCGGTCAAAATTCCGACCGGATATATCCCCTCCGATTGGTCATCGATCACAATGACAGAACTGATTTGATGGCGTTCCATCATCTGTGCAACATTGATAACTTTGCTATCGGGTGTAACGACGATCGGTGTATAGTTCATCACCTCAGAAATACGGCGAACCCTGAGAAAATAGGTCAGATTTAGGGTCTGCCGTAAGCTCGACATCGACACCACACCCACCGGACGATTCAGCTCATCAACCACGGGTAAATGCCTGATGCTATGCCGACGCATTAAGTTATAGGCGAAAAATAGATCCGTTAAGTCCTTATACTGCAAGACGATCGGAGTTGAGGTCATCACATCTCCAACCGTCACCTTCGTCAAATCTAACTGTTGTGCCGCAAACTTTACAAAATCATACTCAGTCAAAATCCCGACCAGATAGCTATTCTCTTCCACCACCAAGACACAGCTTGATGGCTCCTCTTGAAGGGTTATGATCTTCGATTTATTTTCGGATTGAACTCGCGTACACGATTGACCACGGGCTTGGCTCATCATCAAGATAGCCTCGGCTAATAATAAGTCTGGTGCTACTGGAACATGGGGAATCAGAGCTTGATGGATATCAATTTCGATCGGCTGGTAGTTATGCAGAGACATGGTGACTATAAGCTAGCTGGAATAATTGGAGTTAAATGACTATCTAAAAGCAATTTATCGATGACCAATTATTTTGGCAATGAAAGTCGAGTTGAGTTTTTGTTGGAGCTGGTTGATTGACTAGATAAGTCAGTTTAGCCAAAGGAATTTTTCGGCGAACTATGGCTAGATTTCGACCGGTTCTGACATGCTTGTATTGTCTCGAAAGAAGAAATAAAAAACTTAGATACGATTGACTAGCTATATGGAAAGATGCATAACAAAATCTAGACTGGTTTGAATAGATTGATGCTGAGTATGTGGATAAAAATATTTTTATGCCTGGGTATACTCAGTGCTAAATTACTTCCCGTTGTCTGGTCAGACTTCCTTCGGTAATGACAATACGTCTAAATGTCCATTTTGATCGCAATTAAAATCGCCGCTTTACACAAGCTTTACAAAGAAGGGTTAGGCCTCGTAAAAATACGGTCAACTGTATCTATGTTTTTGGATTGACTAGTGTGTAAATATGCTGCTTTTGTATAGATGCAAGTGCTTGCTCACCTGCTGTATACCAAGCACAGGGTCTTTCTGATTTGAGATGGTATGACCTTAAAGTCCGGCGAGGCTGAGGCTGAATCGGTAAGACGCCCGACTTCTACGTCAGTCTTGTTCGGTATATTTGTCTGGGTCGATCTAGACGCATCGGAAGTTGCGATGTCAGTATGGCTCTTACTTCTGTTCCGTCTGCGCTGCGAGCGCCTATTGATCGTGTCAGACCAATTATCTGTAAGCCAAGCCGATTTTTTACCCGATCCGTTGCCGGAAAAGTTATACGAGGGGAAAGCTAAGGTGCTTTATCCCACGGGTGATCCAGAGGTGTTGCTGTCTTTTTTTAAAGATGATGCTACGGCGTTTAATGCGCTTAAGCGCGGTTCGATTGCTCGTAAGGGCGAGATTAACTGCACTCTCTCGACGCATCTATTTCAACTGCTCGAAAGTCGGGGGGTTGCGACTCACTGGATTGATAGTCCTGCTGCTGACTGGATGCGTGTGAAGACGGTCGAAATTATTCCGCTGGAGGTGGTTGTACGTAATATTGCTGCGGGCAGTTTGTGTAAGCAAACGGGGGTTGCGTTGGGGACGGTGATTGATCCACCTTTGGTGGAGTTTTTCTACAAGGATGATGATCTCGGTGATCCGCTGTTAACGCCCGATCGCCTGCGTCTCCTGAAGGTGGCGAGCGATGAGGAGGTTGAGACGTTGCGATCGATGGCGCTGACGATCAATGGCATTTTGCGTGAGTTTTTTGCGAGCTGTGATCTGACGTTGGTGGATTTTAAGCTGGAGTTTGGACGAGAGCGATCAGGGTTGATCGTGCTTGCGGATGAGATTAGTCCCGATACCTGTCGCCTCTGGGATCGCCGGGAAACCGATCCAGAGCGTCGCGTAATGGATAAAGATCGTTTTCGGCAAGATCTCGGAAATGTTGCGGATGCCTATGAAAGTGTGTTGCAGCGGGTGCTGATGGCTCTCGAAGGTTAAGGCTGTTCTCGATCATTTAGCGTCAGAGATCGCGCCCAGATAGCAGTGATCATGGTGGGGAAGATGACGAGGACTGACGCGCCAAAACAGGGGATTCAGTCTCGTAAATTCCTTGTTTTGAAGCTTGAGGTCTGTCTGCTTGGCGATCGCTCTAATTTTTCTGTGCTATCTTACGAGCAGCTAGGCCGTTGTTCCCTTTGTGGAACAAGAACTGCTTAGATGTTGTTTCACGAATTGGAGGTGGTGCTCATGCAAGACAGTAGTAACATTATGGGTTTCGATTTTGGAGCATACCGGCTGTGCGCCGGAGCCGTTCTCTAGGAATTACCTAGAGTCGCATGACTCATTCCATCTCTAAGATGAAATCTCTGCGAACCTAGACTCCTGTGAGTTCCTTCCGGCAGTCAGGTTTCAATTGAGAAATCCGCTAGACCGCCCCTGCAAGCCAACGTTTTCTAACGTTGTCTGTAGGGGCGGATAGTTTGTAGGAAAATACAGAGGCTTGAAACAGCTCATCGGCGATCGCTGTGACCTAAAATACTTGAAGCAAATGACTGGCCTCGCCTGGTTTCGTCCGTCCTGACGAACACCACGAACAATTGGCTAAATGCACAGTAGTCGCAACGAGTCGTGCTAAACCACAGTACACGCTTAAAATTACTCTGTTTCAAATCATTACATTTTGTCTGATGTGATCTGGCAAGTCGGCGATTCATGATGGTTTAGCCTAGAGCCACGGTGTCAGACTGACCTCTTACGATTTTAAATGTTTATGTCGCTTCTCAGTCCCGCTGAAATTCAGATGCAGCTTGGCGTTTTGCCGGGATGGGTCGTCGTGGGCGATCGCCTTGAGCGTCAGTTTATTTTCAATGATTTCGTGGCCGCGATCGATTTTGTTAACCGCCTGGTCGAACCTGCCGAGCGAGCCGCACATCACCCCGACCTCCGTATTTCCTACAATAAGGTCACCGTTCAACTAACGACCCATGATGCGGGGGGGCTAACGGCTAAAGATTTCGCGCTTGCAAAGGTTGTCTCCGGGTTTAAGTTGCCCGGTCAATCGAATTAACTGGATTAACGTTAACTGGATTAACGTTAACTCGGTTAACTGTATTCGTCAGGTCTAGTTTTGAATTTATGGTTAATCGACCAGAGATACCCACCGAGCCTGTGATTGAGCCGCTCGCACAATTCCTGGAGATTGCGGCTGCCCTGTCGGGTAGTTTCGACCTCCAGGAGTTGCTTGATCTGATCTTGACGAAAAGTCGTGAGATTACCAAGAGCGATGCAGGCAGTATTTACCTAGTCGATCGCAGTGATGGTTTTGATAAGCTGCTGTTCAAAACAGCTCAAAATGCCTCGCGTCCGGATATTTCCTTTGAAGAATTCGCCATTCCCTTAACGCGCGATAGCTTGGCTGGGTACGTTGCCATTACGGGGGAAACGCTCAATCTGACCGATGCCTACGAGTCCTCACCCGACGTTCCCTATCGCCTCAATCGTAATTTTGATCTCGACATTGGCTACTACACAAAATCCGTTTTGGTGTTGCCAATGCAAGATCGTAAAGGTGGAACTCTCGGTGTGTTGCAGCTAATTAACCGCAAAAAAAACGCCGAAACGATTCTAACGCCGGAGAATCTACTCGATGAAACGCTGTCGTATTCGCAGCAGGAAGAACGAATTTCGTTGTTGCTTGCTAGCCAAGCGGGGTTATCGATCGAGCGACAAAACCTACTCGAAGATATCGAGAATCTATTTGAGGGGTTTGTCACGTCATCAATCAGTGTGATTGAAGCACGTGATCCGAGCACTTCAGGCCATTCAGAACGGGTCGCAGCCCTAACAGTTCGACTCGCAGAAGAGGTCTCCAGCGTTAAGCGCGGCATCCTGCGGGATACCAATTTCAGCCGTCAACAGCTTAAGGAAATTCGTTATGCTTCCTTACTCCATGATTTTGGCAAAATCGGTGTTCCCGAAGCCATTCTGGTGAAGTGTCAGAAGCTGCACCCCGATCGCCTCGAGGTCTTACGCCAACGTTTTGGTGTGGCTCGACGCACTCTTGAGCTGGAATGCGCCCAGAATAAATATCGCCACCTCATCGAGCATCCCCACCATATTGCGGAACATCCCGCCGGGGAAGACTGCCCCCACTGCGCCAGTTTGCACGCGATCGATCAGCAACTCAGTCAAAACTTGGCGATGCTTGACACCTATTGGAACATTGTCGAAGAGGCCAATAGCCCTCAAGTCTTGGGGGAAGACACGATCGCTCAACTTAAAGCCATGAGTGTGTTCTATTACCGCGATCTCGACGGAACGGAAACACCGCTCTTAAGCGACGATGACCTAGAAAACTTACTCGTCGCGCGGGGCAACCTGACTGAGGCGGAGCGACGCGCGATCGAAGCACACGTAACCCACTCCTACCAGTTTTTGCAGCGCATTCCCTGGACGCCGGATCTCGCTGCCATTCCCGAGATCGCCTACGCTCACCATGAAAAGTTGGACGGTACGGGCTATCCCCGTGGCCTCAAACAGGAGCAAATCCCCCTGCAAACCCAAATGATGTCGATTTGCGATGTTTTTGATGCTCTGACAGCAGGCGATCGGCCTTACAAAAAAAGTATGTCGCTCACAAAATCGTTTGAAATTTTACGTCAAGAAGCAGATCACTTTAAACTACGGGGTGATCTACTGGATGTTTTTGAGCAACGACAGGTATTTAAGGTGCTCGGAATATCTGAAAATGACACGGAAGTATAGCTTTGATAAGCGATACTGTCTAGTTTTTAATAGGGTGTTAGAAGTTAGACTTCTGCGTAAGTCTTGTAAGCGATGCTGTCGAATTTTAATATAACAAAAAACGATTTGCTTAGGACTGATCAAAAAAAGCTGAGAGCACTGAGCGGAGTCGAAGTGCGGTTCTTAACTTAGATGAGAGTGTCCTAATTTAATCGGCTTCTGTTATAGATATATCAAGCCTATAGAGAGCCAGAAAGCTTGATAATTCAAAAGCCAGATCCGCACCGTCACAATCCTGGTCATCTATCTTAAATCGATTACCCTTTGCGACCCTTATCCGCCAGACCAAACTAAATCTATGGGTAATAGCAGTATTAACGCGATACGAGAGTTAATACCCTTCGATAACTTTGAGGCTGCTAGCCGAGCTGTACTCGCCTTTTTGCATCAACGACTTGGGTTTGACCTTTGGATGATGACCCGAACTTCCGGTGAAGATTGGATTGTGCTTCAGGCGGAAGATCATGGCTACGATGTGAGTGAAGGGACGATTTTTCGCTGGACGGATAGTTTTTGTTCGCAGATGGTGCAGGGCTATGGACCGAGAGTTGCGCCCAATGCTCAAGATATTCCAGTCTATGCTGTCGCGCCGATCGGCCAGCAGGTCACCATCGGAGCGTATATCGGTGTTCCCATCCACACACCATCGGGCGATCTGTTTGGAACGCTCTGTGCGATCGATCCGGAGCCTCAGACCTTGGCTTTACATGCCGAGCAACCCCTGGTTGAGCTGCTCGCCCAACTACTTGGAACGATTCTTGCTGCCGATCTCACCGCTCTGGAACAGTCGCGCTTACTTGAACGGATGCGCACCGACTGCATGACGGATCTGCTAACGGGTTTATGGAACCGGCGGGCATGGGAGCAGGCGATCGAACTCGAAGAGGCTCGCGCTCGCCGCTACGGCACGCCCTACTGTGTGTTGATTGCGGATCTTGATGGTTTAAAGCAGATTAATGACACCCAAGGCCATGCTCAAGGGGATCTTTTACTCAAGCAGGCGGCACGATGTTTGAAAACGGCTGTTCGACAATGTGACTTGGTTGCCCGTCTTGGTGGGGATGAGTTTGGGGTGTTGGCGATCAATTGTGTACGTGAAAGTTCAGTCGATTTGCTCGATCATCTCCGTGAGACCTTTGCGAATGCGGGGATTGAGGTGTCGATCGGTATGGCGATGCGCGAGCCGAGTGGTGGCATGTTGGCGGCACTGCGAGCCGCTGATCTCAACATGTACAGGAATAAACGGTATCGAAAAAATAACCTCTAGTTTTTCGGCTGGCTGTCAGGATTAGACTATGGCGTTAAACTTTTGAGCTTCTAGCAGGCTCACCGGTCTCGCGGCGGATGGTTGATCCCGCACGTGATGGGGACTGGTTCGAGGTGATCGCGATCGGGCGATCGGGACGACTCCGAAACCATTAAAAAAGCACTGAATTAATCCAGTGCTTTTTGAGAGTCGTGCTTGCGTGATGAAGCAGGAGCATCTAGGACTATAGGCTAGGATGCACGCTGCTTTCGGGCGTAACCGTGTGCCGGGTTGTAACCGTTCTATTCTTTGCCGGTGACTTTGTCAGTAAAGTTACCCACCATTTTCGAGAATTCCAAACGGTTTTCTGCTGTGAGCAAGTAGCGGAAGATAAACCAACCGGTGTAGCCAATGCCGACGAGTTCAAAGAGGGGCGACAATAGGGGGATATCGTTGATTGCATCGACGATTGCGGCGACGAGGTAGATGGCAATCAGCGCACTAACCACGAGACCGACGTTGATTAGAGGCTTTTTGTACTCAGCAAAAAAGTCGCCAACGTAGGTGAATAGATCCGAAAGAATGGACAAAACTTGAGCTTTGACTTCTTTAAGCTGATCGTCAGAGGTGACTTGGGAGATTGCGCTGTCGCCTTCAGTGCTTGAAAGCAGTTCTAGGGGTGTATCCGTCGGTGTGGCCTGGATTTCTTGAGTGGGGTTCATCTCAGAACTCATATCGATACCTTAGCTAAATGAGGGCATGTAGAGGGGCGAAGCGCTCCGCTAAGGTGCGGAAAGGCTTTACCAATACATTGACATGCTCCTCGGACTCAAAGTCCGAGGATTCTTCACCACGTCCACCCAGAAGGAGGATCGCTGAATGGGCTTGACGTTTCATCGGGCATTGCTAGCAAGCTAGTCTTACACGCCCTCCGCGTCCGTTTTAAGTCTCCGAGTATCCCCCGGCGACTAACTAAATATAAAAATACTTAGTTTTGTCAAAATGGATGTTTGTACGGGAATGCCGAACTTACATGAGACTAGAGCAGAGGTTTATAAATTGCAAGATATATAGGAATTTACGATCGCTCCGGCACGATCGCTAATCATTCAGGCCAGTAATCTTAATGAGCATATTCAATCGAACGATTCGCGTGTTGCCGATCGAGGTGGTGCGGGCGATCGCAGCGGGAGAGACGATCGATTCGTTGGCGGCGGCGGTGCGGGAACTGGCGGAAAATGCGATCGATGCGGGAGCGACGCGGATCACGGTGGCGCTGTGGGCAGATCGCTGGGATGTATGCGTGACGGACAACGGCGTGGGTATGACGCCGATCGAGCTGGCACAGGCGGCACGTCCCCATACCACGAGTAAAATCCACGATCGTGAGGATCTACGACAGATTGCGACACTCGGGTTTCGCGGCGAAGCGCTCTATAGTTTGGCCTGTTTGGGGCATCTCGATATTGCTTCACAGGTTGCCGAGACAGACGGTTTGCAAGTCTATTTTGATCGGGATGGGCAGTCAAACTATCAAAAAATGATCGCGATTGCTCCTGGTACGATCGTCACTGTGCGCGATTTGTTTGCGGATCTGCCAGGACGACGGGAAGCCTTACCCAATCTGACGCGGCAGCGAGCGTGGGCGCGTCAGGCGATCGAAAAAATTGCCCTATGTCATCCATCGGTGACCTGGCAAGTGTTATGGAACAATCGCCCGTGGTTGGCGATCGCGGCGGGCGAGACGGCGGCGGCGATTTTAGCGCAGTTGAGTCCGACGGTGCGCCGTGATGATCTGACGGAGTATGCCGAGCTGATCGCGCCGATCGCGCCCGAGGCTGATGATCCCCAAGGTTTAGATTGTTCGAGCAATCGTTCCGGGAATCGTTCCGGCGATCGCTCTTGTCATCGTCCCAATAATGATTCCGGTGATCGGTCTAGTACGAGTCCCGATCGTAGTTCCAAGGATGGTTCCATCCAAATTGTCCTGGGCTTGCCCGATCGTTGTCATCGTCGCCGCCCTGACTGGATCTATCTCGCCGTCAATGGCCGCATGATTCATCAGCCGGATCTAGAGCAAAGCATCCTACGTGCCACGGCTCGCACCTTGCCACGGGGTCGATATCCAGTCTGTTTTGTGCATTTACGGCTACCACCCGATCGGCTCGATTGGAATCGTAATCCGGCTAAAACTGAGATTTATCTACGCGATCTCGACCCGTTACAGGGTCAGCTTGAAACAGCGATTGTCCATGCCTATCAGTTCAATGATCGGCTCGATGCGATCGCCCCCGATCGGGCGAAAACCCTACTCTCGGTCGCCGAAGCCGCACAGCCCTACAGCGTGCAGCCTGACCCGATCGAAGCTGCATCCTCTCAAACTGCCCCAACGTTTCCCGCCAATACACCCGCACGCTCACACTCCCCGCTGCCCCATGCACTCCGCGCCACAGGCCAAGTCAACCAAACTTACATCGTGGCTGAACATGACAGCGGTTGCTGGCTGATTGAGCAGCATATTGCCCATGAACGGGTTTTATATGAGCAGTTACGCGATCGCTGGCGATTGGTGGATTTGGAGCCACCGGCGATCGTGGATGGTCTACGTCCGCACCAGGTGGAAAATTTACGCGCGATCGGGATCGAAACGGAGGCGTTCGGCGATACGTCGTGGGCCGTGCGGCAGCTTCCGGCGCTGTTGCAGGACTGGTATCGTTCTGATCTGGAGGACGCGCCCGCAGCGTCATCGGGGACACCCTCTGGTCGGACATTACCCGATCGCGGTGCGCTTGACCTCGCCGATGCGATTATCGAGTTAAGTCAGGGCGACCTCGAAGCGGCGATCGTGGCGACCGCCTGCCGCAGTGCGATCCGGAATGGCACGCCGCTGACCCTGCCACAAATGCAAGCCCTGCTCAATGACTGGCAACGCACCCGCAATCCGCACACCTGCCCCCACGGCCGCCCGATTTATCTCTCGCTATCCGAGTCGTCCTTGTCGCGGTTCTTTCGTCGCCATTGGGTCATCGGCAAAAGTCACGGGATTTAGACGATCGCGTGATTTCTCAAACCAAATCTGGTCTACAAAGTAGCGGTTTTCGACGAGTACTGAGCGGAGTCGTTGGCATAGCCTTCGCGAAGCGAATAGTGCGGTTTGGCACTAAAAACGATCAAACGTAGTTGTGCTACTCACTCAACCGGATTTGGTATCAAACCCGTTTTTTCAGTTATTCCACCATCACCCCGTCATTACCCTCCATGCTCACCAGCCTGCAAAACCCGCTGATCAAAGACCTGCGTAAACTCCAAAAAGCCAAGTATCGCCACCAGACCGATCGCCTCTTACTGGAAGGAACCCACGCGATCGAAGAAGCTCATCGCGCCAATTATCCGCTCGATACCGTTTGCGTCACGGAAGCCTGGGGCGATCGCTATCCAGAATTGGCCGATCGCCTGATGCAATACGCCGATCGCTTTGAGTGGGTGAACGAGATCGCCCTCGCCTCGATCGCGACGACGAACAACCCGGACGGCATCATCGCCACCGCACCGCGATCGGGAAATCATCGTCCGACCTTGCCCTTCGATGGAGTTGGCCTTGCCCTTGATACGCTGCAAGATCCCGGCAACCTCGGGACGATTTTGCGATCGGCGGTGGGAGCAGGAGCTGCGGGGCTGTGGCTCAGTCAAACTTGCGTGGATCTCGATAATCCGAAAGTGCTTCGCGCCTCGGCGGGCGCTTGGTTTCGCTTGCCGATGGCGACGGGGCAGGATTTGAGCGAGACGATCGCAACGGCGCAAGCGGCGGGGATTCGGGTGGTGGCAACGCAGATGTTCGCGGATCAGAGCTATTGGGATTACGATTGGCGGCAACCGTCGCTGATGTTGTTGGGCAGCGAAGGGGCGGGGCTTGATCCGGCGCTGGCGGCGGCGGCGGATACGAGTGTGAGTATTCCGATCGAGTCGGGGGTTGAGTCGTTGAATGTGGCGATCGCCGCGTCGTTGCTGCTCTTTGAGGCGTGTCGTCAGCGACGTTAAACCGAACTTCAAACTAAATTTAGGCAATGGGGGCGAGAAGTCCGACTTTTCCAAAAAGTCGGACTTCTGAGATGGGCGATCATGTCCGGGCAATACTCTTAATTGGCCGATCGCACGTTAATTTCCGCCTGCTCACTGGCGATCGTTTGACCATCGCGCACCAGGCTATATTCGCCGCGCCAAGTCCCCGGCTTGATCGGATTTTGCGGCGTGTTGCGCTTGCCGACATAGCTCATGCCGTTCACCTGGTTCGCCTTAATCTCCTGTTCGTATTCCGTCACCACGCGCCCCGCTGCGTCCACCAGGCGATAACGCTCAATGTCGCCCACTTGAGCGCCGTAATAGTGCACCCAAAACAGCAATACTTCGGCCTTGGTGTCAATTTGTGGCGCGGTAAATTCGCCGTCCCAAAGTCCATCGATCGTCGGTGGTCGATCGGCAAAGCCGATCCGCACAATACCAGACGGTGTATAGTCCAGCGCCTCGCTCCAGAGTGGCTGACGATCGACCGTGCAGCCCGCCGCTGTGGGTTGACCCGAATAGGGATCGATCACCTCGTCGTTGTAGCGCAGCGTTAAATGCACGTGGGGAAAGGTGGTTTTTCCCGAAACGCCAACCCGCCCGATGACATCACCACGCTGCACCCGATCGCCCTCACCCACAGCAACGCTGCCCTGTTCGAGGTGGCAATACTGCCCTGTCCAGCCGTTGCCGTGATCGATGACGATGCCGTTGCCGCACTCGATGCCCTGTTCGGCGATCGCCTCAATCTCCGCCGTTGTGCGTAAGCGTCGATCAGGGACACCATCGCGTAACCGCAACACCGTACCGTCCGCCGAGGCGAGAACGTTCACGCCGCGATCGAGATCTGCCAGACTGGGAACCGCGAAGTCCGTTCCTTTGTGGGTGTCGTAGGTTTGTTGGCCGCAGCCAGAGTCACGAATGCCGCTACCGGGATCGGTATCGGGATAGAGCAGGACAAAGCAGTCATCGCCAAGCTGACAGTCGATCGGAATTGATAGCGAAATGGGCGGTTCGGGCGTGACTTCCGAAGCGACGGCGATCGAAACCTGGGCGCGATCGCTCGTGGAGGATGTGGCCGTTTCTTCGTTTGAAAGCTCCGTATTCTGATGGTGAGAATCGGCCTTCGAGGATGGATCAACTCCATTACAGGCGGCCAGTGTGAGCCAAAGACCGAACAGGCTAAATCGTACGGCCAATCGCGCGAGTGATGCCTTGATCAGGCGAGTTTCTTGGCGAGTTGGGAACGTGTCGCGAGATAGAAAAGGAGGCAGAGAAGAGCGTTGCATGATGGGAAAATCCTAGGAATCGGAATGACGGTAATTGATAAAATCAAACAAATCAAAATGCGGTTCTAGCCTACATTTCAGCCCAGGATCGAGAACAACCAACACCACCCCACCTTCAACCACTGCCGATCACCTGCGATGATATGACCAGATCTTCGGGCTGAAGCCCATTTAAGCTAGAAACCGTTGCGATCGGCCAAAAAATTAGGGTTACAAATCATGGTAGAGCAATGATTATTACGGGAATCACGGGAAAGCCAGTGATAATCATTGCCGATGCTCCGTCAGAATGCGTGAATCGCGATCGCGTCAACCCCCGAACACCGTCCCCCAACCCGCCGTCCCCACCCCCCACCACATCGATCCCAAGCACGTTAAGATATCTTGAGGCAGACAGCGGTGTCTGTCGCATCCGATCGCCTGTGTCTCGCTGTCACAGCACCCCAACCCTCGGGTTAAACTCCGTTGTCGGTGGGGCGAAATTGTCATACGAAGGCGACGCTGTCCATTGCGATTTCTCAGAAGCGAAGCGAAATGAAGCTACCGATTCAAGCTGTTCAGTCTCCCTACTACGGTGCGCCCCAAAACCGGACGCCGCCGCCGGATCTCCCGTCGATGCTGCTCAAAGAGCGCATCGTCTATCTCGGTTTGCCCCTCGTTCCCCAGGTAACCGAGCTGATCATCGCGCAACTGCTGTTCTTGCAGTACGACGATCCCGATAAACCGATCAAGATTTACATTAACTCCACCGGTACATCCGACTACGGCGGCAACCCGATCGGCTTTGAAACCGAAGCCTTCGCCATCTGTGACACGCTGCGCTACATCAAACCGCCGGTGCATACGATTTGTCTGGGAACCGCGATGGGAACGGCGGCCATGCTGCTCGCTTCCGGCACGAAAGGCTGTCGCGCTAGCTTACCCCACGCGAGCATTGTGCTTCAGCAACCGAAGAGCTTCGCCCAAGGTCAAGCAACGGATATCCAAATCCGCGCCAAGGAAGTGATCGCCAACAAAACGTCGATGCTGGAAATCCTGTCTCGCTGCACCGGGCAAACCCCAGACAAGCTAGCCAAGGATATGGATCGTCTGCTGTACATGACGCCGGATCAAGCGGTGGAATACGGCCTGATCGATAAAATTCTGACCAGCAATCGCGCCGAGAAGCCGTTAGCGAGCGTCTAACAGCGATCAGACTCTGGCTAATTTAGGTGGATTTCGCCAAAATTCACTCAGTTTGAATTAATTTTGCTAAATTTCGGCGAACTTTGCCGAATGATTGCTCGATCGCCCTTGATCCCAGCGCGAACACGTCGCCCAATTATCAGTTATCACAGGAAGTTACAGCTATGCCGATTGGAGTACCGAAAGTTCCCTATCAAATGCCAGGGGACACCTATACGCAGTGGATTAACATCTACGATCGTCTCTACCGCGAACGCATCATCTTCATCGGTCGTGAAATCGATGATGAGCTAGCCAACGAAGTGATCGCGATCATGCTCTATCTGGCCTCGGAAGATGCCGACAAAGACATCATGATCTACATCAACTCGCCCGGTGGTATGGTCACGGCGGGGATGGCGATCTACGACACGATGCAGCACATCAAGGCTGATGTGGTGACGATTTGCGTCGGTCTTGCGGCTTCGATGGGTTCATTCCTGCTCGCGGCGGGAACTCCCGGTAAGCGTCTCGCACTGCCTCACTCGCGGATCATGATTCACCAGCCGTCTGGCGGCGCACGCGGTCAGGCCAGTGATATCCAGATCGAAGCGACGGAAATCCTGCGGGTACGCCGTCAGCTCAATCAGATCTATGCGGATAACACGGGTAAACCGTTGGAGAAGATTGAGAAGGATATGGATCGTGATTATTTCATGTCGCCCCAGGAGGCGCTGGAGTACGGTTTGATTGATAAAGTTCTCGAAGATCGCGATCTCGAAGCCTAGGGATTCCCGATCACTGCTCACCGTAGCGAATCTCTGGCGAATCTCGGTTGTGATGCACCGTTAGCGATCGCTGCGGTGCTTCGTTGTTTCCTTTTGCCCACTGCTGAACGCCGTCATGAATGTCGGAGATTGCTACCGACTGCTCGAACTCGATCGAGGAGCCACCCTAACAGACGTCAAAGCTGCCTATCGACGTCTTGCACGGTGCTGGCATCCCGACCTCAATGATCAGGCAGGCGCTCACGATCGCTTTATCGAGCTTCAGACCGCTTACGATACCCTGTGCGCCTTCGTTGCCACGCTATCCACGATCCCGAAACCGGTCACACCTCCTGTGCCGCCAACCGCGCCGCCCGCGACGGCTTCCCCCGCTTCATCGCCGTCTCGCCCCGCCGCCGCACCGGTCGATCCTCCGGCAACGACCGTGTCATCAGCCAAACCTGCGCCACCCCTCTCTGACCTCGATCGGCAGATCAAACACAACGTCTACGCCTCGTTGCAACAACTCCTCGCCAACGAACGCTTTCCCCGCGCGATCGCCCTGGTCGAAGGGTTGGCCGAGCGGTTGCAAACTGACCCGGAAGTGCGCCAATGGAAGGCCGTGACCTATCAATGTTTTGGGCGCTATTATCTGGAGCGATCGCAGCTCTCGAAAGCACGAACCTATCTCACCAAAGCCTATCGCGCCGATCCCCACAATCGCGAGCTGCTGCGGGTTGTGGCTCAGGATTTACGCCGCCTCGATGCGCTCTACAAACAGAAACGCCAGCAAGCGAGCGGGGTACGATCAATCGCAATCCCCGATTTTTTCAAAACCAAGCACGATTCCGAGCATCCCACCGTTCGACCGACGCCCGCCAAGAAAAAACGCACCGGCATCGATCGCCAGTCCAAATCTGCATCAAACGCCCTATGGCACAAAGCTAAACCCAAGTCGAAGCGTAAAACCTCTTAGTATTCGGTTGTTTGGCCTTGCTGAACGCTTCAAGATCGTTGCACGATAGGGCAGGCGATCGCGATTGCGATCGTCCTGATTAACCCTCAAGTTTTGGATTTTCAGCTTTAACCATGCTCGACCTCGACGCAAAAAAACACTGTTACGTAAAATTCCCCACGCCCTCTACGTTTGCGGTGTACGCAATACCTCCGGGACTGACCTCAACGGGTTTACAGCCAGTTGGGTGATGCAGGGATCTTTCGAGCCACCTTTGGTGATCAACTGTGTCCGCAGTGACAGCGGTTCCCATACACTCATTCAGGAAAGCGGGGTTTTTGCTCTCAGTTTTCTGGAAGCGGGACAGAAGGAAATCGCGGCTCAGTTTTTCAAGCCGCAGCGTCTCGTTGCAGACAAGTTTGAGAATGTCGAGTCGTATTTGGGCGAAGAAACGGGTTGCCCGATCGTCAAGGATGCGCTGGGTTATGTGGAATGTAAGGTGGTCGGCACGGTGGCGCACGGTGACCACACGGTGTTTGTCGGTGAGGTGATCGGTGCAGGTTTACACCGGGAGGGTGAAATTCTCGATCTGGCTAGCACGGGCTGGAATTACGGCGGCTAATTGCTGGCGATCCTGCTAAGTAGGCCAAGCTAATAGTTGGGGTTATGCAATGAAGGCAGGTAGAGATGCAATGTAATGGTCAGAGAGCCAAAGACCGATTGTAGTGACGTAGAAAATATCGTAGCGCCCCGAGATGGTTCTCCAACTTCTTCGAGAACGAC
>JAAUPN010000091.1 GCA_012033105.1 Coleofasciculaceae cyanobacterium RL_1_1
CCTGTAACCCCACCGACACGATCGCATTACAGGAAAAATCACAGCCAATTTTCAACCCGTAACCCCTCCACCCGCCGAAACTCCCGCACATTCGCCGTCACCAGCGTCAGATCCAGCGCTAACGCATGAGCCGCAATCAGCAAATCGTTATTACCGATCGGCAAACCGCGACGTTCGAGCTGGGCGCGAGCTTCCGCGTAACGCTCGTCAACGGGAGAATCCAGTGGCAACACAGTCAGCGTACTCAGTACAGAATTGACCTGCGCTGATAAACGATACGATTGCCGCTTAAGAATGCCAAATTTCAATTCGCAAGCAACGATGATACTTGTACAAATGCGCGTAGAACCCACATCAAATACTTTTTGATACGCTTTGCCGCCCGGATTGCGAATCAGCTCGGAAACGATATTGGTATCGAGCATGTACTGATACGTCACGATCACCACCTTATAAATCCTCTGCCGTCGCGGAACAATCTCTCACCGTTATCGGCGGGTCATAGATCTCGGGAAACGGTTCCTCATCATCCAACGGCTCAAGGCTCTCTAACATCACCAATAGCGGATGACGATTGCCATGCTCATCGAGATTTTTCGTATCCTCCTCATCTAATGATTCGATCGCCGTTTTCTCCGGCTCGATCGATCCCGTCTCCGAGGCGTCCTCCGTCTGGAGCGATCGCGCGATCGCCTGAATCAGATATAACCGCTCATCCGCCGAAAGCTGGAGAATCTGAGCCTCGATCGCCTGTAATTGTAACGACTGAGTCATACCGCAAAACCTCAATAAAACCTCAATACCTACCGAGATCGTATCGCAGGAAAACATTACAGCCAACGAACGATCGGGACGTACACAAAACACCCTATAGTGCCCCGCGCGTTGGTTCGGACGTTCTAAGCTGAAGACCGCACTTCGACAAGCTCAGTGCTCTTTGCTAGCGTCCTAACCTAGCTGCGGCGAACTATATAATCCGCGATTCAAAAAAGAACCCTGACTTTTTAAAAAGCCAGAGTTCTTGTGGAGCGATACAGATCTATAACGAAGTAATTGGGATGATTAACCCTTAACGGCCATCTCCGTCAGGCGCGTCAGAACTTGGCTCGATCGCGACACAAAACTCGTCATCGAATTCGCATCGAAACCCTTTTGCGCCATCAACGCCAGATCGTAAATGTGACGACACATCATATTCGCCAGCTCCTGACTCGGAGACGTACCATCCTCGGTGATGATGCTGCCCTTGCTGAGGTCGCCCAGGTTTTGGATCGTCGGATGGGCGGTGTTAATGACGAGGACATGCTCATCGGGGAAACCGGCGGTTTCCTGCTGGAGCATCGCCGTCATGTCGCGAATGCGGCGAATCTCTTCCGGTAGCAACACCATCGCCGGAGGCGCACCCGCCGGATCATCGGACTTGATCGCCTCGGTGCGAATCGTCACCTTCGGCAGATCCAACGCCTTCTCAAACAACGCCTTCACCTGCTCGCTACGGGTTTGATTCGTCGTCGGATCGACGATTTCCGTATCCTCTTCCTTGTCAAGTAGCGTTTCGTCTAGATCCGAATCAACCCGCGAGAATTTCACGTCGCTCTTGTCGCGCTCCAGGCTGCTGATGAAGTGCGTGTCGATGAACGAATCCATGAACAACACTTCAAGACCTTGGCTTTTGTGCAAGTCAACGTAGGTCGCTTGGCTGGTGGGATCGGTGGAGTAAAAGACGCGGTTTTCGTGGCGCTCTTTGTTGCGATCGAGGTACTCCTCCAGTGTCGTGAACGAGTCACCATCGAGCGTGAAACCGGTGTCACCCTCCGCCGCCACATCCTGCCACGCATCACCATCCTCGGTTTCCACCTGCACAGCGGGCACATCCTCGGTTTTACCCGACAAATCAGCGGTGGTGCGATAGATCAAAATGTCTTCCACTTGGCTCTTGAACTTGTCATCGTTCATGTAGCCAAATTTGACGAACGTACCGAGATCTTTCCAGCACTTGACGTAGGTGGGGGCGTCGTTTTTGTACAGTTCTTTGAGTCGATCGGCCACCTTTTTGGCGATGAATTCGGCGATCTTGCGAACTTTGCGATCGACCTGAAGCGCACTGCGCGACACATTCAGCGGAATATCCGGGCTGTCGATCACACCACGCATCGGCAACAGGAACTTCGGTACGATTTCTTCGCAGTGGTCGCTGACGAAAACCTGATTGCAGAACAGTTTAATATTGCCCTGGCTCACGTCCACATCGGGGCGAAGCTTGGGGAAGTAAAGGATGCCGTTAATGTCGAACGGGTAATCGGTCTTGAGGTGTACCCAGAGCAGCGGCTCGTCTTGGAACGGGTAGAGGTAGCGGTAAAATTCGAGGTAGTCGTCATCCGTGAGGTCGCGGGGCGATTTGCGCCAGATCGCTTCCTGCTTGTTCAGTACGTCGCCGTCGAGTTCGATCGGCACGGGCATGAAATCGCAGTAATTTTTGACGAGCTGCTTGATGCGAGCCGCCTCGGCGTATTCTTCCTCGCCTTCCATCAGGTGCAGCGTGATCGTCGTGCCATGCTCGGTACGTTCCGACCCGCTCAGTTCAAACGTCGGCGACCCGTCGCACGTCCAATGCACCGCTTCGGAACCCGCTTTGTAGGACAGCGTGTCAATATCAACCCGTTCAGCGACGATGAACGACGAGTAAAACCCGAGGCCAAAGTGACCGATGATCGGCTGATCCGCGCCGCCACTGTATTTCGTGACGAATTCCTCGGCGCTGGAAAATGCGACCTGGTTAATGTATTTCTTAACTTCGTCGGCGGTCATACCGATGCCGGTGTCGCTAATGGTCAGCGTTTTAGCGTCTTTATCAACGGCGATCGTGATTTTTGGATTGTCGGTATCACCGTCGAATTCGCCCGCGTAGGCGACCATTTTCAGCTTTTCGATCGCGTCTACAGCATTCGAGACGAGTTCCCGTAAAAAGATTTCGTGCTCAGAGTAGAGCGACTTTTTGATGATCGGAAAAATGTTCTCGGTATGAATCGAGATATTGCCTTTTTCGAGGACGGTCATAATCGTGTTCTGAAACCTTGCGAGACGGACGAATCGGATGAGAAGGCGCGGCGACGATGTCCGGGCAGACCGATCTTGCACGCGCCGAGTATAGTTACTATCGTCGGAGCGATCGGGCATTGGGGCAAGATCGGGCGGGCGGGCGATTTCCCACTGTGACGGATCGGGTTTTACGACTGAAATCGACGATCGCGATCGTTACGCGACTCAAATCTCAACCGTGTGACGCGCAATGTACCCCCCGAATAAACACCAACTGCGTAAACATCAAAAAAATGGCGACTGATTGCAACTCGACAATCAATCGCCCTTCTTTTAAGTTTGGGTAGAGGCAGGGAAGCCGACACCGCTGAAACCACTGACCCCAGTTCTACCTTTCCTGACCGCTACACCACGATCGCTACACCGCCGACAACGCTTTTTCATCCGCCGCCGTAGCATCTACCTCATCCGAGTTCAGCGACCCAAACACATCGAACAACCGATCACCCCAGTACTTGACATCGTACTTCGTGACCGTATCGTGCAGCTTCGAGATCCGTTCGTTTTGCTCCTCGATCGGCATCGCGATCGCCTGCTCGATCGACGCATCCATTCGCTCGGTAGAATACGGATTCGTTAACACCGCTTCCGGCAACTCCACCGCCGCACCGACAAACTCAGACAACACCAGTACACCACCGTTGCCCTTACCCTTTGCGATCAAATATTCCTTCGCAACCAGGTTTAAACCATCGCGCAACGGAGCCGTCCAGCAGATATCCGCCGCACGATAAAGCCCGAATAGCTCAATCTTCGAGAGCGGCTGCGTGTACAACAACACCGGTGTCCAGCCGATCGTCGCAAACTTACCATTGATCTGACCCGCAAGCTGCTCAATCTCCGCCTGCGCATCCTGGTAAATCTGCATCCCCGCTGCTGCCGTCACACAGGTCACCAAAAACTGTACCTGACCATGCAGATCCGGACGACGTTCGAGCAAGCGAGAATAAGCCTCAAGCTTCTCCTTATTACCCTTCACATAATCCACCCGTCCCGCCGCCACAATCAGCTTGCGACCTTCAAACTCCGCCTTAAGCTCGGCATAGCGTGTCTCCGCCTCCGGGGTCGCGAGAATCTCCCGAATATAATCCGGGTCAGTTCCCACCGGGAAGGCATCAATATTGACAATGCGGCCTTTGTATTCAAGCTGCTGCACCATCTCCGGTTCCGCCAAAGCAGTCCCAATGCGCGTCAGATGCTCCGGAGGCTCGCCAGTTTTCGCCACCGTCACCGGCTTCAAACTCCGCGCCACATTCACAAAGTTCTCGGAATAGCGCGGAATATGGAAACCGACCACATCGCAGCACAGCAAGCTTTCCACAATTTCACTACGCCACGGCAGGATATTAAACACATCCACCGACGGGAACGGCGTGTGATGGAAAAAGGCAATTTTCGCTTTGGGCTTGAGCTGACGAATGAAATAGGGTGCGAGCCACAGATTGTAGTCATGCACCCAAATCAGAGCATCATCCGCTGCTTCTTCGCAGGCGGCTTCAGCAAATAGGCGATTAATTTCCTGAAAATTTTCCCAGTCCGAGGTTTCCGAGGTGAAGTGCCAAGGGAACGAGTGCAGAATCGGCCAACAGGCTTCTTTTGAGGTGACGTGGTAAAAATGCTTAACCTGATTGGCGGTCAGAGGGATACGAGAAACGGTGTAGTTTGTGTCATCTTCAACCTTGACACGGGTTTGAAAAGACGATTTCTCTGTACCTTCAATTTGTTTCCAGGCAACCCAAGTCCCGCGATTCACATGCTTAAAAAAGCTCTTGAGGGTCGGCATGATGCCATTTGGGCTTTTTTTCGGAAGGTAGCGGATCTCTCCGTCCTCAATTACCTCATCATAGGGCTCACGGTGATAGAGGATAACGAGTGAGGATTTAGTATCAGTCTTCATAGGAAAAATCGAAAGAAAGAACAGAAACTTGAGCTGAAACCAGATCTAGATGTTCAAATCTAGAAAAGCTATCAAGGTCTGGAATACCCTGTGTCTGAACATTACAAAAAAGCGTCACCCAGTAGAAATCAACACTCAAGTCAAAATTGGTTTCAATAATGAGCTATGTGAATGTTCTGAATTTTAAGCTGGGGGTAGTTGCTTTGTAAGGTGATGACCTAACAGAGCATGTCGTCTGTGATTTTAGCGCATCATCGGATGTTGAGGCTTGACCGCAGGGTGGAGGTGGTAGGGTTATCCGCCTATTAGAAGTCGATCGTGCTGTAAAATGGACTGGTGTGTTGATTAGTGTTAAAGCTCCAAAGCCCTGATTTGAAAGGGTATTTCAGGTAATTTTCTGGCCGGGAAGCGTTCGATTCAGAAAATGTTTTGATACTTTAAGAGAATCAAAATCCTGGCTGGATGTCAGAATCGATAATGTTCATCATGAGCTTTTCTACACCTAAAAGAGGTAAAACTTTGGGGCAATGAAAATTTTGAACGTTGGCTTGAGTGAGGGTTAAGTAAAACTTAATCGCAGGATAGCCACGTGATTAAAGCTAGTTTTTAGAACTAGGACAGTACAAGATGAACGGTTTATCTCGTGTGCCGCCTAAGTTTTGATTAAATTTCGCTTAAGTCGTGACTAAAATCCGTGCGGATGTCATCTCGCGATCGCGGCTCCTGAAGGCGCGTTGCGATCACCATCGATCGCGCAGGGGCGGGGTGGTGGTGTCGCGATCGTGCGATGTCAACCCAAGTTGCAGCAAAGTTTGTGCCTGGTGTTGGTAACGATTGTGTCGATCACGATCGGAGGTGTAATGGTCTAATAGAAGTTAAGAAGGTCACAATATTAAGCTTCTGAATAGTCTGTGCTGGGCGAATGAGCGGTTCAGGTTTCGACCAAAACTGGATTGGAAGGAATGCTAATCCTGACGCTACACTGACAAACATCAACATTTTGGGAGAGCTTTTGCATGGTCGTTGCCATCGATACCCGTACTCGTGTTCGTCTCGTGGAGGACGAAACTGAAAAACTGATCGACTGGGCGCGACAGAATGAGCAGGCCGACGCGACGATCTTTGAGAAGAGTCAAGCGTTTGCTCGCCGTATGGGAGCGCACTATCGATCGGATGGCTTAACCGAAGTTGTATTTTGGGCGCCGCGTCTGCTGTCGGAGGTGATGCAGGAACACGATATTTATCTGGAGGTGTTGACGCCGATTACGCCGATCAATCCCGCCAAGGTGCGTCAGACGATCGAGTTTCACCGCGATCGCGTTCACCTCGTGCAACACAACGAATTTTTCTGGGGTGTGGTCGAGGGGATGGAAGCGGGGACGCGCGATCGCTTCGGCTCGTTTTACTGGTTGCGCTATGTCGATCGCGATGAACGACTCCGCGCCATCCGCGATGTGATGCCCTACTCCCTTCCCTTTGGGATTTTTGCGCCTGCCGAGTTGTATGACATTGCGCAACTCGACGCCAACCGCCCCGACCTCGACTATTTTCGGCGCACCGGTAACGGCGATCCCACCGCTCCCTTTGAAAAAATCCCCCGTGTGGGCGCACCGCGCAATATTCTCGAACTCCATATTGGCACGGCTTCACGTGCCGGAACGTTTGCCGGACTCACGGCTGTCTACAAAGAAATTGCCCGCAAGCTCGAAGCGGGTGAGGAGCTGACCCACATTGAGCAAAACTATGTGGGCTATGACGCGATCGAGTTGCTGCCGACCGAGCCACCGATCGAGTATCGCGATGAGTACAGCCCCGAGAGCGAATTTTTCTCCTTCATTCAGGAAGAGGAAGAAACCGTGACGATCGAGCTGAGTAAGCCCAACACGGAAGACTGGGGCTATGACGTTCCGATTCTGGGATCGAGTACCACCAATCCGGCCTTACTCGAATCGCTGCGTCCCGATGAAGTGGTCGATTTTATCGCCACCCTGCACAACTTCCCCACCGGCCCGATTCAGCTCATCTACGACCTGGTATATGGTCACGCTGACAACCAAGCCGAACTGCTGCTCAATCCTCCATTTCTCAAAGGGCCGAACATGTACGGCCAGGATCTCAACCACCAGTTCCCCACGGTTCGCGCCATTTTCCTGGAGATGCAGCGCCGCAAAATCAACACCGGCGCGGACGGCATTCGTGTGGATGGCGGCCAAGATATTCGCTTTTTAACCCCTATCCGGTCAGGTGGAGCATGATGATGCCTATCTGATGGAAATGGGCGATGTGGTGCAGGAACTCGGCGGCAGTCGTCGCTTGATGTTCCTGATTTACGAAGATGGTCGCCCCTGGCCTGCGGAGGGTTGGGAAGAGTCTTCGACCTATCGCGAGCTGGCGGCCATGAAGCCGGGAGCCTACCAGTGGGGGCCGTTGATTTTTGCCCATAATACGCCGACGTTGAAGGGATTTTGGGAGCGGAAATGGCGGCGGGTGTGTGAGGTGATGCACCAGGGTGAGGACTGGATTACGGGCTGTGCCAATCACGATACGGTGCGGCGGGGTAATCAGGTGCTGACGGATGCGGATATTGATTGGAGCCTCGGATCGACGATGCCGGAGGTGTTGCAAAATGCCTACGATAATCCGGCGATTATGTTGTGGGTCTATGGTTTTAGTCCGGGGCTGCCAATGGATTTTATTAACTCCACGATGCGATCGCCCTGGATGTTTTTCCGCAATACGGATGAGCGCTACGGTGTCAAGGTGGTGTCAGAGGAGGCGGGTTTTTTGGAATGGCAACTAACCCATCAGCAGTATGCACACCGCAAGGCGTTCCGTCGCCTGAAAAAACACGGGTTTAAGCAGCTTGAGGAGTTGCAGCTTTTTGTGCGGACGTTGGAAGCGATTTTGCAGGAGAAAGACTACAATCTGGCGGCGGTAACCGATGCACTGCGGGCTTGTCCGGGCAGCATTGCGAACAATAACTGTGATCTGCCAGTGAGTAAATTGCATCGATCGAGTGTGATGCGCTTTTTGGCGAAAATTGATATCGATCGGCTGAAGGAGTTTGCGGCAGATTTCATGTCGGATTGTTTTGAGGAGTGCAACGTCTCCTATTACAACCACAATCTCGACCCGCAACACACCCGCTTTAACCTTTCGATGCGCGAGTTTCGCCATGCCCATCCTTGGTTGCGTCGTAACTTGCAAAATATCGATCGCTTTAACAAAATCAGCGATGGAGGCAGCACGATGTTTTACGGGGTGCGCTCCAATCCGGATCATCCCCAGGAACGGATCGCAATGGTGACCCACCTCGGCGGTGAGCCGATGCAGGCCACGCTCGGCGATTGGCTCCAGCTTGATTTTCAGCAGGAAGCGTGGCAGGTGGTTCACGCCACACCAGGGCTAGAGATCGAAAATCTGGAACACTTTGAGCTAGCCAGCATGCAAGGGGTGTTGCTCTATCACTGTGATCCAAATTTGGGCTGTGTGGTTGAGCCGGATAGCACGGTCAAGCCGGAACCGGCGAGTGTGTTTGCCTATGCGCCGGAAAGTTCCGGGGTCTTTTGCGATACCGATCGCACCGAAGCGGATGAGGTGGGGACGTTAACCAATCCGATCGCGGATGTGAGCGCAATCTCGGAGGAACTCAAGACGACAAAACGCAAGACCCGCAAGGCGAATAAATCGAGTTCGGCGAAGGTGAAACCGAAGGGCAAGGCGAAAGCTGCGGGCAAGGCCAAAACGTCCAAGGGCAAAACCAAAGCCAAGCACGATTCCGAAAACTCAGGTTGATCTCCCAGGACTTACGCAAGAGGTGTTACGACAGCATGTACAACACCTGATCACGAATGTTGCACAGAATATTCGTTGCTCGGATTTGGGATGTTATGACGGAGATGGGGTTTCGCCTTCATCGTCCTCGCCAAATAAGTAGAGGTGTAGATTTGCGAGTGAGATATGGGACGCAGATCCCAATACTGCGGGCGTCAGAGCCGGTAGGCCACAGACTGTCAAATTTATGGCAATGCCTTGAATCACGACCTCTCGCTCAGTCGCATCAACTTTAACTTCATCTTCATTCGTAGTATTGCTTCAGTATTTGATACTTATCTACACCAACAATCGAGTTAAGGTTTTTCGCGATCGGTCTAAGTAGACGAAGTCAGTCAATCAGGTTAATAAAATTAAGGTGACTAACACCTTGTACTTCAACCATCCTGGTTACAGATAAGCTAGAAACTTGTGGTACGCATAGTCTCCATTAATTAGCTTGGCCTACTTAAGAGTATCAATCGTAATTTCAGGCCTTTGAGGTTAAAAACTCAACGGCCTGACTTTCTGCTATCTAATAATTTTTTATCTGAATTTATTCCAAACGAAAGTGATCGCCGTGTTTTGCAATAAAACAATTGTTTAATTCAATTTATTTTTAAGTTTGAAAAAAGCTTGAAAAAAGCCTGGATTTGGGGTTTAAATGAATAATTCGAGTTTTTAATATGGCAGTTATTCAGATTTGCGAGCTTAATTCAATTCCATTTTATTTACAACAATTTTGTTGTTTAACCCTGGTAAGTCTGGACTAAATTTTCTGTCGATCCACTCATCTATATTGAGGCTTCATTAATGGTTTCTTCATCTCCAAAACTAGACCCAACTCAAGCTGCACTCAAAGAAACACTTCTTACACCGCGTTTTTATATCACTGATTTTGATGCCGCTGCGAAGCTTGATTTGTCGTCTCAGGAGGCTGAACTTCAGGCCGTTCTCGAGCAAATGCGGACAGACTACAACCGCAATCACTTTGTCCGTGATGAAAGCTTTAATGCATCCTGGGATCACATTAGCGGTGATGATCGCGAAGCCTTTATTGATTATCTCGAACGTTCATGTGTCTCCGAATTTTCGGGTTTTCTACTGTTCAAAGAGCTTTCACGTCGTTTGCATGGCAAACATGCAGTCTTGTCTGAGCTTTTCAAATTGATGGCGCGGGATGAGGCGCGTCATGCTGGTTTTATCAATAAGGCGATGGGTGACTTTAACCGCACTTTGGATCTAGGTCGGTTAACTCACGAGCGTACCTATACATTTTTTCCATTACCCTGGGTTATCTATTCCGTTTATCTATCGGAAAAAATTGGCTACTGGCGTTATATCCTAATTCACCGTCACCTTGAGGCTCACCCTGAGCATCAATTTTATCCACTGTTCCAATATTTCAAGCCTTGGTGCCAGGATGAGAACCGCCACGGCGATATTTTCAAAGTGCTGCTTCGATCGCAAACGTCGATGTGGAAGGGCTGGAAAGCGCGGTTCTGGAGTCGCTTTTTCCTGCTTAGTGTGTTCGCAACCCACACACTGACGGTACATGAGCGTAAAGGGTTCTACTATGCTTTGGGTATTGATCCAACGGAGTTTGATGCGGAGGTGATTCGTCAAACGAATTCGACAGCAGCACGTGCTTTTCCGAGTGTACTGGATGTGGATTCGCCGGAATTTATGAATCGTCTACATCACTGCTCTGATTTGAATTTGAAGCTCACAGAAATCAGTGGATCGGATGCACCGAACTGGTTAAAAGTGCTGAAAAAATTGCCGCTACAGTTGGGTATTGCGGGTCATTTAGCGCGGCTGATGTTTTTGCCGTCGATCGATGCTGAGGCGGTACGCGCGACGGTTCGCTAACGTCAACGGCATTGACGGATTATCCAAAAGTTCTCAGAAAGAAGTTCTCAACAGAAAGAGCGAGCGTATGATCATATGCTCGCTCTTTCTGTTGAGGTTTATAGTCAGTTCAATCAAAAACAAAACATCCTGACTCTGTTCTGCCTTCCCGAAAACTGCGTTTCGACCAGCTCAACGCTCTCAGTGTGTTCTAGAAATGATTGAATTGCCTATAACCTTCAAGTTAAACGTGTCTTGTGGGAAGGTTACGAAACGGCGATCGGTGCTTTTTGTTCAAGAAAGAACGCCTTACGCACCGTTTCTGCCATTTGCGGTGGTAGTAGACCCAGATCCGCCTTCGACTCATCCGGCGAAGCATGATCAACCAGGATGTCCGGCACGCCGATGCACTTCACCGGAACCGTCACCCCACGCTCGGCCAGCCCTTCCAGCACGGCTGAACCGAAGCCACCCATCAAGCAGCCCTCTTCCAGCGTCACGACCTTCCCGATCGACTCGGCCAGCGGTGCGATCGTGTCCAGATCTAACGGTTTAACAAAGCGGGCATTGACGACCGTGGCACTGATGCCATGCTCACTCAGGATTTCCGCTATCTGCATTGCCGGATGCACCATCGTGCCGTAACCGATCAGCATCACGTCATCACCGTGGCGCAACACCTCGCTTTTGCCGATCTCGATCGGTTCCCAGCCCTCATCGGCCAGTGCCACACCGTAGCCACTGCCACGCGGGTAACGCATGACGATCGGGCCGTTATACTCAACCCCGGTCACGATCATCCGTTGCAGTTCCGCTTCATCTTTCGGCGCCATCACCACGAGGTTGGGGATGCAGCGCATGTAGGCGATGTCGTACAGCCCTTGGTGGGTGGGGCCATCGGCGCCGACGATACCGGCGCGATCGAGGCACATGAACACCGGCAGCTTTTGGATGCAGATATCGTGGACAACCTGATCAAACGCACGTTGCATGAAGGTTGAGTAGATCGCCGCCACGGGTTTCATGCCATCGCAGGCCATGCCCGCTGCCAGGGTCATCGCGTGTTGTTCCGCGATACCCACGTCAACGTATTGTTTCGGTAGCTTTTGTTGCAGTTTATCGAGACCGGTTCCCGTCGCCATCGCAGCGGTGATGCCGATAATTGTCGAATCTTCCTCAGCGAGTTTGATTAACGTTTCGGCGAAAACTTTCGAGTAGCTTGGCGGTTTGGGTTTTTTCGAGGGGTAGGCTTTGCCCGTGGCGAGGTCAAAAGGCGATTGGGCGTGGTAACCGACTTGATCTTGCTCGGCGATCGCGTAGCCCTTACCTTTCACCGTTGCCACGTGGACTAGCACGGGGCCTTCGATATGGTGTGCTTGCTCGAAGGTTTCGATCAGCTCTTTAATGTTGTGGCCATCCACCGGACCCATGTAGGTAAAGCCCAGTTCTTCAAAGACCGCACCGACTTTTGAGACCGCGAGGCGCTTCATGCCTTCCTTGAGGCGTTCCATTTCCGGCGTGAAGTTTTCGCCGAAAAAGGGCAGATGCTTGAACTGTTCTTCGAGGTTGTCGGCGAGGAACTGCACCGGATCGCTGAGGCGCATTTTGTTGAGGTAACGCGGAATCGCACCGACGTTGGGCGAAATCGACATTTCATTGTCGTTCAGGACAACCATCAGACGCGTATTCGGTAAATGTCCGGCATGGTTAATCGCTTCGAGGGACATACCGCCCGTGAGCGCACCGTCGCCAATCACCGCGACACATTTATAGTCGTCGCCCTTGTTATCACGAGCAAGCGCCATCCCCAGTGCGGCTGAAATACTGGTCGAAGCGTGACCCGCACCGAAGTGGTCGAATTTGTTTTCGCTGCGTTTGAGGTAGCCCGCGACGCCGTCTTTTTGGCGCAGGGTGTGGAATTGGTCGTAACGTCCGGTGAGGAGTTTGTGCGGATAGGCTTGGTGGCCCACATCCCATACGACTTTGTCGCGATCGAGATCCAAGGTCTGATACAGTGCCACGGTCAGCTCAACCACCCCGAGACCGGGGCCGAGGTGTCCGCCACTTGCGGCAATGGTTTGGAGATGTTTCTCGCGAATTTGGCGGGCGATCTCTTCTAGTTGGGGAATACTCAGCCCGTGAAGCTGATTCGGATGCGTTACATCACTCAAGTGCATATCAATTAACCCTCGTCGATCGGGTGAATAAGGCGGCGCGGCGGGCGTCGGTGAGCAGAATTCAGGTTAAGACCCAATTTAATCTGGATTTAACCCGAGAATCCGACAGCATGAAAACGGCAAAGGCAGAGGTGCTGCGGAGGCGGAGACCGCCGTACAAAAGCTTCCCAGAAAAAGCTTGATTAAGTTTTGTTAACTATCTTTAGTTTGACTTAGTATTCCAAAATAGTACAAGCCTCGATGGGTGATCCCTGCGTTGTTACAGATCGCAATTGCCGGTGATGGGTGATGATCGTGCTGTGTGGGAAACGTGCGTGGTTTTGGGCGATGACATGGGGGCGTCATGGCGCTCGGAGTGATGTTCGCTTGAGGTCGGGTGGGGAAAGCTGGAGGTAGCACTCCGAATTTTATGGAGAGGATAGGCGGATGGTACGTGTCACGGAAGTGTTTGTGGCGATCGCGAGTATTGATCTGGTGCGGTTGGTCGGGTTTTATCAAGGGTTATTCGAGTCGGAACCGGTGGTCTGCGATGTGGAACACTACGCTGAGTTTCATCTACCGGGTTTACGCTTGGCGATGTTCTGCCCCAATGTCACCCACCGTTCCGAGTTTGACTATCCGGCACGATCGGCGATCAGTTTGTGCGTGGAAGTGGTCAGTCTAGATGTGGCGATCGCCCGGTTAGCGGCGATCGGCTATCCTTCATCAGGCGCGATCCTTACCGCATCCCACGGTCGCGAAATTTATGCCTATGATCCCGATGGCAATCGCTTGATTTTGCACGAGATCCAGTCTTAGGCTGGGTTTCGCGTCATGACAGGCCTCCGATCTTAAACCTAAACCGTCAGCGTTCGGAACGATAGCACCACATAACGCACTAGCCCGAAGGTGCTGACCAGCTCTTGACCGGCGGCGACGCTTTCGGCTTCGGTTAGCTCAAATTGACGACAGATTTGTTTGAGGATGGGGTAGGTGGGGAGGGTGTTACAGGTGATGTCGCGGTTGGTTTCGATCGCGAGGCCGATGGTTTTGGCAAGTCGTTCGTAGGCGGGAATCGTGAAATCGGTGCTGCCGACATCGCCATAGAGCCGCTCGACGGAACCGTTAGAAAACAGCGAGAGAAACTTGAACAGCGGCACGGTGATCGGTTGCAAGGTGAAGTCACTGAGCGCGAGTGTGCCGCCCGGTTTCAGCACGCGCTTGACTTCGCGTAAAAATTGTTCGCGGCTGGGAAAGTGAAAGATGCATTCGACGGCGAGGATGCGATCAAAGCTGTGGCCTTCAAATGGCAGTTCGCAGGCGTTGGCGCACACCCAGTCGATCGTGTTGTTGTGGGCGGGTGTGACGAGGGTGGCGGCGCGATCGAGTTGGCGTTGATCGATGTTCAGACCGGTGATTCGTAGGTCGTGGTAGCGTTCGTTGAGGCAGGCGGTTGTGCCACCAAAGCCGCAACCGGCATCGAGGACGCGATCGCCGTCTTGGATTTGGGCGGCTTCGTAGACGCATTCGCTCAGGCGTTGGGCGGCGATCGCGAAGTCGGCAATGGAACCATCGGCTTGTTTAGGGTCTGCCCAGTAGCCCCAGTGGACGTGTGTACCGAAGGCGTCGATCGTCGGGCGATCGTTCCGGGCGATCGCGTCGAGGATCATGTCGAAGTAGGGAAGTTTGATGTCCATGGGGGTGGCTTACTGGGGGGATCGCGTGCGATCGCCAAATGCTACCAAGATTTCGGGGTGAGCGTCGATACTATAGTTGGTATTAGAGCAATAAAAAACGCGCCCCACCGAGAACAATGGTAGGGCGCGTTAGGCGCAGCCGTAACGCGCCGAGGACATTGCTAACGGAAAGGTTGTACGGTGTCAAGAACCTTGAACACCCACCAATAACCTCTGTTCCGTCCACACCAACGCAGTGTTAGCCTGTCTCAGCAATAGTTTAGTGGAACAATCCATTAATCTCTTTCCTCATCCTGAAGCTCTTTTTCGTCTATCTCAACTAGCTCATCAACTACCGAATTCAAAGAAGGTTACTCATCTTCTGAAGGCAATCTGTATTTAGATAAAAAACTCTGAAGCTTAGGATGCGGTATCCTCTTTAGCTTTCCAAAATTTGTATCCTCGTTAAAATCCTTACCTTCAGATTCCTTGCGACCATATGATTTTGTATCTAAAGGTAAACCTTTGCTGAGTTTTTCTTTTCCAATTTTGCTTAAAACCGTTGGTGTTTCATAATTTCCAAACCATCTTCCACCACTATCAGTCATACGTTTATCTCGTGCTTCAACAAGCTCAATCATAGAAAAAAGTTCGAGAGCAATAATTTGGGGAACTGCTGCATCTGAGTTCAGATCATCTACCTCCATTCGATATGCTATGAGCAGCATTGCGTCTAATTCCGGATCGACATTTTTGACAGTTACTTTTTGAGTAAGTCGGGCTGATGGCTCTCGTGGTGTAGGCGGCTTTTTCATTTTAAGACCGGGATTATCTACATAAAGAAGCTTTAGCTCCAACCTCTTGCCAGATTCATGTTTGTAATCTGGATATCCTTCTCTTTCCCCCAAAATACCTTCATGCTTCTCAAGCCCAAGTCCTTTTATATCCAAATGAGGAATGAGTGCATCCATCAAGACACCTACAATTGTGCCTACTTGAGATGGTTCAAATGCGGCAATTGCTACTATCGGCAGACTTAAGCTCCGAAATCGTTGTCCTATCAAAGCAGGGCCATTTCATTCTTTTGAATACCAGGTAGGATGAAGTTCTGCGCAATTACGATATCTGAACAAGATGACGAGCTTACCTATAGATTCCCCAGCAGAGCGTATTGAAATCCTGGAAGCC
>JAAUPN010000276.1 GCA_012033105.1 Coleofasciculaceae cyanobacterium RL_1_1
TTTTGGGGGTGGTTTTTATTTTTGCGCGGCGGGTGGATCGTGTTGATCGTCGCGGGGATCGCGATCGCCCTGTGGTTGCGATCGTTGTAACTCATCTAAAAATTGTCAGCCCACTCGTGAAATAACACGCCCGCTTGCAGATCCGAAATGGTCAGATCATCATCGACTTCCTTCGTCTTCGGGACGGTATCGTACGTTTTGCTCGCCAAAGTGGTGGTTTGCGGTGAGGGATCGGCGCGATCACAAATCGAAATCCGAAGACGTGGCCCCGACTTCGCTAAACATAACGTTGTGTCATGGGTAAGCCGCAGACGTTTGATGGCAACATTCTCCAGATACGTTCCATTTTTCCCACGATTAATCGCCCACCATTCACCCGCTCGTTGATGGAGTTCGAGATGATGGCGTGAAATGACGGCACTATAAAGCACAACGTCATTGGTTTGAGAACGACCGATACGAACAGGGTTAACGTGATCAAACGTCCAGCGGTGAACGGGTTTGACTTGATGGGGATGAAGCAGCGCAAGAGCAATCACGACAGATGAGGCCGATACCAGATCGACCGGCAGACGGACGATGGTGATCATCCGAGTAGACGCATGATGGTGAAAAACAACGGAGGTTGCTAACGAGCGCAAATCTGGAAGAAGAACCGAACGAGATCGCCTTTCCCGAGAGCGATACAATCGTTATGATGTAAGGGATAATGACGACCAGGAACGAGTAATTGGTTATTGACGTACGTTCCATTGGAACTGTTCATATCCTCAATATAGTACTGACCGCGATGGTAGCGGATCAGAGCATGAGAACGGGAGACGATTTCCGATTGGGGAAAGGCTGAGATATTGAGATCAGGATGTGCGCCATAGTGGGGCTTGCCGATGCGCCAAACAAAGATGTCCGTTGCTAAGGAAAGGTATTCATCACTCGTCTCATGCTGAAGTCGTGCTGCGGTGGGGAGATGGGGATCAATTTCAAGGTCACCGTCGGTTTCATCTTTAGCCTTAACCGGCGGTAGTGTAACCGAGCGGGGCAACGTTTGGAACGGATGGGACGGATGGAGTTGACCGCCGTATGGCTGAGGTGGTGCGGCTTCGATTTGGGGGGTTACGGTTGCATTGGTGTCGTCCGCTAGGTCTGCGGGGTCTGCGATCGAGGGCTTGGCGATTGGAGGACTGATGATCGCATCTGCACGATGAATCAGAGACTCGAAATTGCCCGGAAGTAGAGTGTGGCATTGTTCACATCGGGATAGATCCCGGTGATTTTCATGCTGGCATTGGGGGCAGGACAGGAGCGTTAAAGCGGAGGAATCCATTGCGTTCTAGGGTCAGATTTAGCCCTACAGCGTCGTAGTTATCAGGATTTATCACAGAATTCGATCATGGTGTAGGTCATTGCCTGATGGGAAAAATGGCCGGGGTTGTCATGATCCCCAAATGGTTTGTGTACCGAGTGTGTACCACCGATCGCGTACCGCAGATTGCGTAGACAACGATCTTGAAGTGACGGTCGGTTATTGGCACTATGGCACTGTGTTGTTAGGGATACGTGATCAAAGAGGTCGGATCGTATCTCGATAATATTCGACCTTAGCAGGGGGAGGAGTGGCTTCGGACTATACCGATGGGGAAATCGCAGCCTCGGCATCGAGTAGCCACCACAGTTCACCAGTGGCCTGACGCAGACGCCGCGAAGGATATTCGCGATCGTCGCAGGTTTCCGCAAAAATGTGCGTTAATGCCGTTTGCTTATTCGACCCGGCGATCGTCATCAAAATCGTGTGGGCGTGCTGCAAAACTGGAAAGGTCAAGGTTAAACGCGGTTCGCCTGATTTTTCGCCTAGGGTGGCGTAGCGATCAGTCACATCCAAAGCCGCTGTGTGGGGAAATAACGAGGCGGTGTGACCGTCATCGCCCATGCCTAGCATAATTAGATCAAAGACCGGCATTGCGCCACGAGCCGGGGTGAAAAAGTCGGCAATTTGAGTATTGAATCGATCGGCATCGGCAGCCGGATCATTGCCTAGCGTCGGTGTGATGAAAATGTTGGATTCCGGGATTGCCACATGATCGAGCCATGCCTGTTTCGCCATTCCGGCGTTACTATCCGGATGATCAACGGGAACGTAGCGCTCATCGCCCCAAAAGATATAAATCTGATCCCAGGGTAAGACACAGGCCGACAACTTTTCGTAGATGGGTTTTGGGGTACTGCCGCCCGCGAGGGCTAAAACGGCGCGGCCTCGGGCATCGATCGCGGCGTGAATGCTATCAATGGTCAGCGCAAACGCGCGATCGACCAGCGCCGCGCGATCGGGTAAAACTTCAATATGTTCGGTCATGGTGTGGCAGCGTTGCGAGCAGTAATGAACGGTTGTCCTTTGAGCCTAGCGTAGCTTTTCGCGAAATGATCGATTGTTTGGATTATTTTTAAGCTTTTAAACTGAATAATCGGTCATTTTCTAATATTCAATTGATTCATTTTATTTAAAGAACGTGACACGTCTCAGACTTCTTTGATAGTTTGCAATTGGTCATTATCAATGGCTAATCATCGCGAGAACCGGATTTCCTTGGCGAATGGCTGGCCTGCCACGTGCCATGAAAGCCGATCGGCACAATTTCGGGTAGCGCCAAACGGCAAACCGCTCCAGCCTCGACCCGATCGGCGGACACAATCCACACTTCACTCCGCTGCTCATCGGCGACAAACACCGGAAAAATCAACCAGGAATCGCGATCGCCCGAATTACCCGAATCTGCCACCGCACCGGGTACAAAAATTGGCTCTGATGGATAAACCCGATCGCCACAGTCCAACACCGTTAGCTGATCACCAGCCACGTCATAACACCCGATTGCCCCGAACAAATCCCCAAACGGCTGACCTTCCGGGCGTTGCGTGACGACAAAAATACGATCTGCATCCGTACCCACAGCCTCGGGCGCGACGATCGGAAACTCACAATGACGACCGATCCGCGTCTCGCTCCCCAGATAGCGTCCGGAGACCGGATCGATCGTTACCCGCTCTAGACGTGCCGCCGTTTCCGTCGCGATCGCCCCCTGGGACACCTGCCGCAAAAACTCATTCGTCGTGAAATCGTCATACCGCACCACATCCACAACCACCCGTCCGGCCTCATCCTCAAACCCGTTGGCGAAATGCCACTGAACCACGGATCGGCCTCGCTGCGGCTCACCAGATCGAGAGTCTCGCGATCGAACACAAGAATTGTCGTGGCGCGATCGCCATGCCAGATCATCGAGTCGCTATAGGTTTTCAGTCCGGCGACGATTTCCAGCGGATTGGCGGCGACGGGTGACACGAAAAAACAAGGTAACGACCCGCCATGACGAAATCGTGCAGCATTGGCAAGCCCGCAAGACCGAGAGCGGCAATCGGGTGTTCGTGCTGGGCGATCAACTGACCATCCGCGCGGTGGCGGTAAAGCGTTAGGTTTGTTTTCGCGCCGATCGTCATGCCGAAGTTATAGATTTCTCCGCTGTGGGGATCGCGTTTGGGATGAGCAGAGTAGCTTGACGGGGCGATCGTGGTGTCGAGTCCCCGCGTCGCGAGGGTTTCGAGGTCAAGAGCGTAGGGTGCGCCACCTTCCCAAAGGGCGAGCAGGCGATCGGACAAGGCGATCACGGAAGTATTGGCGCTATGTTTGACCGGGCGACGCCAGCGGTTCCAAAATGCACCTGAAGCCACAGTTCCGTAGTTGCCGTAAAGCAGTTTTCCGCGCGTTCTTCGTCGAGATACCCCGTCGTGCGGACAAATTTTTGCGTGGCCGTGGCGATCGGCTCACCGGTATCTTCGTCGGTCTCGAAGCGAATCGCCGCGATCGCACCGTCTCCATCAAACCAATGACCACAGCGCAGCCCGCCCCGTTCGAGCCGTGCCGCGCCGTTACGATACAGCGTGCCGCGCAGTCCAGCGGGAATCGTCCCGGCGATCGCCCTGAGACGAACCGGATCGAATTCGCGGGCAGTTTCACCGACTGCCGACCACCAGGCGGGTTTCGGGGTCGGCGGGGCGATCGAGCGGAGGAAAGAGATAGTCATAGTTGCAACGATCCGTGAAATTTGAGATACGTCTTGAGACACATAACAGAGTCAAGATTCTTGACGTCAGCAGTAATCTAGTCTTTGTACCCCAAGGCGGTTAACGTGCGCTAGTCTCTTCAAGAGTTTCAACTCTAAACTTTCAGACTGGGGAAAATCTGAGCAAGATTTGCCTCAGTACGGGCTTCTAGCCTGTGAGCATCGGACAGGCGAGACGCCTTATGAAAGTCTTCATTAAATTGAGAATTGCTGCTTACAATGCTTGTTTTTGTGTTTTACAGTGTGTGTATCTCTAGTTAATTTACTTAGTTTTCCATGCATAAGACAATCTGGTTTTCGCAGATCTCCGTTATTAGTCGGGTGATGTTGTTGTCGCTTGGATTGGCGGGCGGCGCGGAGTTGGCAGTGCGATCGCCGATGGCGTTGGCGGCGAGGCTACCGGAGGAGTTGGTGGCGTCAAGCTTGAAGGATGAGGGTCTGGCGTTTGATTTTTATCAACGGGGTGAGGCTTTATATCAACAGGAGGATTGGGACGGGGCAATCGAAGCGTTTTCGCGGGCTATTTCTGAGTCGCCTAGATCTGTTAATGCCTTAGTTTATCGGGGAAATGCTTACTCTCAAAAAGGTGACTATGACCGAGCGATCGAGGATTACGATCGCGCCTTAAGAATCGACCCCAATCACGAAAATGCCCGCACCTTCCGTGCTAGCGCTATCCGGCTTCGTCAAGGTCGGCTTGGGATTTAAAACCGCCCGAATACTGTCAAGGTGACATCGCTCACCCGACCATGATCGCTGAATTAACAACAGCATTTCGATTGCTCATGCCACAATC
>JAAUPN010000092.1 GCA_012033105.1 Coleofasciculaceae cyanobacterium RL_1_1
TCTTGATCGTAGATCGTCAGGGGCTGGGGCTGTGGCGATGGCGATGGGCTGGTGGGGGGTGGGTTCTGATCGCCGCTGGAGTCAGACTCTGGGTCGTTGACTGGGGTTGGTGAAGGGGTTTGCGGTTGGGGGGTGGGTGTCGGCGGTGGGGTTGGAGCGGTCGGGCGATCGCCGCCGTCACTGGGGGGAGCGGCAGAATCGTCGGTGTCACTGGGCGCAGTATTCAGCCGTTCGAGTTGCGATTCGATTTGTCGGAACCGTGACGCGCCTTCAACGCTGCTATTCATGGCCGCGTTGCGTTCGATCGCCAGCTTGTCACTCAGTTGTAAAAACGTTCCGTCTAGCGCCATCACCGGCGGCTCAACATTGCCGGTGCGTGCGACTTGCAGTGCTTGCCAGCGGAACAACACCCGGATTTTTTCATCGTGTTCGATCGCCGTCAGCCACTCTTCCCGAACCGACTGCTCGATGCTATCAAAACACCGCTCGATCGATTTGCCGTAGCAATCTTTATAGGCCGGATCGCCCACCATCGAATGCGCTTTGGAAACAATTCGCGCCGCCTCGGACTGAATCAACGTGCGATGAATTTCGTTCGCAAAGAGATCCGCCTGCTCACGCGCGACATCTAACCCGGCAGGCTCTGGTGTGAGTAGCCAGTTGGGGTCAATGCTGGGCGGGGCGATCGTTTCGGTTTGCGGGCGGGGATCGGCAAAAATCACCGGCACGACGCCAAATCCAGCCACCGCGATCGCTGCGAGCAAAGCCGCTGCCTTACCCAGAGCAAGCCCATCGATTTTGGGAATGACCGCATTTTTCATTGATGTTGGGGAGTTGCGATGGCGATCGCGACTGATTTTAATTTTGTCATAGACACAACGACCCCATCATAGTAAATAACACGATGCGAATCACGCGATTATCGCGGCTCTCCCAAAGGGATTGCGACGCTATTCCGAAGGGATGACGAAACACTTGCACCCGGTGAGGGCATAATCGCCGACACCGTAAGACGGATGAATTAGACTCTGTCTGGCTCACCTGTTACATCGCTTGTCGCTGCAGGCGTGTCATCTTCAGCTTCGAGCAACTCGAAATAGTCGCGATCGATTAAATATGCCCCCTTCGCAAACCGAATGCTCCAAGTGTTACCGGGCTGACGCGCCAGAATAATTCCGATCTCACCGACGGAAATCGCACTTGGTGGGCGCAACATCGGCATTGGGTCAGCGGTCTTGACGTAGGGCGGCAGAGCGATGATGCGGACACGCTGGCCAATGCTGGGAATGGGGTCTTGAGTGGAGTTTTTTTGGGACATGGATGGTTGGATCAGCCGTTAGATATTTTTTAGATAGTCAGGGAATCGCGGGGGCTAGATGGGAGCGCCATAAACCGCTAGAAATTAACCCGGAATCAGCCTGGAATTACCGCGAGAGTCATGATCGACGTTAGGCTAGGAGACTAGCGTTACACACGCTGCGGTTCGAGACCCTAGCGTGAATGGTCAGCGCTCAATCACAATTCAGATCGCATCGCCGATCGCACTGCGGAATTACTGATGGAGATCGTAAAGAACAATATCGTATCGATTGTTACCGGTATTATCACCCTCGCCGTCCTGGTCTGGGGATATATCCGATCGCGCCCCTACGGTAAATTTGGCTTACTCTCGTGGCTACAATCCCTCTCCCTGGCCGCGCCTTGGGTCGTCTTTTTTATCTTGATTGCGATCGGTTTTTATCCCAACGGCGTTTTTATTCTGACGTTGATTGTGGCGTCGATTGTGGTCTATATCGTCCTCGGTCGTGAGCTGCGGAAGCTCAGTCGTGATGTGGATGAGCGTGCCAAGCTCGAAGCGCGTCTTACGGCGGATCAAACGAACGGAGGAGACGAGAGCCAGACGAACCCAATGAATCCCAATCGTTCTAGCGATCTTGGCGCCAACCTCAGCCGCGCAACGGGAATGCCGACCACGATGCCCGCCCAACCCGAGGGCATGTCACCGGAGGATCTCGAAGCCGTACGCAGCATTTTTGGCATCGATAGCTTCTTTGCTACCGAAACCATTCCCTATCAATCGGGTGCTATTTTTCGCGGCAACCTGCGCGGTGATCCGGAAACTGCCTACAACAGTCTCGCCACCAAAATCGCGATCGCTACGGATAACCGCTATCGAGCGTTTCTGATCGAAAATCGCGATGGTAAACCTGTCATCGTCGTGTTGCCGACGGCGGATGATCCGCAGCCGATGAATGCGACCCAAATTGGGTTGGCGATCGCGCTTTTGGTCGGCACGATCGTCACCACGGCGATCGCCAGCGGGCTATTTCTCAACTTCGACCTGTTCTCGCAGCTCGATCGACTGTCAGAAGTGCTGCCGTTAGCGCTCGGAATCTGGGCCATTATCGGCACTCACGAAGTCGCCCACATCGTCACAGCTCGCCGGTATAACGTCTCACTATCCTGGCCTTTTTTTATCCCATCCTGGCAGATCGGCACGTTTGGCGCGATCGTTCGCTTCCAATCGATTTTGCCGAACCGTTCCGCCCTGTTTGACATCTCTGCTGCTGGACCGATCGCCGGTCTACTGCTCTCGATCGTTATGCTGGTCTTCGGCTTCGAGCTATCGACCGACACGAGTTTATTTCAGATTCCGACGGACTTTTTCCGTGGATCGATCTTCGTTGCGGGAATTGCCAAAGTGATGATCGGCGATCGGCTCGCCGCATCGTTAGTATCGATTCATCCGTTAGTCTTGCTAGGTTGGCTGGGTTTGGTCATCAATGCGCTGAACCTATTGCCAGCGGGCAAGCTCGACGGTGGGCGGATGATGCAGGCCATTTATGGCCGACGGGTGGCGGGTGTTGCGACTATCCTGTCGCTCCTGTTTTTAGGCATCGCCACCTTGGTCAATCCCCTGGCGCTGTACTGGGCGATCGTTATTTTGGTTGTGCAGCGCGACTTAGAGCGTCCCAGTTCTAACGAGTTAATCGAGCCGGATGATGCACGGGTCATTATCGCCTTGCTTGGTTTTTTGGTGATGATTTTGACGTTAATTCCACTCACACCCAGCTTGGCTGCCAAATGGGGCATCGGCAGCGCCGCACTCATCTTCGGCGGTTAGCGTCGATCGCGGAGAGTACTGAGCGGAGTCGAAGTACGGTTTTCAGCGTAGAGCGTCCTCGCTGGAGAGCAGGACAAACGCATACTCCCACCACGAATGGATGGATCGATAAACGCGAGACGAGATCGCGGGCGCATTGCCATGCGCCCCTACAGATTCACCATGGTTTATCCATTTCAAACCAAAAAATCCTCACTTCAATCCTTTCTATTCGTAGGGGCGCATGGCAATGCGCCCGACGATCAATCAACTATAAAAAATGGGTTTCTTTCAGAATTTAACGGAGAGAAACCCATTTTTTTGCAATCTCGGAGCGAACTATTTCAGGAGCAGAGCGACTTCTTTCGCAAAGTAGGTCAGAATCAAATCCGCACCCGCCCGCTTGATGCTCAGAAGCGTTTCCATCATGACTTTCTTTTCATCAATCCAGCCCTTTTCACCTGCGGCTTTGATCATTGCGTATTCACCGCTAACGTTGTAGGCCGCGACCGGAACCGCTGACACCTCACGCACTTTCGAGATGATATCGAGGTACGGCAACGCCGGTTTGACCATGACGATATCCGCACCTTCGGTAATATCCAGCTCGACTTCGAGGATCGCTTCAGTCGAATTCGCCGGGTTCATCTGGTAGGTCTTCTTATCCCCCGATTTCGGTGCAGAACCAAGGGCATCGCGGAAGGGGCCATAGTAGGCCGAGGCATATTTTGCCGAGTAGGCCATGATACAAACGTTGGTGAATCCCTCTTCGTCCAGGGAATCCCGAATCGCACCGATGCGACCATCCATCATGTCCGAGGGGGCAACCATGTCGCAACCGGCGCGGGCTTGGGCGATCGCCATTTTGGCGAGGACTTCGACGGTGATGTCGTTGACGATGTAGCCATCTTCGTCCAGGATGCCATCGTGGCCGTGGCTGGTGTAGGGATCGAGGGCAACGTCGGTGATGACGGTGATGTCCGGGGTTTGGGCTTTGATCGCGGCGACGGTACGCGGGATCAAGCCGTCGGGGTTGTAGCTTTCGGTGCCGACTTCGTCTTTTTTCTCATCGGGAACGACGGGAAAGAGTGCGATCGCTGGGATTCCTAACGCATAAATTTCAGCGATTTCGGCTAGGAGCAAATCGAGGGAAAACCGATAGCAACCGGGCATCGATGCCACTTCAACTTTCTCGTTTTCACCTTCCATCACGAACATCGGATAGATCAGATCGTTCACCGAGAGCGTGGTTTCTTGCACCATACGACGCAGGGCATCAGTACGACGTAAACGGCGCGGGCGTTGGGTGAGGAACAGTTCGTAGTTTTCGGTGGACGACATGGCAGTTAGAGGAGAAGAAACGTTCGCTTAAAGCGGCTCAATCCGATTGAGCGTCGAAGAACGATCAAAAATGATCAGCGCTTCACGACTGAACGCACAATCTTTGAAAGGGTCTTAGCTTCAAGCATTTCAGCATTATTTAAGCGTTCAAGGATACTAGTGCATCGCGAGAGACAGCGTAAACCTGGCGTTACGTTACGAAATATTGTTTTGCAGTTGCAGGTGAATGATGTTACAGACCTGTGGAGGTTGGGCAAGACGCATCATCTGATCGCAGAATCCGCATCGAGCGAGCCGCACACGATCGTAAGCCTTCGTTAAGATGAGTAAACCTATCCCGTTTGGTTTGCCCTAACCGTTGCATGAATCCTGTCGTTGACTACCTCCGCATCAGTACGATCGATCGTTGCAATTTTCGCTGTCTGTACTGTATGCCGGAGGACGATGATCTTGACTATGCATTGACCCCGGAGGTGCTAACCCGCAACGAAATCATCACCTTAGTTCGCGATGTGTTCACGCCCCTGGGCTTTACTCGCTTTCGTCTGACCGGTGGTGAACCGCTCTTACGTCCCGATATTGTGGACATCGTTGCGGATATCGCCGCCTTGCCGACTACGCGCGATCTTGCCATCACCACAAACGCTTTTCTACTCGCCCAAAAAGCTGAAGATCTTTACGCTGCGGGCTTACGGCGGATTAACATCAGCCTCGATTCCCTCGATCCGACCACCTTCGATCGCATCATCCATAACCGTGGTCGCAGCCGCTGGCAACAAACCTGGGATGGTATCCTCGCCGCTCATCGGGTCGGTTTTGATCCGCTCAAGCTAAACGTGGTGGTGATTCCGGGGATCAACGACAGCGAAATCCTTGACCTGGCCGAACTAACGATCGCGCGAAACTGGCACGTTCGCTTTATTGAATTCATGCCGATCGGTAACGCCAATCTGTTCGGCGATCGTGGCTGGATTCCCTCAGAGGAACTACGCGATCAGATTCGCGCTCAATGGGGATTGCAGGACGCCAGTGTTACTGGCGCAGGCCCTGCCGACGTGTTCCAAATTCCCGGCGCAAAGGGAACCCTTGGATTTATTAGTCAAATGTCCGAATGCTTTTGCGATCGGTGTAACCGCGTGCGGCTCTCTGCGGACGGTTGGCTACGCCCCTGTCTACTCAACGAAACCGGCCAAATTGATCTAAAAACTCGCCTCCGCAATGGCGACCCGATTCACGAGTTGCGCCATGCCGTCGGCGAGTTATTGGCCTTGAAGCCGGAGATCAATTTTAAACAGCGCGAGAGCGGGACATCGGGGTTGGCGTACGGTCGAACGATGTCTCAAATTGGAGGATAACAACTTGAGAAAACGCAGCGGATGATCGCGGAGTCTGGCGCGATCGTCGCACCTGCGGGGCCAGTTCTTTCACGGTGCGATCGCCCCAGCAGCCAACTTTGGCGCTCGCACTCGGAAATACATCCTTCGAGGGTCGTTTACGTTCACCCTTTGTCTAGGTTCGGTTGAATATCATTAAATATCTGAATATCTCAAAACCGAAACCCGCTCTCAGCACACGAAGTCAGTTACAAACGGATCAATTACAAACGGATCAATCGCAACTGATCGAATTAATCGAAGATTACTGACGCGAGTAGTACTCGATGACCAGGAGTTCGTTAATTTGCAGAGCGACCCATTCCCGTTCGACAACGCCGGTTACTGTGGCACTGAGTTTCTCTTTGTCGAAGGTCAGGTGACTCGGGACGTTCGCCAAACCAGGGTTTTCTAGGTTGGTACGCACACGATTTTTCGAGGCTTCGCGATCGCGCACCGAGACAATATCACCGGGGCGGCAGTTGTAGCTCGCGATGTCGAGACGACGACCGTTGACCAGGATGTGGCCGTGGTTAACGAGCTGACGCGCAGCCGGAATCGTCGGCGCGAAACCGAGGCGAAAGATGGTGTTATCCAGACGCATTTCAAGGAATTGCAGCAGGACAAGACCGGTGGAACCCGTGACACGACGGGCTTTACGAACATAACGGAGCAGTTGCTTTTCGGTGATGCCGTAGTTGAAACGCAGCTTTTGCTTTTCTTCCAGACGGGTAGCATATTCTGAGCGCTTGCGACGCGCTTGGCCGTGCTGACCCGGCGGATACGCACGTTTGGCGTCTTTACGAGTTAATCCAGGAAGGGCGCCAAGACGGCGAACAATTCTTAATCGTGGCCCACGATATCGAGACATGTTTGTTCTTGTAGGTAAATTTCGTTGCGTCGGTTTTAGGGACGCGCTAACGTGTGCTACCGCTACCGTTGAAGGTCATTACGGTTAAGCACAGACCTCTAATAGTACGCGATCGTCGAAAATTTCCCAAGCCTACCCAACAATTTCACCCCCAACGCCCCCAAGCGGATCAGTCATCTCGGTCGCTTGGGGGGTGGGGGCGCTGAAGGCTCGCATCTCATCGCTGTGGTCTAGCGGGCAAGCTCATACTCATAGACCCAGCGAGCTTCCAGTTTTGGATAATCTTTCCCCGTCTCAAACCACTGCATCACAAGTTTAGGTTCAACGAGCGGATTTTTAACTTCAGCCGCCACAACGAATTGAGCATTCCGAATGGTGTTGGATTTTGTCGTTTTCATCATTAAACCCTCATTAACTCGCTGACGGGAAAGCTAAAGGATTAACCATTAACCTCTCCTTTTTCCTATCTTAACCTTTTCATAACCCATTGGGTTTCGTTGTGATTTCGATCGCACCTCCCTGTGAAACGGTATAAAACGCTACAAAACGTTTTGTTTCGTAATTCAAACTGGGGCTTACAAGGCTTACTGAATCTGGAATTCATGGACGTTTGCGTGACCTGGGGAGTCGAAATACAGGCTTGAGAACACCCCTCTTCATATCGCCTCGCAAAAAAAATAGGCCGTTGCGTAAATCCGAGTGTTTTCCCCTGATAAGACAAACAAAGCTCGATCGGGGTGCATCAACCTCATCTCTCATCAAGTTTTTTATTGCGAATTAATCAACCGTATTTTTACGGAAGAAAAGTGGAGGAAATATAAAAAATCTAGAAAAATCAGTCCGAAAACTGATCAAAAATTGATCAAATACTTAATAATGCTTTCTTGGTTTTTGTTGATATTTATTAATCTCTGAAATTCTGTTTTATGTGCTATTTTTTGATCGAGGAATGATCAGCCCATCAGAATTTCAATCCTCTTGAGTACCCTAAATTCTCCTGAGTTCTTTCTCACCATCTACCCCATCGGCTACACCATGTCATTTCTTCGTAAATCCACCAAGTCGTCCAAGTCTAATCGCGCTAAAACACTTCGGCTACAAGACTTCCATAGAACTGGCCCCCTAGAAGATATTCTGACCCCTTCACCATTACTCCCAACGGATGACCTGGATGAGCTTGATTTTGCAGGTGGTGGTGATAGTGGTGGTTCCGCCGAAATTGTGGATGATGTTGTCCCAGAAGATTTAACTGATAGTGTGGACAGTGATGAGGATTTGGAGACGTCTGATCTGATCGATGATGGCGATGCGGATTTAGATGATGAACTCGAAGCGAGTGATGGGAACTCCAGTGAGGGAGATGGCGAGCCGCTTGGCGAGCCGCTCATGGTGATTGAGGAATTAGACGACGAGGATCTTGGTGGAGAGGACATCGAAGCGGCACTAACGGACAACTCTGACGCCTCTAAAACTTCTGAAAGCCTGAGTGACACGGAAGAGGCTGAGGCGATCGAGGCGGAGGAAACGAGCGAGGCTGTGGTGACGGTGGCAGACGCAACCTCGAAGGGTGGGGATGATGTCGAGGCGGATGTAGAGGTAGAGGCTGAACCTGTCGATGAAGTGCTGGGGGGTGAGGCGACCCCCACGAAGGTGACGAGTGAAATATCGGAGACTGATCCTGAATTGGTGATGGATCTGGAAACGGATCTAGAGGTGGAGAGTGATCCAGATCCGGCTCTGATGGGTGAGGCGTCGGGTGAGGAGTTGGAAGAAGTGGTGGTTGATGATACAACGTCGGAAGTGGTCGATGCGGAGGTGTCGGTGGATGATGAGGACGCGGATCTAGCGGATCTCGATGAGGAGGAGTTTGAAGAAATTGTCGAGGAGTTGCTTGAAAGTACGGGATTTACGTTGGATCTCCGGGCGATCGATGCTGGAGTCTTCACGGTGGGTGGTGATGGTTTGGTGGGGATCGATTTTCTCTATGACGGTGGTGCTTACAAGGGTCAACTGGCGATTTTCAGTCTAGAGGGGCTGGATGGTCGTGAGTTTGAGTCGTTTGATGCGTTTGTAGCGGAGACGGTCGAGCGGGCGAGTAGCAATTCCGATCGGGGCTATCTGGTCATCAATGACAAGACTGAGGGCGCGAAGTTTGCGAGTGCGGAGAATTCGGGTGATTACCGTGGGGTGAAGTTGTTCGCGATGAAGGCGGGCGATACGTTTGCGGTGATGTTAGTGCCGAATTCGACGTTGGCGGCGGCGGCGGATGGTGAGTCTACGAGTGTGATGGTGCGTCCGTTGTATTCGCTTTCGACGGCGAACCCGGATGATGAGTTACATGTGGCGCAGATTGCGGATGTGACGGGGGATGGTAGTACGTTTGTGATGGAGGATAAGAGTACGGAGAATCATACCGATCGGGACTATAACGATGTGGTGTTCCGCGTGACGGGTGCGACAGGTGAGGCCGTGGCAATGGCAGACGTGATCGCTGTGGACAAGGATTGGACGGATAGTGAGCTGTTTGATCTGATTGTTAATGAGTTCCAGGACACCAGTGATACTGAGGGTGGTGAGGTCGAAGACGACGTAATAACAGACGATACGACAACAGATGCGACTGATGACACCAATGAGGATGATATCGATGCTGGAACGGACGATGACTTTACCGATATAGACGATGGTGTGACGGGAAATGAAATTCCCATTCCTGATGAGCTGCAAGATATTGTGATCGCGGCGCAGACGTTGGAAAGTGAGCCTGTAGCGGCGCAACCGCTGATCGGTGTGATCGATTCGGGTTTGACGGCGGGGAATGCGGATCTGGACTACGCAAATGTAACGCTGGGTTCAGATTTTGTGGGTGATGATGCGAATCCCTTGCTGGATACCGCAGAGGGTAGCAAGCATGGCGATCACATCCTGGGGATCATCGCGGCAGAGCAGGATAACGGCGAAGGCATTGATGGGATTAATGATGATGCGCCGTTGTTTGTGAGTCGGGCGATCAGCTCGGGTGAGACGGCGGCGGCGATCGTTGAGTTTGTCGATGCAGCGATCGCGTCGGAGCAGCCGAATGCGGTGTTGAACCTAAGTTTGGATCTGACGCAGGTTGATGCGGACGGGAATGTGACGACGCGCTATGAGTTCACGCCGGAAGAGCGTGGGGCGATCGAGTATGCCCGTCAGAATGGGGTGATTTTGGTTGTGGCGGCAGGGAACAATGCAGACACGATGTCGGTTTTGGGTCAGGCGTCACAGGAGTTTGACAATATCATCACGGTTGGTGCAGCGAAGCTAGAGCTTGTTGATGGTCAGTGGCAAGCATCCCCAACTGATTACTCAAGTTATGGCGAAGGCTTAGATGTGGTTGCCTATGGTGGAGTTGCTAATAATCCAGTGGAGTCCTTGGAAGCTAACGGTACAGGTACAGCTTTTGGGTCTTCGGTGGCAACAGCCAAAGTTACTGGAGCTATCTCGCGAATTTGGGCAGTTAATCCTGATCTGAGCTATCGGCAGATTATTGACATTGTGAAAACTACGGCAACCGATCTAGGTGTTGAGGGTAATGATGTTGAGACAGGGGCTGGTTTAGTTAATCTTGCTGCGGCTGTTGCCTTAGCTAAAGTTGCAACTCCAGAAGACTATAAGCCTGAAGCTCTATTCTCACCTGATGCTTGGAGTGGAGAAGGGTTTTTACTCGCGAATGAGCGTGCTGCCGGAGTCTTTGATAGTGTTCCCTCTGGTTCGAGTAATGCTATCTCAACGGCAGAGTTAAATCGATTAAATGCCATCCGACCCACGATCAATAAAATTGCTAGCGAATTCGGCGTGCATCCCGCAATTATTGCTGGAATTATCAGTCGGGAGACTAACACCCAAAATATTCTTGGTGATGGAGGTCGTGGTCACGGCTACATGCAACTTGATATCGGAACTTTTCCGAACATCAAAAACCAACCATGGCAGGATACAGAGTGGAATATTCGAGCTGGAGTCAACCTTCTCATAAACGATAAATATCAGTACCTCAAAAGCCGTATTCCTCAATCTCTCCATTTACAAGGTTCAATCGCTGCATACAACTGTGGTCAAGGAAATGTCGTTACTGCATGTGATCGCGGGCTAGGAGTAGACACATACACGACTGGAAAGAATTACAGTGCTGATGTTTTGAGTCGGGCACGTTTTTTAATTCAGAAAGGATGGGGAAGTAGTACAACCGATATCGGTACTTCACCTGAAATCAACGTGACGAGTGGTGTCACACCCTGGAAGATGAGTGCAGCAGCTAAAGGTACTGGTCAAGTTGCTGTCGGACGTAATGCAGATGGTCGTTTAGAAGCATTCACTGTCGGCCCGAATGGAACCGTTTACCAATCATGGCAGTTAGTGCCGAACGGTGGCTGGAGTAACTGGCAGCCCTTATCCAATAAGCTCACGGCAAAATCTGTAACGGTTGCTGCTAATGCTGATGGTCGCCTTGAAGTCTTCGCGATCGGAGGAGACGACAAACTTTATCAGGTTTGGCAGACCAAGCCGAATAGTAGCTGGAGTAATTGGCAACAGCTTTCCGGGACGACGGTAAAAGATGTAACCGTTGGTCAAAACTCTGATGGTCGCCTTGAAGTCTTTGCGATCGGTACAGACAGTAAGGTTTATCACACATGGCAATCTGCGCCCAATGCAAGCTGGGTAGGCTTGAATCAGTTGGCTGGTGGAATCGCGAAGTCTGTTAGTGTTGGTCGAAATGCCGATGGTCGCCTTGAAGTCTTTGCGATTGGTACAGACGATAAGGTATATCAGGTTGTCCAAAATGGAGCCAATGGCGCAGGAGGCTGGGGTAACTGGAAGGCTCTATCTAATGGATCTGCTAAAGATTTAGTTGTTGGGCAGAATGCTGATGGTCGTCTTGAAGCATTCATTGTTGGACTAGACAACAAGGTTTACCAAGCGTTCCAAACGTCACCAAACGGCAATTGGGGTAGTTGGTATTCACTTTCAGGAGGGTCTGCTCAATCGCTGGCTGTCGGTCGTAATCAGGATGGACGACTGGAGGTATTTGCGAAAGGTTTGGACGGAAAAGTTTATCAGGTTTCGCAAACTGCCCCCAACGGCGGATGGAGTAGCTGGCAGCCTTTGCTATCTAGTGGCAATGTAGGAGACTTAACGGTTAGTCAAAGTCAAGATGGACGACTTGAAGCATTTACAATGACGGGTCAAACGGACTTTAAGCAAGCGTGGCAAGTCAAACCGAATTCAAGCTGGATCGGTTGGTCTCAGCGACAGATTCAAGTTCCAAGTTCTATCCCATCCAGCCCCCCGATCCCTGGTACAAATGGAGTTCCTAGTGATGCAGGTCAATATGTTCGCACTGTGAAAAATACTAGTGGTGTTGTGCAATTTTTCTATGAGAATGGGCTATTGCAAGTACAGCCCAATGGTCAGAAAAACTGGTATTGGACAACATCACAAAATCTTCTTCAGGTAGGACGCGGTTCCCGTTCGCCGCAAATTTTCCAGACAGCATACAACAAAATTAACGGCACGTCACAGGGACTAAAACCTCAGGGTGATGCATATCGTTGGGGGAATGGTTGGACACAAAAGTTCCTGGATAAAAGCGGTAGCGAAATGCTACTGATGCTGGAAGACGGAGCAAGCGAAGCCTTCTGGATGTGGCATGGAAACTTGGGTGAATACAAACAAATGGGTGGCCCGATAGGTCATCTAGGCTATCCACGATCCAATGAGATCGCTTTGCCTAATAAGCCTTCGGGTTCCGTCTATCAAGTCTTTGCCACTGAAAATGGCAAGTCTCGAATTCACTACTCACCGAAAACAGGTTCAGTTGCAACTTGGGGCTCCATTGGTCGTCAATATACTGACATTGGCGGTGCATATCACTGGTTAGGAATGCCGACACGCCGCGAGTATACTTATGGAAGCGATACAATCTTTTCAGACTTTGAAGGTGGCAAAATCGCTCACCAGAAAAGTACGGGTAAGGTAGAAGTGTTGAAGCCTGGAGAGACAGCATCTTGGCTCAAGTCTGCAAATGTAAACATTGAGCTAAGCCCGGTTCAAAGAATCTCGATTTCTACCGTGGTCAAGTGTGGGAAACAAACGGTTATAAGTTTACTTTCCAGACTGATGGGAATCTTATTCTATACAGCCCGACGGGTAAGGTGCTGTGGGCTGCGGGTAGTGAGATTCATGGGGCAAACCGCTTTTCCGTACAGACGGATGGCAATGTTGTCTTGTACCGCGACAACATACCGCTGTGGGCAACTGATACAGCCGGAAATCCAGGGTCTCGTTTTGCCATTCAGCCAGATGGAAATCTTGTTGTCTATTCTTCGAGCGGCAAGCCAATTTTTAATACGGGGACTCATCAAGGTAAAGAAGTTACTCGTGTTGCTTCGCCAATATGGATTCGCGATCAAAGCCTGAAACGCTTCCCGAATTTACATTTCTCTACGATTCAGAGTGTTGCTACAGGTAAAGCACTGGATGCAGGCGGAAAAAACAATAGTGTCTATCAATACCCGTCGCCTAATGCCTCTAATCCATATCATCAGTGGGGCTTCCACAAGGTTGGTGATTACTACATGATTATCAACAAGGCAACTGGGTTTGCTTTGGATGCGGGGCGTGATGGTGGCAAGTATCCGTATGGTTATGTGAACCCCATGACGAATAATGACTACCATCTCTGGAAAGTAACTCCAAACGGTTCTGGCTATCAGATTGTCAGTAAGGCCACCGGTCGCGCTTTAGATGCCGGTGGTAACACTGAGAATCCGGTTTATATGTACCCAAATCCGATTTCAGGAAATAGTTACCACCAGTGGAATCTGAATTTGCCGGGTGGTGGCCCAACCACGCAAACGGGTAGCTCTCTTGCAGAGCTTGACAAGAAGTCACGACTTACAATTGATGAAATCATCCAATACCGGCAATTAGTCGCAAACTTGCCCAGTTCACAACGCGCAACTTACTATCGACGACTGCAATATAAGGTTCCATACTTTAACCAAAGAGATAATGGATATCGTAATATTGCGGATTCGATGTGTAATGTAACTACTCTTGCGGCTTGCTTAACATTCCTAGGTATTAAAAACCCTCAACCCAGTCGTCAGTTTGAAGATGTTCTGGAAGATATCATCCAGAATTACTCTTGGCATGGTACCGATACTAATCCACGATACTGGTGGAAGAATTTTGCTGACTTAGCAAGAAAGGAGTTTGGTGTTTCAAATCCAGGATTTGCAATGATGCAAGGTTTTCCCGTTGGTGATGTGAAATTCATCGAAAACTTTGTGAAGGAAAACTGGGAACCATCTTTGAACAACGGAAAGGCAATCATGACATCTGTTTCAACCACCAGTTATGGCCACATAGTCAAAGTGATTGATATTGATTGGCAACGTGGTGGGATTGTTGTCGATGATCCGTTTGGCAAAGCACAAGATTCTCCTGGAAATAGTTCAGGGAAGAGCAATTACACCAATTTTTGGAATACCAAGGATCGAAATCCTGTGAATACACAGCAGGGACAAGATGAAGGCGGTATTGGTAACGATAACTTCTGGTCTTGGTCTTATTGCACTGAAATTTTAGGTGCAACACCATATCTGATCTTGGGGTAAGGGGTTTTTGAATCGTTCCCACGCTCTGCGTGGGCAACGCCACCTCAGTTTTAGGGTGGGCATTGCCACCTTACTCATTCGCAACATCCATCCCCCGATACAAAACCCCGATCGCCACCTCCAACCCAATACTCTCAAACACCACCCAAATAACTCATATGCCAAACTAAAACTATCCTCCTCTCCTATGCAAATCCAAGGCATCAAATACGGCAACACCATCCAACTCGCCGAAGAACTCGACCTCCCCGATGGCTACACCATCACCATTGAAATTCAACCCCGAATCCCAGGCTCTACCGAACAACAAGAACAACTGCAAATCCTTCTCGGCATCCTCGCCCATCAACCCAATCTCGATCGCACCTTTGCCGAAATTGACCGTGATCGACATCAAGACTCAGGACGCTCGATCGCTAACTCTGACCCTGGAAAATTGGCTACGCTCCTAAACATCAAGTTTTAATCCCCATCCCCCGATACAAAACCCCGATCGCCACTTCCAACCTACTACTCTCAAACACCAAGAATCCTCACGTATGACGACATCCTAAACTAGAGCTAACCCACTCCCCGAGCAACTCTCACCATGATTGCCATTCCCAACCAAATCGACCCCGACGAATACCTACTGCTCGATCGTAATAGCAACACCCGCCACGAATACCGTCACGGCCTCGTCTACGCCATGGCAGGCGGCAGCGACAATCACGCCCGAATCGCCATTAACCTCCTCAGTTCGATCAACCTTCACCTCCGAGGCACCGCCTGCCGTCTCTACAACGGTGATGTCAAAGTTAACTACCGTGACGAGTTCTACTACTACCCCGACCTCTTCGTTACCTGTGACCCGCGCGATCGCGAAAATCGCACCATCAAACGCTATCCAAAACTGATTGCTGAAGTTCTTTCAGACAGTACCAAAGACTTCGACAGCGACCTTAAATTTACTGACTATCAGCAACTCAATAGCCTCGAAGAGTACGTTCTCATTTCCCAAGACACCCAGCAAGTTGAATGTCGCCGCCGCCAACCCGATAATACCTGGACGACCACCATCTACCACGAGGGCGATCGCATCACCTTAAGCAGCATCAGTCTTGAACTTGATATTGCCGAACTTTATCTTGACCTCGACTAAGCATCACAAGACACTCATACCTTGATACAAAACCCGTATCGCCACCATCCAACCCAATAACTCCCAAACACCCAAAATCCTTACCTATGACGA
>JAAUPN010000277.1 GCA_012033105.1 Coleofasciculaceae cyanobacterium RL_1_1
AAATTGCGATTCCGGAGCTGGACGGCGCGATCGAGCCGATCGTCCTCTCCGGTCGTGATGGCAACACCGGTAAAGCCCACGCGATGCAAGACCGCATCGAAGCCGTCACCAAGCGGATTATGAAGTGGGCGAGCCTGCGTAAGAAGAAGAAAGCCGATAAAAAAGTCGCCGTCACGATCTTCAGCTTCCCGCCGGACAAGGGTAACGTCGGAACCGCCGCCTACCTGGACGTGTTCGGCAGTATTCACGAAGCGCTGAAAGGTCTCAAGGCCGATGGCTACACCGTTGGCGACATTCCCGACACGCCGCGCGAACTGCTCGAAGCGGTGATCACCGATGCGTCGGCGAAATATGCAGGCCCCGAACTCAACGTGGCCTATCGCATGTCGGTGAAAGAGTACGAAAAACTGACGCCCTACTCCGAACGTCTGGAAGAAAACTGGGGGCCACCGCCGGGAACCCTCAACACCGATGGTCAAAACCTGCTGATCTTCGGTAAGGAATTCGGCAACGTCTTTATTGGTGTGCAGCCCACCTTTGGTTACGAAGGCGATCCGATGCGTCTGCTGTTTAGCCGATCGGCCAGCCCGCACCACGGTTTCGCCGCCTACTACACCTTCCTCGAACATGTCTGGGGCGCTGACGCCGTCCTCCACTTCGGCACTCACGGCTCGCTCGAATTCATGCCCGGTAAACAAATGGGTATGTCCGGCGCGTGCTATCCCGATAGCCTCATCGGCAGCATCCCGAACCTCTACTACTACGCGGCCAACAACCCCAGCGAGGCCACGATCGCCAAACGTCGCGGTTACGCCGAAACGATTTCCTATCTGACGCCACCGGCAGAAAATGCGGGACTGTATAAAGGTTTGAAAGCGTTGGGCGAACTCGTTGCGTCGTATCAGTCACTCAAGGATGGTGGTCGCGGCATCCAGATTGTCAACTCGATTATTGACCAGGCTCGCATCTGTAACCTCGATAAAGACATCAAGTTCCCCGAGTGCGACGCCAAAGACCTGACCCAGGACGAACGCGACACTGTGATCGGCTTGGTTTACAAGCAACTGATGGAAATCGAATCGCGCTTGCTGCCCTGCGGTTTGCACGTGATCGGTAAGCCACCGACGGCGGAAGAGGCGATCGCCACGCTGGTAAATATTGCTAGTCTTGATCGGGAAGAGGAAAACGTCGTTGGTTTGCCCAGTCTGCTGGCGCAAAGTCTCGGTCGCGAGATCCAGGACATCTACGCAAATAACGATCGTGGCGTTCTGGCGGATGTGGAACTCAACCAAAAAATCGTCGAAGCTACCCGCGCTTGTGTCGCGGCGATGGTCGCTGAGAAAGTCGGCGAAGACGGTCGTGTCCGTTTGAACAACATCGGCGGCTGGCTGCAACGCATTATTAAGGATGAACCCTGGTTTGAAGCGCTGAAAGAAGCCGGTTTCCACCGCGTTGATAAAGAGCAGCTCGATAAGCTAATCGCCTATCTCAACTTCTGTCTGGTGCAGGTTTGTGCCGATAACGAACTCGGTTCGCTGATGAAAGCGCTCGACGGCGAATATGTTCTCCCCGGCCCCGGTGGCGACCCGATTCGTAACCCCGACGTGTTGCCCACCGGCAAAACCTCCACGCTCTCGACCCGCAGTCGATCCCGACTGCCGCAGCGGTACAGTCCGCGAAAGTGGTGGTCGATCGCCTACTCGATCGCCAGAAAGCCGACAACGGCGGCGCGTACCCCGAAACGATCGCCTGCGTCCTCTGGGGAACCGACAACATCAAGACCTACGGTGAATCCCTGGCGCAAATCATGTGGATGATCGGCGCGAAGCCGGTTCCCGACGCCCTCGGTCGGATCAACAAGCTGGAATTGCTCTCCCTAGAAGAGCTAGGCCGTCCGCGTATCGATGTGGTAGTCAACTGTTCCGGTGTGTTCCGCGACCTGTTCATCAACCAAATGGCGCTGCTCGATAAGGCGGTGAAAATGGCCGCCGAAGCCGATGAGCCGCTGGAGATGAACTTCATTCGCAAACACGCGATCGAGCAAGCCGAAGAACTTGGCATCGACATGCGCCAAGCCGCCACCCGCGTGTTCTCGAATGCGTCCGGTTCCTACGCGGCCAACGTTAACCTCGCGGTCGAGAACAGCTCGTGGGAAGAAGAAAAAGAACTACAAGACATGTATCTGTCGCGCAAATCCTTTGCCTTTTCGTCGGACAATCCCGGCGAGATGAACCAATCGCAGGATCTGTTTACGTCAACGCTGAAAACCGCTGATGTGACGTTCCAAAACCTGGATTCGTCGGAAATCAGCCTCACGGATGTGTCGCACTACTTCGACTCTGATCCGACCAAGGTGATTTCGGGTCTGCGTACGGATGGCAAGAAACCGTCATCGTTCATTGCGGACACGACCACGGCGAATGCTCAGGTGCGGACGCTGTCGGAAACGGTGCGTCTGGATTCGCGACAAAGCTACTCAATCCGAAGTGGTACGAGGGCATGTTGTCCCACGGTTACGAGGGTGTGCGCGAGCTATCGAAGCGTCTGGTGAACACGATGGGCTGGTCGGCGACGGCGGATGCGGTGGATAACTGGGTCTATGAGGATGCTAACGAGACGTTCATCAAGGACGAGGAGATGGCGAAGCGTCTGATGGATCTCAATCCGAATTCGTTCCGCCGGATGGTGACGACGATGCTTGAGGTGCATGGTCGTGGCTACTGGGAGACGAGCGATGAGAATATCGATCGTTTGCAGGAGTTGTATGAGGAGGTTGAGAATCGGATTGAGGGGGTTGAGTAAAATCTTGTAATCCTAAGATCGAACGAGAAGCAGAGTGTGCCTGAAAGCCGACACAACCTTTAAGGTTGATTTAAGTTTTTAGGTACGCTCTGTAAACTCCTCATCGCTATACTCGTAGATAAATTAAGATAGGAACATTCAGGAGAAAATATAAATGAGTGGTTGGCAACCTGCGGGCAGTGGCCTCGAAGCAAAAGTCACGAATCGTGGTCAGCTAATGATCCGCGAAGCCGGTAAGTATCCTTCAAATGATGACTACCCTCACTTCATTGTTAGTTTTGATAGTCAGGGAAATGTAAAGGATTTTCACTCATCTGATTCTCGTTATGGAAGCAGATTTGGGCAGAACGAGATTGTCGCAACAGCACTCGCTGTCCTGAGAGCAAAGGGCATGCTTTAGAATTGGCAACAATAGCTCCATAAGCCGTTCAGCTCCGATCACAAGTTTTCTCTTGCCTTATTAAAAACATTGAAGTCATGCCACAAACTCAAAGAGTATCCCTCTCAGAAATTAGACACGTAGACAGAAGCGAGTTGCGCGAAAGTCGCCTCAATACATTACTCAACGGGTATCTTCCTTTTGAAAAAGTGCTGGAGAGCAGTTCCGATCCTATTGCTCTTTATCCGGGAACCAAGCCCTACGACATTTGTGATGGAAGACATCGAATCTATCTTGCCCGCCAAAAGGGTTACTCCTCTGTATCTGTAGTATTTGCTTAGCGAGAATATAGAAAGCTGTTCGGTAAATCGTAACTGTTCAGGTCGTGGGGTTGTATTTTCGTAAGATTTATGCATCGGAGAGCCAAAGAGCCTGGTGATGTGGCAATTAATACAATAAAGCCTACTTTTGACGCTCACTGCTTAAGTCGAATATTTTGTCAACCCCAACGTCTGAACAGTTACGGTAAATCTAGGTTTGGTGATAATTCTGGTCGTGATGCAATGTAATTGTTGCTGGGCTAACAGACATCATGCGTGGCAATTGTTCGAGCGCCAAAATTCCATTAGATTGCATCACTACCATAATTCTATCGTTCCCACGCTCCGCGTGGGCAACGCAAGCCCCAGACGCTCTGCATCACGACTTCTCCACCGTGGTCAACTAGACGCAGAGCGTCCAAACGGCATTCCCAGGCAAAACGCAGGAACGATTACAAAGTTAAGCAATCCTGACGAAATTCGGCAGAGTCGTAGCGATCGAGCGGTTTGCCTATTTCATCGCGATGACGGCGATCGGCGGTGGCTATGTGCAGTGACGAGACGCTTAAATGGAGATGGGTTTTTAATTACGGCGTATTGAACCAGTGCGCTGAAGGAGGGCATAGCTTTATGGCAGAAGTGAGTACAGCCAATACATTAAAAGTGTTTCACGATCACCTGGGGCAAACATTGATGGTTTGGTTTGTCAATCCAGAAGATGAGTTTGAGGCGGAGGAAACGGGAGATGAGGTGATTTTGATGAAGGATCGTGAGGGGCGAACGATCGGGTTTGAGAAGTTGAATTTTGTGGCGGAGGATTCGATACCGTTGCAGGTTCTTGTGGAGTCGTTACCGAGCTAGGAGCGTCAAGAGTATGAAGTTTGAAGATTTGAAGCAGCGATTACGGCGCGATCGGGGGATGGTGTCGGTGACGTTGGGGATTCCGGCGGATGCGTTGGCCGATTTGGAGCGGGTGGCTCCGTTGCGGGGTACGTCGAATGCAGCAGCCTTGATGCGAGCGTATATCGGACAAGGATTACGGCAAGATCTGGAAAATCTGGAACCTCGATCGTGACGGTAAGTCTGCGTCACCACAGCCAGCCACCAACGACGATAATTTTTTCTACATATAGCAATTTCACGATTCATGAGTGACAGTAGCAAGAGTGAGTAAACCAATGGAGAATGTCAGATTCAGAAACGGTGGCAAACACTTGTTCGAGAGCCTCGACTAAGGCGGCATAAGTTTGAGCTTTGAGAGCTCTCAAGCTAGCCTTGAGTTTCGACCACATGTTCTCAATCGGGTTGAAATCGGGTGAATAAGGCGGCAGAAACAGCAGCTCGATTCCCGCCTCGTGACAGAGCTGGCG
>JAAUPN010000093.1 GCA_012033105.1 Coleofasciculaceae cyanobacterium RL_1_1
GCGATCGCATCGACCTCAATCGCTTCAATACGATTCGCTACTGTTTAGGGCGTGATGTGAGCGATCGTCTCCTCGTGAGCGTCAGCGATCGCATCAAGAGCAATTTGGCACGAGACGAACACTTGATGCGTACCGGTGAGGATGAATTGATGACGTCCTCTCCGCCGAACCCAACTCGTCCCGAGCTTTAGATCTTGCCAACACCATTCGTCGGCTCATGCGCCGACCATTTTGGGCTGATGGTCAGCCACTGTTTATTACTCTGAGTTTAGGTGTAGCCAGCAGCGACGGCAGCGAACTGCATGAAACCCTCGGCTCCGCACGGGTTGTGATGTACCGCGCGAAGGCGACCGGTCAACGATATCCGGCGGTCTTCGATAACAATGTTCGGACTCAATCGATCGCAAAACTCCAGCTCGAGATCGATCTACGCGAATCGATCTCCCATAGCCGCATCCTAAGCTCCGCCTTTGACAGCAACATTGATCTGCACAGCCTAGAACTCTCGGAAGATAGCTCACAGTTTCCCCACTCCGAACTCGGCGAAGAGTTTCGCGTGAACTATCAGCCAATCGTTCACCTCGGTAGCGGGGCTATCTGCGGATTTGAAGCGTTGATGCGCTGGGAGCATCCCAGTCGAGGGCGTGTGTCTCCCGCCGAGTTTATCCAGTGTGTGAAGAACGGGCTTGATTATTCCCCTCGGTCAATGGATTTTGCAAGAAGCCTGTCACCAAGCCCAACAGTGGGCAGCCAGTATTCCCGTAACTCATCCCCTCTTTGTGAGCGTTAATGTGTCGGGGAAACAGCTCCAGATGCCAGAGTTTATCGATCGTCTGCGCGAGATCATCCAGGAGAGCGGCATTCCAAATACCGCGCTCAAACTCGAGATCACGGAAAGTACGGCGATGGAAGATGTCGAAGCTACCTTTGAAATTTTTCGGCGATTACGATCGCTCGATATCAACCTTGGACTCGATGACTTTGGCACGGGTTATTCATCCCTCAGCTATCTGCATCGCTTACCTGTGCAAACCTTAAAGCTCGATAAATCCTTCGTTCAGGATCTCGAACATAGCCGCGAAAGTCAGGCGATCGCGAAAACGATCGTCGCCCTAGCCCGAACGCTGCGACTCAAAACGATCGCCGAAGGGATTGAGACCGTGGCGCAACTTCGTTTCCTACAAGCTCTGGGCTGCAACTATGGACAAGGCTTTTGGTTTTCCCCGCCCCTTCCGCCCCATCAAGCCTCCCAGCTTCTCGCCCAGCCTCCAGAATGGGGAAGGTCACCCCAAGCAACACGCTCACCCAGTCGCAAAAAACCAAGCCATCCCGATTAACGATTCCGAACCCTACCGACTCCCAAGGCCATCAAATCCCCAAACTCTGTTCGCTCTAACTTAAACCCTGCATCACCTACCCCAACTTGACATCCCACAACCGCGAATCTAGCGCATCCCTCACACGTCAAAACAGGTCAAACGTTACGAAGCGCAAACAAGAGAGTTCACGCGATCTGAAAATTACTGCGATCGCAAGTTGATTTACCTCTGGATCAAAGAGCTTTACAATCGGTTAACACTAAATACTGTCGCTATGGGCACAAACGGGCCCTCCCGCATCTCCGAAGGATCACAGAATTCATCGGACTTGTCTGCACGGAAACGTTCCCACCCCCCTTGGGGCAAGGCTCGTGGTCAATAACCGTTCATAGCACCCGACCCTAGATCGAAAACATGAAAGACCTGACTCGCTATCGCAATATCGGCATCTTCGCTCACGTAGACGCGGGAAAAACGACCACTACCGAACGCATCCTGAAGCTCACCGGCAAAATCCACAAAATCGGTGAGGTGCACGATGGTGCAGCTACCACAGACTTCATGGAGCAGGAGCAAGAACGCGGTATTACGATTCAGTCGGCTGCAACGAGCTGCTTCTGGAACGATCACCAGTTCAATATTATTGACACTCCGGGACACGTTGACTTCACGATCGAGGTCTATCGCTCGCTCAAAGTTCTCGACGGCGGCGTCGGTGTCTTCTGCGGTTCCGGTGGGGTTGAGCCTCAGTCGGAAACCAACTGGCGCTACGCGAACGACTCGAAAGTCGCGCGGATTATTTACGTTAACAAGCTCGATCGTACCGGCGCTGATTTCTACAGCGTTGTCCATCAAGTGGAAACGATTCTGGCGGCAAAACCGCTGGTGATGGTGCTACCGATCGGCATGGAAACCGAATTTGTCGGTGTGGTTGACCTGCTCACCGAAAAAGCCTGGGTCTGGGATGATTCGGGTGATCCGATGAACTACGAGATCACCGATGTCCCTGAAGACATGAAGGATAAAGTGGCGGAATACCGCAGCGCCCTCATCGAGACGGCGGTTGAAGCCGACGACGAGATGATGGAGAAGTACCTGGAAGGGGAAGAGCTGACGATCGATGAGATCAAAGCCTGCGTCCGTAAAGGAACACGCGAGCTGATCTTCTTCCCGACCTACTGCGGTTCGTCGTTTAAAAACAAAGGCGTCCAGCTTGTCCTCGATGCGGTGGTGGACTATCTGCCGAGCCCGACGGAAGTGAAGCCTCAGCCTGAAGTTGACCTCGAAGGTAATGAGACCGGCGAATACGCGATCGTCGATCCCGAAAAGCCGCTCCGTGCTTTGGCGTTCAAGATTATGGACGATCGCTTCGGTGCGCTCACCTTCACCCGGATTTACTCCGGTACGCTCAAAAAAGGCGACACCATCCTCAATACCGCTACGGGTAAAACCGAGCGGGTGGGACGCATGGTGGAAATGCACGCCGATTCACGCGAGGAAATCGAGTCCGCCCAAGCGGGTGACATCATCGCGATCGTCGGGATGAAAAACGTCCAGACCGGTCACACGCTTTGTGATCCGAAGCAACCGGCAACCCTTGAACCGATGGTCTTCCCCGATCCGGTGATCTCGATCGCCATTTCGCCCATCAACAAAGGTGGTAACGAAAAAATGGGTCTAGCACTGAGCAAAATGGTGCAAGAAGATCCGTCATTCCAAGTGGAAACCGACCAGGAAAGCGGCGAAACCATCATCAAAGGGATGGGTGAGCTTCACCTCGACATTAAGGTGGATATCCTCAAGCGTACCCACGGTGTCGAAGTCGAAGTCGGTAAACCCCAGGTGGCCTACCGTGAGTCGATTACCAAGACGATCAACGACAGCTACACCCACAAGAAACAGTCGGGTGGTTCGGGTCAGTACGGCAAGATTGATTACACGATCGAGCCGGGAGAACCGGGATCGGGCTTCACCTTCGAGTCCAAAGTGACCGGTGGTAACGTTCCCCGTGAATACTGGCCAGCGGTTAACAAGGGCTTCGAGCAAAGCATCGACAAAGGCCCCCTCGCTGGATTCCCCTGTGTGGACTTGAAAGTCACGCTCAATGACGGTGGTTTCCACCCGGTTGACTCGTCGGCGATCGCCTTCGAGATTGCGGCGAAATCGGCCTATCGTCAATCGATGCCGAAAGCAGGCCCACAAATCCTGGAACCGATCATGAAAGTGGACGTGTTTACGCCGGATAGCCATGTGGGTGATGTGATCGGCGACCTTAACCGTCGTCGTGGCATGATCGGCGAGCAATCGTCGAACCCGATGGGTGTCCGCATCAAAGCACAAGTGCCACTGAGCGAAATGTTCGGCTACATCGGTGATCTGCGGACGATGACCTCGGGTCGTGGTCAGTTTTCGATGGAGTTTGACCATTACGCGCCGTGTCCGAAAAACGTTGCGGAAGATGTGATCAAGGAAGCAAAAGAGCGTCAGGCTGCTTCCTAGTCAACTTTAGTCTGTAGGGCATCGCCCACCACCATCAAACCTTGCGAATCAAAAAAGCCCGATCGCCTTCACTGCGATCGCTTTTTTGGGCTTGAAATTCGGCCTAAACTAATACCAAATCTGGCTCGGCTTGTGGAGATCATGAAAAACTCCAATGAGCACTGAGCGGAGTCGTTGGCGCAGCCTTCGCAAAGCGAATAGTGCGGTTTTCACTGAGCGCGACGATCTGAGCCCAGACACAAGCAGATTTCGTATCAGAATGACGATCTGGGTCGATGTACAAACGGATTGGGTATTAGGTCACGAGAGAATGGGGGGCTACCGTCGGCGCGATCGCCCCTTCCCATTCCTCCGGCGTATCCGATGACCATTAAAGTCTCACGACCCACACACGACAATTTTTCGACAATAGTTGCAATAGCTTCTCATTTAGGGTTTAATATTGCTTAGTGAGCTTAGTTCGCAATAATGCTCTAGCAAAACAGGCGGACGAACCCACGTCTAATCGTTTTTCTTCTTGCAAGGTCATCTCTGGCACGCGCTGCGTTCCTGCTTTGACTTTAAGCGAGTTGAGCAAGCGCTAGATGCTGTGATGGAACCCTCGAAATAGGCGTTTCGATCGAGAGCCAAACCTCTGTGGATATCGTTGATTAGCGTGACTGCCCCTACGGGGTCTCAACGATGTTTGTGATTAACGTTCGGATGTATTGCAATTAAGCTTCGCTCGACCGGTATCTTCGGGTGACTGTGGGTCAGCGTCTGGCGAAGTTTTTGTCCTCTTACTATTGACACTTTTTCTCAAAAGCTTCATCATTATGGCTAAAGTTGGACTGTTTTTTGACACCCAAACTGGAAATACAGAAGAAATAGCGGATCGCCTTCGGCAAGAACTCGGTGGGGATGCTGTCATTGATCTACACAACATTGGTGATGTCGAACTCAGTAAATTTAATGAGTATGACAAAATCATCATCGGGTCGCCAACCTGGGATACGGGTGAATTACCTGCTGGCTGGCAAGATATCTTTGAGGATCTCGATGGTGTTGATTTTTCAGGCAAGAAGGTGGCGTACTTTGGTCTCGGCGACCAGGTGGGTTATGCCGATAACTTCCTCGATGCCATGGGCAATTTAGCCAACAAGATTTCTGGTCGCGGTGCAACCACCGTCGCCAACCGCGTGTGTCCCGCGTCAGACTACGACCATGAAGCTTCGATCGCCGAACAAGACGGCTATTTCGTGGGTCTGGCGCTGGATCTTGATAATCAACCAGATGAGTCCGATGCACGCATTCAAGCTTGGGTTAAACAGGTGAAAACCGCGTTTGGCCTATAGAGGAGTTGAATTTTAACTTCACTCCATGTCTCGTAGGATGTCATATCCTGCATTTCCTCTCTCTACTTTAAGGTGGCGACTATTTCCCGCTCACCGGTGCTTGCATCAGCCGAATTGGATGCGAGACTGGGCGAATGGTGAATGGTTTAGCCACTTTTTTTTGTTTTGATCGTTCTAACGCAGAGCGTTGGAACGATCGCAGAGGGATGCTTCAACGATCCTGATGGCAGACCCAGCTTGGGTCGCAATGAATCAGTGTGCTTACGGTTCGTAAACTGTTGGCGCGATCGCCTCCTCTTCAAACAGTTGCTCGATCGCAGCTTCGCGTTCCTCTGGCGTTTCTAGCGACCATTGCCAGAGACTTTCATAAAAGAAAAACGCAACCCCATCAAACTCATTCTCCCGCACCGTTTCGACCTGCTGCACCATCAAGGCTGTATCTGCTGGTCGATCGCGTAACCCCGCCAAAACCCCGATCGCCGTGGGAATATGATCCCGTGCGGCCAGCAATTCCGGTGTGTTGAGCTGCGCTTCAAACGATTCGAGATTACGACGATACAGTTGCACGATCAGCTCTTCGACAATACCCATCCGCTCCCAGCGTTCCCAGTCCTGCAAATAGCGGCTATAGGCAAACTCCTGGGGATTCGGCGCTACCGAAATCACAACTTCGTTATCGATCGCTTTCACCGCGAAAAATAACTGTCTCATGAACTGTGTGATTTTATCGGCACGCCACGCCACCCAGGCGGGATCGTGGGGATCATCGGGGGGATCGTTACCGTCGTGTTCAGCGCGATAGAGCGCGATCGTGTAGGGATCGTAACCATACTCAACCGGTAGACCCATGTGATCATCGAACTGAATGCCATCGATGTCGTAGTTTTCCACCAGTTCAACCACCAGATCGAGGATAAACTGCTGCACCTCGGGATTAAACGGATTGAGCCAGACGCGCTCATGCTCGCCTTCCATCATCGTCAAGCTGCCATCGGCTTTTTGGGTGAGCCAGTCGGGATGTAACTGTGCGAGTTCGGAGTCGGAGGGAGCCTGAAAGCCAAATTCAAACCAGGGAATCACCCGTAAACCCAGCTCGTGGCCGCGATCGACGGCTTCGGCGAGCATATCGCGACGGCGTAAACCAGGATGAGGATCTATGGCGATGCCGTAGGTGGCTTCGGCGACCGCACTGGGATAGAGTGTGTAACCCCAGTTCCAGACGGTGGGGTAGACCGTGTTGAATTGTAGGTCGGCAAGACGGGTTAAGGCGAGGTCAAGGTTGCGACGCGAAAAGAGGACGGTACTGTCAATATTGGTGAGCCAGACGCCGCGCAGCTCGTGGAGTTGAGAGGAGGCGATCGCTGTACGGGGGATCACGTCGGCGGGGAGCTGATCGGCCTGGATGCGACAGATCATCACGGCGAGGTCGGCGCGGGTGGCGGTGGCGTTGGGGCTGAGTTGGCGCGGATCGGGATCGTTGGCGATCCAGCCACGATCAACGGCACTGGCGATCGCGGGACGGACTTCGGTGGGGATGGCGGCTTCATCGTCAAAGGCGCGAGCGAGCAGCCGATCAACTCGGTTTGGTGTCGGCAGGTTTAAGCCATCGATCACGTTCGTCCAGAGTTCCCAGCGGTTGAGATACTGATCGGGATAAAACACGCGATCAACGTATCGATCGAGAAATCCCAGGCGATCGGCACGGGCGACTCCGGCGGCGTTGATGTGTTTGGCGGTGACATCAAGGAAACGGGTCGCGCGATCGGCGGGTTCGGGAGCGGAATTCACGAAGGGTCGATCGCCAAAGGCTTGGGCGATGATGGTGGCAAAATCACCGCGTGTGAGCGGTTGATCCGGTCTGAGGCGATCGCGACCATCGGTCTGGAGAATATTGCGTGTTTCAAGTTCTGCGAGGCAGGATTGCGCCCAGTGTGCTGCGATGTCACTGGCGGCGAATCCCGGCATCGGCTGAGTGATGGCCAGCGTTGTGGTGAAGACCCCGATCGCCCGCATGATCGACCAACCATTCATCTGTCTAATCTGTTTTTCGTCGTGAATTTTGCTAAATCGGGAGGCACTCCAGCCCTGGAACTGCGTGATCGCCATGCCTACCCTTTGTGATATCTGTCGTTTCATGCCGCGATCTTCCGCCTGATGTCCCTGTTGATGTGAGCTACTGGATACTTGAATCCACTATCTAACGTTCTTGCCTATTTTGGTGCGATTTTAAGTCGGTGGCTGGCGATCGATGAGTAGATAAGTTGTCATGATACCTTTACCTTTCACCTCAATTTCGCCGCGTTTTTGAACGATAAACGTATCTTTGATCAGGTCATAGGTGGCTTCCGTGATCTGGATGCTGTTGGCAATCCCGTGGGATTCCATCCGGCTCGCGGTATTGACCGTATCGCCCCAGAGATCGTAGGTAAATTTATTACGACCGATCACACCGGCCACGACGGGGCCTGTGTTAATACCGATCCTAATGCTGAAGGGCTCGTGATTGCCGAGGTTAAACCGGGCAATCTCTCGCTGCATGTCGAGCGCCATTTGGGCGATCGCCTGCGCATGGTTATCGCAGGCAATCGGTAACCCACCGACGACCATGTAGGCATCTCCGATCGTTTTGATTTTTTCGAGCTGATTTTTTTCGGCCAGTCGATCAAAGGCCGAAAAAATTTCGTTGAGGAGTTCCACCAAATCAACTGGGGAAATCCGCGACCAGAGTTTGGTGAAACCCACAATGTCGGCAAATAAGACGCTAACCTCGGTAAAGCTATCGGCGATCGTCTCAGGACTTTGCTTGAGGCGTTCGGCGATCGGTTCGGGGAGGATACTCAGCAGCAAGCGATCGGATTTCTCCCGCTCACGTCTGATTTCGTCTAGATAGGCTTTTTCTTGGTCACGGAGGCGCTTTTTTTCTAGACAGGCGCTAATTCGCGCTTTGAGCAAAATCGGATTGAACGGTTTTGGAAGATAATCTTCCGCTCCCAATTCGATACATTTCACTACGCTGTCGAGATCATCGAGCGCTGAAATCACAAGTACGGGGATATGACGGAGATCCGGGTTCGCTTTTAGCTCTTCAAGCACCTGATAGCCGTTCATGCGCGGCATCATGATATCAAGTAAGACGAGATCAAACTCACTGGCTTGAATTAGCTCAAGCGCCCGAAACCCGTCTTCGGCAACGGTTACACGATAGCCCTGCCGTTTTAATCGCCGCCTCAGCAAATCACGGTTGGCTTCGTTATCGTCAACGACCAACACACTTGCAGATTGAGCCGCTGTCATCTGAACTCATTATTGGATAGGGGGGACGGCTGTTGGCGATCGCTTGCACAATCACGCAACCATGAACGAATCGCAGCAGGCGCGAACGCAACTAACGATTGTGTTTCCCAATATAACGCTTGCTTGGTAACCACTCTGTATCATGGGCAGTCTGGATGACGGGAATAGCACCATTCGTCTGACTCTTCCACTGAATTGAAGCTCGATCCAATCTGAATGGGAGGGCGTTTTATGCGGAGGTTGTCGCGTCGGAGTCGGGGCTACGGGTCTGACGATCGGGAACATCCAGGGGCAAAATCGCACGAAAGATTGAGCCGCGATCCACCTGGCTTTCCACATTTAGCCGACCACCCATCAGGTGACAAAAGCGCTGGGCGATCGTCAGGCCGAGACCCGTACCGCCGTAATGCTGGGCTGTTGATGCATTTTCTTGAACAAAAGGCTCGAACAAAACCGCCAGCCGATCGGGATCAATCCCGATTCCGGTATCATGCACGCTCAGAACAATAAACGCCGGTTCCGATGGGGACGGTGGTTCGGAAATCCTGGAGGCTGTCTCGGTGGAGGTCTCGGTGGAGGTTTTGGTGGAAGTTATCACCACCGCAGTGCTAGTTGTGACGATCGGTTGTTGCACCTGATCGAGGTAGACGTGGGGATCGCCGGGTTGAGGTTCGATCGGGTCGCTATAGGGTTCGATCGTGAGCGAAATCGTTCCGTTTTCGGTGAATTTAGCGGCGTTTCCTAGGAGGTTAATGGCGATCTGGCGTAGCTTACCGAGGTCGGCACGCATCGGCTGGGTGACCTCACAGCGGGTTTCAAAGCGATTGCCATTTTTCTGGATGAGTGGTGCGATCGTGTCGCTCACCTCTTCGATAAAGACCGTCAGATCAAACGGTTCAAGATAAAGCTCCATCTTGCCTGCTTCGATCTTGGAAATATCGAGAATATCGTTGATCAGCGATAGTAAATAATTTCCAGCCGTGCTGATCTTTTTCAGATCCTCGATCGTGTCCTCATCCCCACTATCCTCCGCTTCTTCACACATGATCTCGCTGTAGCCAATAATCGCGTTCAGCGGTGTCCGCAACTCGTGGCTCATGTTGGCTAGAAAGGCGCTTTTCAGCCGGTTGGCGGTTTCGGCGGTGGTTTTGGCGTCGCGTAGTTCTGCTTCGGCGATCTTGGCGGGGGTGATATCTTGCACGGCTCCGAGTAGCTTGCGATCGTCCGCGCGGTTATTTTTCCAGTGGGGGCGGGCATAATCCCTGAGCCAGCGGATTTCCCCGGTTTTGGTGACAATACGATAATCCAGGCTGCCCGACCCGAGAAGCTGCTCGATCGCAAACTGACGCAACTGATCCACATCGTCCGGCACCACAATACTCATCCAGCCTCGGGTTTCGAGATCCTTGGCGGTATAGCCTGAAATGCGCTCAAAGGCTTGGGTAACCCACTCGAAACTGAGATCGCCATTGAGCGACACGTCCGCCGCGTAAATGTAGTCAGAGGTGAGCTGGGAGATCGCTCGATAGCGGCTCTCACTATCCCGCAAAGCCGCCTCGGCACGATGCCGATCGGCAATGTTACGCACGGCGATCGTCCGCACCTTTTGGCCGTAATATGGCAACTGACGCCCTTGCAATTCGATCGGCAGTATTGATCCATTTTTGTGTTGGCCGATCGCCTCGATCGATTGTTCTGAACCCGATTGCTCGTAGAGTTCGATCGTTGGGCGTGAGGCCGGAGCCAGCAGATCCAAAGGGTTCATACCGATCAGCTCGTCCGAATCGTAGCCGAAGAGCGAAACGATCGCTTGATTCGTATCCACAATGACGCGATCGGCATAGATAATAATGCCCTCAAACGTTGCTTCGGACAGCCAACGAAACCGCTCTTCACTTTCCCAATGCGCCTTTTCGATCGAGGTTCGTACGCTCGTTTCGAGGGCTAGCGAAATAAAATCAGAAATCGAATGGGCAAATTGCTGTGTATCCTCTGACCAGCGACGGGGCGGAGTCTTGCGCTCAAACCAAACAAAGCCACACACTCGCCCATCTTGCCAAACCGGCACACTGAGTAAACTCAGAATCTGCTGCTGCTCGCAGTAGGTGCGCACAATTTCAGGTGCAAAGGGTTCTAGGGTGATGTCGGCGATCGCAAACCCGCGATCGGATAAAATCACCTTTGATTGATCCCCCGACGGAACCAGATCTAACGTCCGACCCTGATCGTGCTGATTGGTCGCCACGGTGTAACATTCCAAAACCGTCAAACGCTGGCGATCCGGACTGTCGTAGCGCCAAATACTGACACCATCCAGTCCCAATGCTTCCGCTGCCGTGGTCGTAATCCCGCGCAAGGTCGCATTGAGGTTGCCGAGATACGCCTGACTGTTCTGCGCCAGTTCGCTCGAAGCACGTCGCTGGCGTTCTAACGATCGCTTACGCTCTGCATCGGCGAGCGATCGCTGAGACATTTGACGACCGATTTGCCCTGCGACCAGCCCAGAGGCGATCGGCAGCACATCAATCAGCCACAGCACAGGATTTTGGCGATGGCGATCGGACAAATGGTGATCAGCGAATCACCCGTTGTGCGGATTTGGGGTGAACGGAAATGACTCGCTTGCAGATCGATCGCCCAGGCTAACAAAAGAACACCAAACCCCGCACTAAATCCAGCGAGGGTATACTGCAAGGCCACATGGGGCAGAAAAGCGCGATCGGGGATCATGATCGAAAGCAGTAAACGAGGTGCAAAGGGAGAAATGGGTCGAACGCAACCTAAGGAAATGTAGTGCCGAAGACTGCGATTACAACGTAAATTGATGAGTCAGAGGTTAGACAGCCTCGTTTACCATCATGACAATCAACAGCAGAATTACGCCTGCCCACGTCAAAGCTTAACGCTGACGCCAAATCAATTGACTTGCAATTTGTCTAGATTGACCTGAACTTAACCTTCTTCCCCTACCCTAACAAATCCCTAACAAATCATTGATCTTTGAGAGTAAACGGGGCAGCTCGATCGGCTTCGTATCATAGTCATCGCAGCCCGCCGCGATACACTTTTCGCGATCACCCGCGATCGCATGAGCCGTCAAAGCAATCACCGGGATATTCGCCGTCATCGGCTCCGCCTTAATGCGCCGCGTCGCCTCCCAGCCATCAATTACCGGCAATCCCATGTCCATCAGGATGATATCCGGACATTCTGTTTTCGACATCTCAACACCCTTACCGCCATCCATCGCCGAAACAATTTCATGCCCTTTGCGCTTTAGACGACGCGAGAGCATATCAAGATTCATTTCGTTATCTTCGACAATGAGGATTTTAGCCATGGTGTACACACTGCCGGACAAACGACCGCTGCAATAAACGGTACGGCGTCTAAATTGAAATACGGATAATCGACGACTGCCATTGTACTGTGTGCCACCCCATTCGTACGCTCACGCAGTCTGGACTTTCGCGTAACACGCTAGATGCAGGATCGATAGATGATGGATGATTGAGAATTATTGGGATTTGTGCAACATCGCGCCGAGGGTAAGACCGATCGAGCTTGCCAGGATCGCAGCCGTCGGTGCATCAAAGTAACCAGTCAGAAGGATCTGATAGCTCAGACCGCACAACACGATCGAAAGACTTGTCGGCATGATGAGAAACTCTAAAAATTCACCAACCTGTTCAATGCCTTTAAGTAGCTGAAGAAAACCCGCAAGAATAGTTAGACGCACGGTATTTAGGGGATAAGGGGGGAGAGCCGAGACCGGAAAGAATCCATGTGCAATAGTTTTATTGAGTGAGAAATATTTTAAAGTCGTAATGAATACAACTCCAATTAATTTAAGATTCAGTCTATTTATCAATGTGTTAGCCTATCAAAATAAAATAGTTTAAACAGAGATTAATAATAGGATTTAAGAATACAGTTCGAGAATATACTTTGAGTAGAAAAGCTTCAGGTTAATTGAGAAATTTTATCAACTTATTTTTGATCCATCTTCCCTGAGTATCTCGATCAAAAAGTGGCCGCAAACCCATTACGGTAGTTCCTCTAATTGGCCCATATTTATTCTTGAGAATCTTCAAGATCGGTGATCACCATTCCGAAGTTAATTGGAAGGCTATGATGATAGCCACTGTTAGAAACTACGACTTTACAGCGCCTGTAATCTCTTCGGAAGTCGATGAATCAGGAGGAAAAAGGTCTGGATTGGTTCAGATATTCATGCGAGCTAAAGATTAAATTTGAATAGTCGATACAATAGTTTAGAAAGGTCTAATCCTTGCACAGGAGTTATCACCATGAAACGTCGTAATTTTTTAACTGGGTTGGCGTCGGCTTCCTCGCCACCTCCCTACCCGTCGTAATCGCAGCATGTCAAACACAAGACGAAGCAGCGATCGACGAGGCTGAGACCACCGACGCAACCGATACCCCGAGGTGGGCAGCGACACACCCGAACCACTAGATGCCGCCCCTCGCGCTGACGGCTTTTCCGCGATCGGTCGCGTGGCTGAACTCGATGCCGCTGGCTTTATCGCAAGTAAAGAGCTGTCCGCAACCGTAATCCGCGACCCAGCTAATCCCGACACTATACTTGGGGTGAACTCCCTCTGCCCTCACCAAGGCTGCACCGTGGAATGGGATGGTGAAAGCGAGTTTATTTGCCCGTGTCATGATTCAAAATTCGCACCGGATGGTAGCGTTACGGTGGGGCCATCGGAAACGCCACTACCTGTTTTGGAAGCAAAAATTGAGGACGATCTCGTGTTAGTGAAAGCGTCTTAAGTCTTCTGTTACGAGCAACGCCAAACGTCAAAGAAGTTCAGAGATCTCAAGCATCTCAATAGTAAAAATGGGATGCTTGAGATGTGATCATCCCTTCTTATTTAAGGTGAGTACGGGATCGGCGATCCAGGTAACCCAAGCTTCTAGCTTGCTGATTGACGGAGAAGTAAACGCAATGATACAAGTCGTTTTTGTTTGTGTCATCAATACGAGCGAACAACCAAGATGGTTGTGTTATGGCAGGTAGCAATTCAGTTAGAACAATCTCATCTAAGCTGAAAACTGCACTTCGACTCCGCTCAGTGCTCTCAGTTTTTTTGATGTGTCCTAACCTAATCGATCTTTGCTATATGTGGGTTTTGCGTTGCTCTTAGGCCGATCCTCACGTTATGAATAGTGAGAGAAGAGAGATAATTCGTCTTATCGAATAAAGTTTTCAGTACCTGGGATATGACCAAAAATTTTCTCAGACAATTCAAGCATTTCGGAATTATTTAAAATCTGACAAAATATCGGATCTTTCTCGTAGTGTTTCCATCGTTCAAAGACCTTCATTTGAGAAGGATTATCACGATATTCAAGGCCATCAAAGGAACTACCACCCGCCTGAGTGTTGACGGTGTCGAACCCTTGATCGGTAAACGTCAATCCCAATTTCTCTGCGATCGTTTGACGATAATCACGACTGGTCACCCACTCGTTATAGCTCACACACAATTTATTGTTTGTTAAAAATTGAGTTTCACCCAAATACTCCTTGGCGAATTCAATCCACATGTCAGCAAAATTCTGATGCCATGCTTTTACCGATCGAAACCCTTTCTTGAAGCGACTCGCTAGCAAATTATAAGGGTCACGCAGCAATAACACATCAAAACAAGTCTCACTTTTGCCTACGTACATTTCTCGTTGTTGTATGAATCGAGGCTGAAAAATCTGTTTGAGGCTAAAATCTTCATAGTTATAAATCAGTGTACTTTTCTTGGTGAGATTTCCAAAGGATTCTTTTCGTAGTTGCTTCGTTACACCAGGATGCTTCTGAGCGTAATGATCTAGGAAATATTCGTATTGATGACGAAAGGGATTTTCTCCCGGTTGAATATCATTAAGATGCTTGGGACGTGGGGATATTTCACTCTGCTTCATTACCCAAGTAATGAAGGTATGGCTACCACAACGTCGAAAGCCAATCAGACAGATTTCTCGATGATTGACAATCTCAGAACTGGCGGGATCATAACTGCGGGTTCGCTTCAAATCTTGAAAGATATGCTGAGTCATTCGACTCACCTTTTTCAAAGCTGTTTTCGGTCGCTTTAGAGCTTTAAAAAATAAATATTCTCGGTATAGTGATTGATCTTGGATTTTATTTTTCATGTTGTGAATATTTTGGTATGACGATCGGTTTTAATATAGCAATTCAAAAAATGATACAGGCTATCTTTTGATTGGCTGATACAAGCAGCTCTTAATTGGTTTTGTAAATCTAGATCTATAGGAATTTATTTTGAACTGAAAGATGGCTACACAAAAACGGTCAGTACTTGTCAACGTTTGGAGGGAGACAACTCATAGATTAGTACGAGAGATTAGTACAAGAAAAATGTAAGTCAGCTAGATCAAAAGGGTTTATTTGTAGACCTACTGCATGTAAATGCTAGCTTAGGGCGAAGGGTAATGACTAGTGTAGAGTGATCGTTTTATGATTGACCGATTACGGAAAGTCCATCAACAATGATTGATGGTGTGCAGCACGATCCATTCCAAACGGTGTCGCTACCGATTTCGATCGCATTTTTGAGCGCCGCATAGACATTACCGCACACCATCGTGTCTTTCACCCGTCCCAGAATTTCGCCTCCTCGAACGTAATAGCCCAGGGCGACATTAATCGAAAAGTCTCCCGCGAGTCCGCTTCCTCCTCCAAGCACTTCATCGACGACTAAACCTTCCTTGAGGCTGGCGATGAGTGTCATCAAGTCCTGTTGGCCGGGTGAGACGATCGAGTTGTATAAACCTGGTGATGGATAGCTTTCGAGGTTGGGGCGAAAGCCGTTGCCGGTGCTGCCGCTGCCGAGTTGTTTACCGATTGGCGATCGGTGTAAAACAGTTGCAGGACGCCCTGATCGATGAATGTGGTTTGACGTGTGGGCATTCCCTCGTCATCGAAGGGGCAACTGTAGGGGCCGGAGGTGGGATGTTGCGAGAGGGTGATATTGGAGGCGACGACGGGTTTACCGACGAGATCACTCCAGGGGGATGACTGCTCGAGGGCGCGTTTGCCGCTCAGGGCTTCGTGAATGGTATCCCAGAGCAGATCG